>NZ_CAUUSI010000001.1:0-334518 GCF_963547875.1 Lancefieldella parvula
GCTACCTGCGATGGAATGTTCTATCGCGGTAAGCAGGTATTTGTTATCGGCGGCGGCAACACCGCTGTAGAGGAGTCTCAGTTCCTGGCTCGTTTTGCTGACAAAGTAACTCTTATTGTCCGCAAGGATCACCTAAGAGCTAACGCAACTGCAATTAAGCAGTTCGAGGAGAATCCTAAGACAGAGATTCGTTATCTGACCAGCATCACTGCAGTTGATGGCAATGATTTGCTTACCTCTATTACGTTCCGTAATAACCAGACGGGAGAAGAGCGCACAGAGACCTTTGATGAGGGCAGCTTTGGCGTCTTTGTCTTGGTAGGTCGCGTGCCTTCAACCGAGCTTCTAACAGACCTCGTAGACCTTGACGAGCAGGGATATGTCCTTGCTGACGAGCGTATGGCTACTAAGACACCTGGTCTCTTTACCGCAGGGGACCTTAATAAGAAGCCATTACGACAGATTATTACCGCAGCTGCAGACGGTGCCATTGCCGCAACTTCTGTAGCCTCATATCTTGGACAGCCTGTTGAAGGATAAATTCTTATTTCATATTTGATAGATATTTGATAGGGGATCGATCTATTCGATCCCCTAAATATTTAGATAGCCTACTAAAAAGCCATATCAGCTATTTTCAAAGTACTATTTCAAACTTCTAAGATAAGTTTTTTGTTCTTTGGTAATTCGATAACTTTCGCATGCTTTTTGAATCGTTTTATTAAATACCCACGTGTCCAGCTTTTTGGTTTCAAGATAGGGTAGTGTAGAATCCCACTGTTTGGCTAGAGCCGTTGCAAAGAACCAAGCAATCATCATGTTAACGTAGTATTCGTCTGAGTGAATTTGCGCAGGAATCTCAAGGTATTTTGAGTCAAAATCTTCATCAAGAAAATGGGTCATAAGCATCTCTATACCAAAGCGACAGGTATATACATGACTCGAAGATGCCCAGCTCGAAATTTCAGTTAAAAGGCGTGTACGATTCTTTTTGAAAACCCGCGGCGACAAGATGTCACACACGGCCCAGTTATCGACATAAGGAAGAAATGCATCAATCGCTAAGATACAGTCGTCAAAGTCTTTAATCTCGGAAACAAGTAGGCTATGCAGCATGTTTTCGTCGTAGTAGTCATGCGGGAGGGCGAGAAGAAACTCTTGAGCTTCTTTGCTTTTCCAAGTTTTTTTGCAAGCTTTCTGAGTTGAGGAACGCGCACGCCAATAATTGATTCTTTTGGAACAGTGGGCATGAGTTTACTTTGAAAAGAGGCATATTCTGTATCTTGAAGTGCAAAGAGCTCATCTTGAATCATTAGGCTATCCTTTGTTTCATATGGGAATATGAATATATAAATAAATCCATTTCAATGTATATCAAGCCTTGTAGACAAGTGAGAAGAACCTCTAAAGAGTAATCCAATATCTTTGGGTGAGAATACCATCCTCATCAAAGACTTCATTTTCTAAGATCCCACCGTTATTAATAATGGACTTTGCCGAGCCAATATTATCTTTACGGCAACACATTAAAACACGGTCAATTCCTAATTTTTTGCATTCTTTGAGCGCAAGAGCAATCATTGCCGTTGCATATCCTTTTCTTCTCTCACTTGGACGGATACCATCTCCAATGTGTCCACCACTTAAAAGAAGACCATCATTAAGATAATGACGGATATCAACTGCGCCAACAAAGATATTTCTGTCAAAGTCAAAACAAAAGAGGGTCGTACTAGGAACTCTTCCGTCTGAGGTTTTTTCTTTGGTTTCTAAGAAACCTAGATACTGTTCGAAATTATGATAGTCATACAGAAATATTCTTCGTGGAGAAGAGTTTGTATGGTTTGCCTCGATGTCTTGTGTCCATTCTTCAAGCATGTCAAAGAGCTGTGCTTTGGTTTTCTCGCTTGGTTTTATAAGGGCAATATTCATGTAACTCCCTGAGCCTGTTAAGCTTTTTAGTACTTTTAATACAGCAATTCTATCTTAACAATCTGCATGTGCATTATATTGTCTCCGATGTTTGCCAGAAGACGATGAATACCTTTGATACTTGGTAATTTCATATCGTAATAACCCAGCATGTATCCTTTGGATGAAACGGAAATCTTATCTGACCAGGAGGAGAGATCTTTTACTGAATTATTGGTGTAAAACAGATTGCCAAAATTATTCATTCCATGCTTTTTTAGGATGACTCTCATCATGAGTTTGTAGCCTAAAGTTCCAACCGTATCAAAGACGAGTCTACATCCAGGAAAAAGTTCAGTCATTTTTAAGACAATAGCTTTGACGTTTTCTTTTTTTAAATAGTGAAAGACGCCTGCTGCGTAAAAAACAGCGCCATTGCGTGCATCAACTTGATCCATCCAAGAGAGGTCCGTCAAGTCGGAGACAATGTTGGTTTCTCTTGGATTTGTGCCTGCCAGTTCTTCTCGCATGGCAATAACATCTGGAAAGTCCACATTGAATATTTTGTTTTGTTGGTTTCCACATCTCCTGCTGTCAAGATCGAGTCCACACCCAAGACATACGATTGAGGCATTTGGATGGTTTCTGAGGTAATCGTTTATTTCATACATTATGTCGAGCTGTCGCATGGCACCTTCAAGTGCGCCAAATTCATAGAACGTTGTGTCATATTTCTTATTGAGTTCTGAAAAATCATAATCTAATCTGTTACAAATTTCTGTTGCTGCAGGGTCTGCGTAGAGTTCAGGAAACTTGTCACCACATTTCTTTCGGGCATAAAGTGGGATAATAAGTGTTTCTTGTGCTGTTCCGGGCTGTATCTGTAGCTTGTCATCCACGGTGAATCCTTTTGAGAGAACATGCATTTGATTGATACAATTTATTAAAAGAATACATTATTTATAAGTGGTCTATATTATTTTTGACTGCATTCGACATAACATAGAGGGAGCCTAGCTACAATAGTTTTAGAAAATTCTATTTTCCATCCTTGTGATTCAAGATACTGAGGATAAGTATCTTCTGTCCAATGGTGCTCAAAACTAACACCGACGATTTTTAGAAAAGATTTCCAGAACGTATTAACTTCAGTATGATTGACAAAGTTTGGAGCAATTAGCATGCCTCCATTTTTTAAGACACGTCTTATCTCTTGTAAGGCTTTGTCCGAGTGTTCCATGATGTGCAGCGCATTTGCAATAACAACAACGTCAAAAGACTGATTTGCATAGGGGAGACAAGTAGCATCAGCAATTTCAAAGGTGAGGTTTTCTGGATATGTATCCTTTTGAGCCTCTTTAATCATATCAGCAGAATAATCTGTTGCAGTAATGCTCTTTGCTACAAAGGCAATATGTTTTGCTATAAGTCCTGGTCCAGTTGCAATTTCAAGAACAGTTTTGTCTTTTACAACGTGTGAGATACGATCGTACATCCATTGATATGCTTTTTTATCAGGAAGCATGGATTGGCGATAGAACGGGGCATACCAATCCCAAATTGTTTTCTTCATATCCGATATTATCCATTCAAATTTTTAGTTAAACCGTAATTTCAATTTGATTGTCTTCAAGGGCAATAATGCAACTTTCATAATAGCCATCTCCGGTTGTTCTTGGTCCGCTGATGACTTCATAGCCGTCTGCTTTCAACTCCGCAGTGAGGGTATCTACCTTTTCTTTACTTCCGATACTAAATGCAATATGAGCGTATCCCGTGCGGTTGATCGCTTTTGGTAAATCTGACATGTTAGGTTTGTTCATGATTTCAAGTCGTGCGCCTTTATCGAAGGAAAGGAAGTATGAGCGAAAATCCGTTTGAGGATTATGATAGCTGTCGTTAGATGTTGCCCCAAAGTACTTCACAAAAAACTGTTGGGCACCCTCTATATCGTTTACATACAATGCGATATGTTCAATTCTCATGGTTGTCTCCGAAAATCTATAGTTGCCTGATACTTTTTTGTAGCCCATCTTCTAAATACGTCGAGAAGAACAAATCAATACTGTCTCTAATTGGAATCATAGTGTCAATTGCGTTGATATATTACTTTTTCCTCGCCACAAAGTAGTATCGATGAATTTTTCCTTTGATTACGCCATCTTGTTCAATAATTTTCTGAGCTTTAAAGAGGTTCTCTTGGTATTTTTTGACTTCAAAGTATGGAAATTCCCAGTCAATGATTCTTGCAAACCAAACAAGAGCACCTACATCATAAAATTCTATTGGCCTATAGGCTTCAGCTTCCTCAATAATGTCAAATCCATTATTTATTAATTCTTGTCTGGCAATACTTAAATAAGCTTTAGGAAAGGGAAGTTCGATATCTCCTAGTAGAAGCTTTACAAGGTCCCTGTCATTCTCAGCGCCAACCTGTTGCGTAAGAAACATACCTCCACTTTTAAGAATTCTTCTTAGTTCTTGTATGTTGTATTTACCGTGTCTGTTGGTAACAAGATCAAAGTAATCATCTTCAAACGGAAGCTCATCTCCTCCGTCAGCTGCCTTAAAGTCTATCCCTAAAGGAAGGAGTCTCTCTTCACACAGTTTGATGTTTGGAGCATAACCTTCAATTGCTGCAGTCTGTTTAGGATTGGTGAGAAAAGACAAAAGAAATTCTCCACCACCCGTTTCCATATCTAATAGATAATCAGTATCGTGTAGATAGGATTTGATGATACTTCCAAAGTCCCATGGAAGATCATCCTCTTCTTTATATCTGTTCCTAATATGGGAGAAATCCCATCCCTTGATATGAGCAATTTCTTGTTCATGAAGCCATTGGGCGAGAAGTGCTTGTTTTTCCATAGTATGTTTCCTTAAGACCGTGATTTTCGGATGTACAATTATTATATATTGTTTGACTGTATAGAAGAATTTTTACCTAATCTACCTGCCTATTTATTATATTTATGCAGGTAGATTGCTTATTTGATATATAAAAGGGGAGTAAAAGGTCAAAAGCATACAATGAAGTATGATGCGGTGTAATTTTGTATCATCAATACATTGATTATATAAAGCTCTGTTATTAAATTATTCCAAGATGATTTATCAATATGTATAACTATAAAAACGTTCAGTTCTAAAAATTAGTTTTAGAGAGAGATACAAAGAAAGTCATTTTATAAATAAAAGATTCAGTATTGTTGCCACCTTATCAAATTGAAAAGTCATTAAATTTATTATGTCTTCAAACATAGCTTATAGAGCTATAGGTGTAATTACTCATAAGTAATTAATATCGTGGCTTAAAACGGCTCTCAGAGGCTCAAATTTTGAAGTAATGAGACGTAGGATATAAAAGCCGATGCAAGATAAAGTATTCTAGATATATAGACGTATAAGACCTCTAAATTCTGTTCTATTATATAAAAGTCTGATAATCGATATTATGTAAACTAATGAATTGAAGAATAAGGAGAAGGATTTTGAGGCCCTCTCCTTTGCTGTAATGTATGCGACAGCGATAAGTGCTATACCGATGAGTCGGTCATGACATTCAATTTAATCATGACATCGCTTTCATACATCTCATCAAAAATTACAAGAATCTTGTCGAGTGCCATCAATTCAGTTTGGCCGGTTGGAATAATCTCCAAGCCCGCACGATCGATAGTTACAACCCTCACTTTGTCAGGCCATGGGATATCTTGGAGCAATTTGCCCTCAATGGGGCTTCCTTGACCAATAGTGAACTCATGAAGGATTTTCTCGCCAGAATCAAGTGTTGGTTTAGGCTCCCCTTGCTGAGAAGCCAAAAATTCTGCAAGTAAGTGCTCGTAGAACGGGTCAACACGCAGGATATTTGCGGTTACGTAGGACACAATTGCAACTGCAGACATAGCCATAAGAGCCTCAAGAGAACCTGTGAGTTCAAATATAAGCACTACTCCGGTGACTGGCGCTCTTACTGCTCCGGCAAAAATGCCTGCAACGCCCATAGCAATAAAGTTTGGTGCATATGCCATAGGTATGCCAAAAACATGGGTTGCTACCAGGGCAAACAGTGTTCCAACAAGTGTTCCCATGACAACCATTGGAAAGAGAGTTCCGCCAGGCGTTCCAGCAGCAAAACATGTTGTGGTAAAGAAGTATTTACCCAGTAAAAGCGCTATAACCATGAGTTCAGTGAGCGTTGCTGGCTCTTTGATTTTCTCGATAATGGCATCGCCACCACAAAGAAGATCTGGCCAGGTAAAAGCCATAATTCCAGCTAGCATGAATGGAATAATGAGCCTCGAGAAAGGCGCAAACTTAGTTATCCTTTTGTACAGCCCCTGGGCAAAGAACATTCCTTTATTGTGGAGCGCTCCTAATAAACCGCAGGTAAAACCGACGATAAGAACAAATGCAAAGTCGACATGAGGTAATGGTGCCACGTATGGAAGCTGAAGGACAGGCTTCATGCCAAGGACGTTAGAAACCAGGAAGTCAGCGCCTACTGATGCGGTCATTGCCGAGATGATCAGTGGAGCATGAAACTCCTTTTGGATCTCTTCAATAGCAAAAAGTGTGCCCGTAAGAGGGGCATGAAAAGCGGCTGACATACCCGCAGCAGCGCCACAGGTTACCAGAAGACGTTCTTCTCCCCTTTTGCGTTTAAGGAATTTTGAGACCGCTTTACCAGAAACAGCGCCTAACTGGACTGCTGGGCCTTCTCGTCCCATAGAAAGGCCACCAAAGGCAACTAGAACGCCCTGGATAAACTTAACAGGAAGAACTCGATACCAAGGCATATCGGCAGATCCCATGACCTCAGCGTTGGTCTGAGGGATTCCAGAGCCAGCGGTGTAGGGTTCAAACTTCATGAGTAGACAAACGGCCGCCATAAGAATAATCAGAACACCAAACCAGAGAGCCATATACGGCCAATTACCTGCGATTGATTGAGTAATGGAGCGCATTTGAGCTTCTGCAAAAGAAAGACAAAGGCGATACAGTGTGACTACGCCACCACCCAGAAGGCCAACAAGCAGGCCTTCTCCAATAAGGGCTACCTGAAATCTACGAGAAAAGTGACGCTCAATAATGTTTGTTTTATGTTTGAGATGAAACGCCACAATCTCCCCTAGCAGTCTATGGCTAATAAAAAAGCACGTAAAGCGTACTTGGATATTGTACGACTTTACGTGCGTGAGTTAAAACTTTGTACAGAAATTGTACGTAGCGAGTGCACCTGGTGTCCCTGGCTATTGATTAGCCGGAGAATGGTCCTCCACCATAGCAAGCATAAACAGGACCCTCGATAACACCGACAGACTCGTTAGCTGCGTGAATCATGCGGCCACCGCCGATGTAGATTCCGACGTGCTCATAGCCTGCGCGGGTAAAGACAATATCGCCATAGTTGAGCTCGTCTAGGGAATCATGCCAGTTACCAGCAGCGCGAATAGCACGGCCAATGGTTCCTGCGGTACCTGCACGGTAGCCGAGGAAGCAGTAATAAATCAGGCCGCCGCAGTCAAAGCCTGTAGCAGGGGAAGCTCCTCCCCAAACGTATGGGTAGCCAATGCAAGCATAAGCTGTAGCAACGCCACCGCCTGCAGCTGGGTAGCCACCGCCACCGCCGGAGTATGATGACCCACCACCAGAATTAGAGCTGCTACTGGAGCTGCTAGAGCTGCTGGAGCTAGAAGAGCTAGAGGAGCTTGAACTTGAAGAGCTGGAGCTGGAATCGTTAGAGGAGCTGTCGTTAGACTCAGAGCTGTTAGAAGGAGTCTCACGAGTAACAGTCTCAATTGCATAAGCAACGTTGTTGTTAGCTGATGCAGCCTCTTGAGCAGCAAGCTGAGCTTTTACCTCTGCATCAAGGGAATCATAGTAAGCCTTAGCCTCTGCAACCTGGCTCTGAAGGCCATCTGCGGTGGTCTTCATCTCAGCGACCTGAGCCTGAAGGTTCTCCTGCTCAGCCTGAAGCTCAAGCTGCTGAGCCTGAAGCTGGTCACCAAGAGCCTTGACGGTATTGATGGAGTCAGCCTCCTGCTTGCTGGTGCGGTCCATATAGTAGACGCGGCTGACAAAGTCCTCTGGGCTAGATGCTCCAAGGAGGAAGTCCAAAGTCTCCTGTGGGCCTGCCTTATAAGCACTCTTCATTGCTGCAGAAAGGACAAGACGTTGCTTATTGAGCTGGTCTGTAGTCTCTGCAATCTGCTCCTGAACCTCACCAATCTTGTTGTTGGTAGCGTCAAGTGCATAGGTTTTCTCGTTAAGGTTATCCATGGCCTCTGCAAGAGCTGCACCAAGAGAGTCTAGCTGGGCAGATGCGGCCTCAAGATCGCTTTGTGGGTCTGCGAATAGCTTGGCTGGGGTAAGCAGCGTAGCAGCTACACCAAGACCTGCAAATAAGAGAGCGTCTCGTCTTGTGAAAGATCGGCGCTGTGACATATAAGCTCCTTCCGCAAAGCACGAAATCAATTGGGCAACGTGTTGCTTTGCTTTGCCATCTAGGATAGCTCATTTGATAAAAAATCAAAGTCAACTCGCCGATTTCTTAGCGAGAAACCCGTGTAAATAGGAAGCTACCCTATCGAGTATTTGAATAGTTTACCCCGAAAATGACATTTCATACAAATTTCAAAGACTATTTGTGCAGTTATATAGCATGGAGCGGGCAAATATCATTACATAAATTTATCTTTGACCTGCAATTATGGAGAAATTCTATGTATTGCAAACAAGTTTACTGTCATTAACAAAATGCTTATGTAAATAAGACAAATGGCCGACAAGCACGTAGTCTTGTCAGCCAACATTGTAAGGTTAAAGTAAGAATGATGTAAGTGATTCAGCTTATTGAACCTTAATAAGGGTGTAGACCTCTTGGTCAAAGCACTTGCCAATAATCTCCCTTGGGTGCAGATAGCAAAGCTCAAGCGCAAATGCAAAGCCAGCTACTTTTGCACCGGCCTTCTCGGCAAGTTGCGCACAAGCAACACAGGTGCCGCCAGTAGCAACCAGGTCATCAGCAATAAGAACAACGTCGTCTGGGGTAAGAGCATCGGTGTGAATCTGAAGCTCGCTGGTACCGTACTCCAGGTCATAAGCCTGTGCGTAGACCTCACGAGGCAGCTTGCCTGGCTTACGAGCAGGAACAAAGCCTGCGCCCAGTTTGTAGGCTACAGGGGTTCCAACAAGAAAACCACGAGCCTCAGCACCAATAACCTTGGTGATTCCCGCATCAGCAAAGTGCTCTGCAATGTCATCAACAACTGCGTGGAAGCACTCGGGATCTTTAAAAAGTGGAGTTACATCTTTAAAGATAACGCCAGGCTCTGGATAATCAGGAATGCTAATGATATGACTCTCATAATCATACGTAGACACAATGTCCTCACATTCAAAATCAAAATCAATGAATAGTTATATATACCTAGATTACTCGTCTAGATGCATATCCTTAAAAGATTCACGAACTAATTTAGTGATAAGTTCATTTCTAACCGCATTGGTAAGACCTAACATGCGGGTCAGAGCTGCCATAAACTTCTGACGAGTCTCGTCAGTATGGTCAACTTCAACTCCCCCACCTTTTTTAGCGTATACGACAAGCGACTTGGCAAACATGCTAGATTCTCGGTTTGCAGCCATAACGTATTGACGCAGGTTCTTGGGCTCAAAACCAAAGTGACGAAGCTCACTACACAGGCGAATCAGCGTAAGATCCTTGCCATCTACAAGGTCTCTACCATGTGGAGAGCGCTTTAACGTAATGACGCCTGCTTCGGAAAGCTGACGCACAAAGCCTACAGAACATCCCACAATCTCTGGAATGCGATCAATGGCGTGATATTTCTGAACAACCTCAGGGTCATCCACAGGTACCACAATAGCATCAGCATGCGTTGCGCCAAGAATTGCCTGAGACACTTGCTTTCCATCAAGCTGAGGTTGAGCCTGGTGAGAAGAACTTTGAGCTTCAGGTGCAGCCTGAGCCTCAGCTCCAGTTGCCTCGTCAGTCTGAGTTTTGACCTGTTGTTCAACTTCAGGGTTTTTATCTTGCCTATCAAGCTCTTCTCTAATAACTGAGAGTGGCATAAAACGGCTTTTCTGCAGATACAGAATAGTCTCAAGCCGCTTAACGTCTTTTTGGGAATACAGACGATAGCCACCAGCAGTTCTGGTAGGAGTAAGCAAACCTTCATCCTGCAGATATCTGACTTTAGAAACACTCAAGTCAGGATAGAGAGTCTGTAATTTCTTGACTACTTTACCAATGGTAAGAAAGCCTGAATCAGCCATAAAGCTATCCTTTAACCTTAAGCTGAAACTCTGCTGGTATGGAAGACCATGCGGAAGGTGCCAATCTGAATAGTTGAGCCATCACGCAGGGTAGCCTTGTTAATAATGGCACCATCAACCCAGGTACCATTGAGAGAATCAAGATCTTCAATAGTTGCATAACCAAGGGCAAGATTAGAGAGATCAATGGTGGCATGATTTCTGGAAACTGTCATGTCATTCAAGAAAACACTGCTCTTTGGGTCTCTACCAAGAGAAATCTGAGGTAAATTGAGCTCAAAAGTCTGACCAGTCTGTGGTCCCTTGACAATAGTAAGGACAGGGTGTGCTGGCTTTTGTTGAGCCATAAGGTCTGGAACCGTAGCGTCAGCTGATGGCATGCGGAAAATCTCTGTTGAGTCTGGTGACTGCTGTTTGATGTCGTCAGTTGACATGGTTTCTCCTTAATTTGGTTACAAGATAATAATAACGCTTAACGACACGCAATGCAGTCCATTTCGATGAGCGCACCAAGAGGCAACGCAGAAACCTCAACAACTGCCCTGCCAGGTGCAGGAAGAACAAAGTACTGCCTGTAAATCTCGTTTACCTTAGGCAAATCATTGATATCAGCAAGGTAGATAGTTGTCTGAGCTACATCAGAAAGGGTGCATCCTGCCTCTGCCAGAATTGACTGAGCAAGATGTATGACACGAGTAGTCTGCTCTTCAATTCCTCCGTCTATGAGCTCCTTTGGGTCTTCTGCAGAAACTGCAATTTGACCTGTGACAAATACCAATCTACCTGCAGTAGTACCCTGAGAGTATGGTCCCATAGGAGCAGGAACACCTACTGCATTAATTGCATATTTCATAGAAGATCACCCCTTGCACCAATGAAATCATCAGAGGCTCTGAGTAAACCCCAACCCTCAAGTTTATCTTTAGCTACTACTACTTTAGTGTTACTTGCAAGTTCTGAAAACCATGGAAGATAGGTCTTAAGGCCTTCAATGAGTTGCTTATGTCCAAGAGGATGGACTGTTTCAAAAGAAAGCAAGCTTCTAAAAAGAATTACCGTATGTACTGGTGGAACCATAACCAGATATGCAGGTACTTTCTTAGTTGAAACATTGGCTACAAGTACTGGGATTGTTTGGTCAAGCATAAGATTACAAAGTTTTGAGTCTTCTGGAAGCGTCTGTTCTCCCAGGTAGTCCATAAGGACCTTCTTGGTCTTTTTACCAGCAAGAAGAAGTGGAGTAAGCAGCGGAGTTGCATCTTCCAAAGACACTTCTGCATAAGGAGCTACACCGTTTTGCTCGACTGACGCAATGATAGAAAGCCACTCGTCTAGAACAAGAGAGCGCTCAGACGCATCAAGTACCACGTACTCGTTTTGACCAGAACGCGCGAGAAGACCGATTGAAGACAGAGATCCGTCTCCCGTAAGTGCACACTCAAATGAAGTCTCTCCTACCTCAAGCTGTTTACCTGCAAAGACAGCTTCCACAAAATTTTGAGCTGATGTACCACTCACCAGCGTGTAGCCGATACCACTCAGGTCAATAAGAGCACAATCTTTTAGAGCTTCCTCAAGGGGTTTCTCGCCATAGAAAGATTGGGCTAAGTTGAAGCCTTCAGTTGAGGTTGAGAATTGTGCGCCAAGATACTCAAGCTCGGTATGAAGGATAGAGCGTTTCTGCTCAGACATTAGTTTCTCCCAAAGAGATACGGAGCAACCGAATACAGGTCAAAGAGGTTATAGGCTGGAATAGTCCACAGCGTCAGATGTGCCTGCGTCATGGTAGTGCCTACCTGCGCGGAATCTTGGGACCAGTCAGTTGAAGAAATCAGCTGGTTGTTAGCTACTGGATAGTTGGGAGAAAGCATGGAGGTCTGATAGGTGAAGTCTTTAGAGCCAGGCCATGCCATATACGTGGTAGAAGTTGATGGTTTAACCACAGCAGAGAGCAAGAAATTGTCCTCGCTCGTACGAATCTGCACAATCTGGTCAGTTCGCTGGATGCTTACGCGATTGTAATTGCGATAAGCCCAGTTCATCAGAATGGCGGTATCGTCAAAACGACCTTGCGTAGTCTCGCAACCAAGCACACAGGTATAAAGCGTAATGTTCCCGCGCTTGGAAGCGCCCAAGAAGGCAGTACCAGAGTCTTCTGCACCTGTTTTAATGCCGAGAAGACCTCGGTAGGTGTCCATAAGATCATCGGTTGAGTGGAACGTGCGCTGCTCCCCTCCTACCGTAGTAGTGTATGACCTGGTATGCACAGCGCTTGCGATAAGTGGATAGTGCTCGCGCGCATAACGACCCATCAGAGCAAGATCGCGCGCGGTTGAATAGTGACCATCAGCATCGAGGCCGTGAGGATTCTGGAACTGCGTGTGAGTCATGCCAATTTCTACAGCCTTCTTGTTCATTTGATCGACAAAGGCCTGCTGAGAGCCAGATACGTTGACAGCAATGTTATAAGCTGCGTCATTAGCGGAATACACCAGCATCATCATGATCAGCTGTCTGAGTGTAGGCGTATCGTCCGAGGTCAAACCGGCAACTTGCGAACCTTCTTCAAGATCTGGAACTGTGATTTCACAAGGCTCATCAAGATTAACGCCAGAATCAAGCGCAACAATTGCAGTCATTACCTTGGTGATGGATGCCATAGGAAGCTCTTGATCTGGGTTTTTGCTCCAGAGGACGTTTCCTTGTGCATCGGTGACAATGGCAGTAGTTGCCTCAGTAAGTTTTGGCTCATCGGTTACAGAAGACTTGTTAGAAGAGGTGTTTTCTGCCAGAGCCGTAGTTGCAGGAGCAAAAGGAGCAGCTAGAACAAGTACAAGCAGCACGCTAACAAGAAAAGCCAGCGTCTTACGAGAGAGCTGGCGCAAAGATACATGGTTGTGCTGAAGGAAAGTCATAAACAACCTAACTTATGCTTGAGTGTTTTTACTATCTTTAACTATTTTAGCCGCTTCAACAGTATAAACAATGGCGGTAATTGCCGAGAAAACAATTCCTATATACACAAAGAAGATACCTAGAGCGCTGCTTTCAGAATTAAGTCCTGGAAGCCAGCTAACGTTTACCAGACCAAGCCCAGAGACTACTGGAATACCCAGAAGAAGCAAACTAAATCCAGTCATTAAAAATGCAGTTGCTGCTTTACCAACAAAGACAACATCAATAGGACGCCTGCGGAATTTACGAACTGCAAGAGCACCAAGAGTAAGGTAAACATCTCGTCCAATAACAAAGAGTGGAATCCAGAGAGGAAGCTCACCAATAATCAAGAGGCCAAGAACACCTGTGATAAGAAGCACTCGGTCCATGATAGGATCCATGATTTTGCCTAGCCAGCTGACAGTTTGCGTTCTACGAGCAACCTGACCGTCAAGAAAGTCGGTAACAGCTGCGGTTACATAACAGCCAAGCGCAACCCAACGATTTCCACCTGTTGAGAAAAGCACAAGAAAGATAATCGTAAGGATTAATCTGCAAAAGGTAATGACGTTTGCAACAGTAAAAATAGCGTTAGAAGGATTGTTGGAACTACCAACTGGATCAGTAATAGTTCCCTCTGCCTGCGCTTTTGCTGCATCGGCGTCTGCTGCTTCTTTAATTTGGGATGCTACTTGATTAGCTAGCTGCTGCCTAGTTTGCAACGTTTCACTCCCCTTTTTGTAGTACATAACATGTGTCTATTTTAACGTAAGTTGCGCAAGAGCAAATTATTGGCACATTTGTTTAACAAAGGACACAAGAACGCGAACACCCTGAGCATAGACGCGTTTCTCGATACGCTCATCAATGCCATGAACGCCATTAGCCTCATCTTCTGGTGTTGGCCTAAAAGGACAAATGCGCAGAATAGAATCGCAGATTCCCTCGTAGCGGACAGAATCGGTGCCACCACACACAAAGGACGGAACAAAGGTAACGCCTGGATGGTAGTGCTCCATAATGGCCTTGAGCTCATGATAGCCAGCACCAGTCGGAGAATCAATTCTTCCCGCAGGAGTGGAATGCAAAGCCTCAACCTTAATGGAAGGGTCAACCTGAGCTACCACCTGTGTAATGTGTTCAGCGGTTTTTTCAACACTCACACCAGGGAGCAGCCTTATGTTGATAGTTGCGCTGACATTACCAGGCATAACGTTAGCCGCACTACTTGAACCCTCAAGCATGTTGAAAGCGTACGTGGTGGTTACAAACGGATAAAGCTCTTTGATCTGAGCTGCGGCAAGAGCAATTTTATCTGCATTGGTATCTACGTCATGTACCAGCGAAGCAAAAGGCTCCTCGGTGATTTCTGACGCAAGAACCTTGAAGGTTTCTTTAACAATGTCATTAAGCTCAGGTTGAGGTTTAGCCTTAGAAAGAGCAGCAAGTGCACAGCTCAAATGCTCAAGTGAAGTTCCACCAAACGGATTAGAGGAATGTCCGCCGTGACCAGGCGCAGTAAGCTTAACGTTCAAGAAGCCCTTTTGCGAGATACAGATGTCGGCCACGGTAGCCTCTGGCGCACCGTAGGCGCTGCCATCAAAAAACGTAGTGGTGCCCTCGTCCAGAAGGCAAGCTGCACGCATTTCTCGCGAGGCCATGACTTCTGCAAGCCTAGTGGCACCGTGGCTCAAGACCTCTTCGTCTTCGCCAAATGCCAGGTAGATAGAGCGCCTTGGCGAGAAACCCTGTGAAAGCAGATACTCAAGTGCCTCAAGCTCGCCCATAAGCATGTCTTTGATATCAAGCGCACCACGTCCCCAAATGTAGGTGTCATCGACATCTCCACCAAAGGGTTCGTGCGTCCATGCGTCTTCTGTACCAGGAACAACAGGAACTACATCCTGGTGAGCAATAAGCATCAATGCAGGAAGCTTAGGGTTAGATCCCGGAATCTCAATGAGGAGCGAGTGGCCAACCACTTCAACGTTAGAGGCTGCGGTCATAACATACGGGAAGCTATCAACAATGTGCTGTTGAAGAGCATCAAACTGAGACCAATCGGTTGTCTCCGCGTCGGTATACACCGTCTTAAACGACAGCGCCTTTGCAAGTCTTTCAGACATTGCCTCTATGTTGAGCTCTGGATATTCATCCTCGTGAGCAAAGTGGTCGTAAATATTCATGGACCTCTACTAATCTCGTAGTTTTAAGTTAATAACGTAATAATAACGGCAATTTTTACGCGTTTCTCTACTCTTGCTGGTAGAATTAACAAAACACTCACTTAGCACACGTATCTTGGGAGCCCTGATGATTAAGCTTGTTCTTTCCGATATGGACCAAACGTTAAAACCCGCTGACACTCCGGCTATTTCAGAAAGAACTCATCAGGCAATTAATAATCTTAAAGCCGCAGGTATTGCGTTTGGACTTTCTACCGGAAGGCCAGTTTATGATGCACTTTCTTATCTAAAGTCTGACGTTTCCCTGACAGACACTGGCGTGTTTTCTAGTGGAAAGATTCTCTACTTTAATGGCAAGCTCATTTTCACCAAACAATTTACCTACGAGATGATGGAGAAGATCTACGAGGTTATTTCTCCAATGGATGATTGTTTGCTTACGTATTATCAAGAAGGTCCGCTTGAGCAGCCTTTAGATACGTCATTTACCTCTTGTTGGAAAATAGTTGATACCACTCAAGAGGTAGTAGATCATCTTGCAGCCTCGTTTAACACTTTTGTGCCAGGGCTTGGTCCGCAGTCCGTTCCAAAAGATATCCCTATGTATGCGGGAGGTCTTCTCTTACCCCAAGATGAAAAGCGCGCGCAAGAAATCTATGAGGCTGTTACCAGTGCAGTTCCAGAGGTTGAGTTGGTTTCTCCCTATATTGGTTGGTTTGACATCAATTATCGTGGTTGGAATAAGGCACAGGGATTCGAGAAGCTCATTGAGACTATAGGTCTTAAGCCAGAAGAAGTTATTGTGTGCGGCGATTCCGAAAACGATCTTGATCTTCTTAAGATTGCTCATCACTCATGCTGCATGGAAAACGGAACTGACGAGGCTAAGGCTGTCTCGAAGTATCTGTTGCCTAGCGTGTATGAGGAAGGCGTAGCTCAGCTCTTAGAGGCGCTTACAGAGGCTCAGGGAGACTTTGATTCTGACGTTGTCCAGGCTGTTCTGAAGAGAACTCTATAGGGTTAGAGCTTGATGCAGAGCGTGGCAATATAGTCATTCCCATACTGTGATAATCGATTCCTTTTATCACATGACTCATAAAAATCAATCATAGCAAGGCCATTTTTAAGTTGTCCTCTAATCTGAGCTTCTAAGGTATGGCTAAATTCATATCCATATGCTGGATCTATGGTTATTTTGCCTTGTTCTTCAAGCTTTCTTGAATTAAAGGGAATTGAAAACTTTAAAAGTAATTCCTCATCGGGGTGGTCCCATACAACGTCAGCATCATACATGTACGTCCAAGGATTCATGAAGCCGACCATTAATAGCCCACCCTTTTTCAATACGCGAGCTGCTTCTTTATACATGTTTTCTAAGTCTTCAATGTATACATTCGAAACTGGATTAAAAATAATATCGAAAGTTTCATCTTCAAAAGGAAATGGTTTTGTCATATCAGCTTGAACGGTATTGATTTTTAAGCCTTCTCTTTTAGCAACCATCTCATCTTTTTGTAATTGTGATGTAGAAAAATCCATTATGGTTACGTCATAGCCTTTAGCAGCAAAAACGGGACCCTGTTGTCCACCACCACAAGCCAAGCCTAATATCTTTTTTCCGCTGGTCTTTTCAAACCATTCTGTTGGAACTTTTTTCCCGACCGTTAATGCAACAGAAATTGGACTGTTTCTAGCTTCTTCTATTTCTTCATGCGTTAGTGGTTCGGTATAGTCATTTCTTACCTTATTCCATCTATCTTGATTTAATTTTAAGTAGTCATTCATCTTATAATCTCCTCAAAATAGTGTCGTATTTTGATTTAAGTCGCATGTAGAACCATTACATTTTTCTTGTCGCTACAAATTATAATTTGTTTTCTTGCTGTTCGTACCACATGCATTTTTAACTAATTGATACAGGTCTACAGAGCATGCAACCTAGTACAGATAGTCTTATCTCTAAGTGTTATATCTGAATCGTAAAAAAGTGGCTGCATTTGACGTGTCATCTGCAGCCACTTTTGTGTTTCTTGTACGTGTCTAATCGCGTGTAGTCAATCGTTTTGACTCTGCGGATTTCTCCGCGTCTCTGCGGGTTTCTCCGCGCCCCTACTTGATCAGTCCGCTGTTCCTGAGGAGTAGCTCAATATCAGTGCCCTTGACGACCTTGAGAGCTACCTTTAAGAGCATCTTCTCCTTAAACGAGAGCGGCGCCTTATCAAGCGTTTTCTTGTCCAGAGCATAATAGGTTGCCCTTAGAAGCTCTCTGATGTCGTACTGAGAACCCCAAACCTCTGGTACGCCCCTATCAACATCCATCAACGAGTAGACAGACTCCATACCAGTACGGATTGAGTATTCCGTAGTAAAGATGGTGTCGCGAGGAGTCTCGGCAAACTGTCCAATAAAGGCAAAGTTAACGGAACCCTCAGGGACAACTAGTGGCCTGTCCTCAGCCTTTCTTGGCTGGAAGAATGCGTTGATGTAAGGCATGAAGCACGTAGTGGTGTTGCAGCGGTTCTTTGCCCAGTCCTCAATCTTCTTGGTTGGAACACCAATGTGATAGAGCCACTCCTGACACACTTCCTCGCCGGTGCAGTTACGCATAGCCTTCTTAACAAAGTTACCAGGCTTGTTGGTGCTCAGCGCATAGACCCAGATAAGTACAGTGTCCTTGTCCTGTGCCCTGAACTGTGGCTGACGGTTGATGGTCCACGAGAGGTACCAGTTATCGGTACTATCCTTGACAGTTACAATACCGCCGGTTGTGACCTTACCTTCTCTTGGATCTCTCTTGCAGACGCCAATAATCTTCTTGATAATCTCTTCGTCTTTTGTCTGGATAGTAGCGCTCATCCAGTTGGTTGCCTCAAAGTCGCTGCAGAAATTATCGGGATTGCCGTACTCGCCATGCTTGGCCTGAGCGGCGATATTCTTCCACAGATCCCAGGACTCCCCTACGCCATTTCTGACGTTGCTAATGTCTGGAGCGGTATTTTGATCGCCATAGCAAGAGGTATCGGTGCAGCAGCCATTGGTGATAAACACCAAATCGTCTTCGGTTAGATCAATGGTTTGCTGTGAGCCGTTCTTCTCGTAAACAATTTGAGTGGCTACCTTTTTACCATTGGTGTCATTGATGATGACGTTCTTGACATCCATACCATAGTCAACGCTTACGCCGTGATTCTCAAGATACCTGACCAGTGGCAAAATCATGCTCTCATACTGGTTGTACTTGGTAAAACGCAGCGCAGTAAAGTCAGGAAGACCGTCAATATGGTGACAGAATCTGCAAAGATAGCGCTTCATCTCAAGAGCAGAAGACCATCTTTGGAACGCAAACATGGTCTGCCAATAAAGCCAGAAGTTAGTGTTCCAGAAAGAATCAGGAAGTACGTCACTAATCTTCTTGCCCTCAAGGTCCTTCTCGGGAGTCATAAACAGCTTGGCAAGCGCTAGTGAAGACTCTTTATCAAGCTTGAACTTCTTATCTGTGTGGGCATCTTTGCCGCACTTCTCGGAAGCTCTACAGAGCGAGTAGTTAGGATCGTGCTTGTTAAGCCAGTAGTACTCATCAAGTACGGAGACACCAGGTGTTTCAATAGATGGAATGTCTCTGAACATATCCCACATGCACTCAAAGTGGTTGTCCATCTCGCGGCCACCGCGCATGTAGAAACCCTTGCTTACATCTTTGCGGCCGTCGCAGCTTCCGCCTGCAAGCTCAAGCTTCTCGAGCAGGTGAATTCTTGTACCCTTTACTTGGCCATCGCGGACAAGATAAAACGCAGCAGCTAGACCTGCAAGTCCTGTTCCAATGATATAGGCTGATTTTTTGTCGGCATCTTTGGGCTTTTCTGGCTTAGCGAACGATTCATACGTTCCAGCAGAGTAATACATAACTTCCTCCTTAGTATTCCGCATCAATTACCTGCGAAAATTAGTAAGTCGCCCTTACCTTGCGTCCACTATAAACTTATAAACTGCTAAAGAAAATGCACAAAAAGAACGATTGGACATATAGGTTATTTTTTGTCGCAATCTACCTGCTAAATTGTTTCAAAAATAGCAATTAATTTGGCTTTTTTCGCAGGTAATGATGTGGTTAACTTGTATTAGTTAGATAAAGCTAACTTAATTTCTTTCATAGTATGAAGGGGGTCTTAGTATGGAAGTTGGTCACGAGTTTTTACTACGTATGGGTAAGACAAGACTGCGTCCTGGAGGTATTGAGGCAACCAATTGGTTGCTTAACTCAGTGGAGATTACGCCAGAAACTCAAATTCTTGAGGTGGCTTGCAATATTGGAACCACTACGGTTGAGCTAGTAAAGCGATTCCACTGCCATGTAACCGCAATTGACCTCAATACAGATGTGCTTCTTAAGACGAAAGAAAATATCGCGAGAAACAACATCGAGCAGTATGTAACAGTGGAACAAGGAGATGCTACAAATCTCTCCTACCCTGATAACAGCTTTGATGTCGTTATTAACGAGGCTATGCTCACTATGCTCTCTGACCAGCAGAAAGCGTCTGCGGTTAAAGAGTATGCACGAGTACTCAAGCCAGGCGGTGTGCTCCTTACCCATGACGTACTTTTGCTCAAAGAAGACGATGAGTTGGTCCACGAGCTCTCAAGAACTATCAACGTCAACGTAAAGCCTTTAACCCTTGCAGGTTGGAAGAATCTCTTTGAGTCAGCAGGTTTCTGCCCAGAAACAAAGAACGGCAAGATGACGCTTATGAATCCGGCAGGACTTATTGCCGATGAGGGTGCTGACGGAGCTCTGAGGGTAATTAGAAACGGTCTCAAACCCGAGAACACCAAGATGTTCACCAGCATGTTCACGTTCTTCAATGATCACGCGGATGACCTTAACTACATTGCCGTAGTGAGCAGAAAGCCAAGATAGGCACCGTATCAAGGCGACGCAGGATTAAGACGGAGCAAACACAAAACAGACATCAATCGAGCTAGACTCGGGCTCGATAGCAAAGAAGGAAGCCGGCATCTCTACCGACTTCCTTCCCTTTTGTGCATTATGTGCGGAGCTTACTTGGCCTTTGCGCAGGCAGCCATAGCAACGGAGCCAATGTAGTTGACTGGGTTGGTAAAGTTTGGCTGGAACAGAAGGTCAACTGCTGCAAGGTTGTCGATAGTCATTCCAGCGGCAATTGCAACGGACACAACGTTTGCTGCCTGAGCAACATCGTCATGTGTCGAGAAGAACTGTGCGCCCTTGATAAGGCGAGTCTCTGGATCCCAGACAAGCGTAGCGGTAACTGGCTCGGTGGTCAGCATGAACTCAGGACGGTAGTTCTCGGTGATGGAAACGGAATCATACTCATAGCCACGAACCTTGCCACCCTCAACGGTGAGACCTGCTGCAGCCATGGAGTAGTTGTAGAGCTGAACTGCGCTGGAAGCCTGAGTACCTGCGTATGCAGCAGTTGGCTCAAGCATGTTGGGACCAACGTGCAGACCCTGGCGGACAGCGTTGGTTGCCAGTGGAATGTAGTCCTCTTTACCAGTGACGTTGAAGATAATGGAAGCGGAGTCACCAGCTGCAAAAACGCCAGGCTCACTGGTGCTCATGTACTCATCAACCTTGATGGCGCCGTTAGGAAGCATATCAAGCTGGCCGTCAAAGAGGTCAGTACGAGGCAGGAAGCCAATGCCCAGAATTGCGTAATCTGCAGTGTAGGAGCCCTTATCGGTAACAACGGTGACGGAATCGCCATTGTCCTCAAAGCTCATGACCTTCTCGCCAAGTGCGAGGGTAACGCCGTGCTCTTTGTAAGCATCCTCAACCTGCTCGGTGATTGCCTTATCAAAGTTCTTTGCAAGAACGCGAGGAAGCATGTCAATGAGGGTAACAGCCTTCTGACGCTCGGAGAGCTGCTCTGCAAGCTCAGCGCCAATGTAGCCAGCACCGATGACAATAGCGGACTTGGAAGATGCCATGGTGTCATGAATGCGACGACCGTCAGCCCAGTTCTTGCACTGAAGAACACGAGGTCCGTCAATACCAGGAAGTGGAGGAACAATTGGCTTAGAGCCAGTGGTGACTACGAGGTAATCAAAGTCATCCTCAAAAGTCTCACCTGTCTTGAGGTCCTCCCAAGCAACATGCTTGGTCTTAACATCTGCGGAAGTGACGTTGGTGGTCATGTGAACGTAAGCGCCAGCCTCTGCAAGGGCTTCTGGAGAGCTGTAGAACATCTTGTTAGGATCGCTTACGTGGTCACCTACCCAAAGAGCAATACCGCAAGACAGGAAGGAAACCGTGTCATTGCGCTCAAAGACGTGAACCTCCCAATCTGGGTGTGCGCCCAGGATTGAAGAAGTGGCAAAAACGCCTGCGTGGGTACAACCGATAACTGCAACTTTAGCCATAGAAACCCCTCTGTTAAATGCTACTAATGACTAACATTAATTGTTACTTTGACAGTGGCATTATGCCACATTCTGTTATCGAGAAGAGCGTCATTCTTGAACGTTCTTTAATAAATCGAATATTTGGAGTTCGTGAAGCAATTTGATTAAAGATCTTTACACGTTGGCGAGAAAAACTTACTGTTTGTACAGGTTAATTGTGAGGAGACTGGGATGTTTGATCAGATCATTACAGAATGCACGATCTTTAATCCAACTCTTGAAAGAGCTTTTAAAGTTGCTCCAAAGGAATTTGTCTCCGCTTATCAGTGGTTTATCGATCATGAAAATAGTGAGATTGATAAACTCCCCCATCGTCTAGAAAAAGGATTTACCGTTGGTGGAATTCCTATTTCTAGGGATTCCGGAATCTATAGTCCGTCTAAAAGCAAAGTTTCTTATGGATTAAAGCAGTATGCTCTCTCGGTCCACACTTCAAATGGTAATGGTCTTTATGAAGATGGAGAGCCAATTTACTATTCTGATGGTACCTGGTCAATTGAGTACAGTGAGCATATTAAGACTCAAGGAAACCAAGTACAGTCAAAGTTGTACAACGCACTTTTAATGAATTGCCTAAATGACGGTCTCCCCATTGGTTTATTTATTAAGGATAAAAATAAGAAATATAAAGTGATGGGATTAGCGTTTGTAGAGCGTTATAACAGCGCTACTGGAATGTTTACTCTCCATGGACCGGTTAACGCCAAAACAGTTAATAATTCATCTTTTATTTCGGCAGGTTTTGATGAACTCAAGCCAGAGATTCAAAATCAGCTTGAGCAGATTGATGACACTGATGAGCGCATTAAGGAATTCAGAGAATCCGTGCGTAGGCAAGGACAAGCTCAGTTTAGAAATAATTTGCTAAAGGCCTATTCCAATAGATGTGCCATCTCTGGAAACGATGTTCCTCAGGTTTTACAAGCAGCTCATATTGGTCAATATCGTGGACCTAAAACTCAAATGGTTACCAATGGTATTCTTCTAAGGTCTGATCTACATCTTCTTTTTGATGCACATTTACTTTCAGTTGAGCCCGATAGTAAACGCATTAGATTATCGAGGCTTCTGGATAAAACCGAATATATTGACTTCAATAAAAAGCAGTTGCATATGCCTGTTTATCATGAAGCTTATCCAAATGAAAAGCAGCTAGAAAGGCATTTTGATCAATTTATGGCTGAAACGGAGATTTTGAGATAAGGCTTTATTACATGATTTCTAGTTCGATCCATGAGCAAAATTCGTGAGCAAAATATTGGTCAGATTTTAATAGATCAATATGAGCCAGAAGATCCTGCAGCGAAGGATCAAAATCATAGCCGTTTACATTTAAAAAAGAATATATAGCAATTGCGGCTAATAATTCATTTTGAGTTTTAAGAGGCCTTAGATTAACGATGTAGAAAGCATATGTAAAAGCATTCCAGCTAATAGATGGGCATTCAATTTCAGTTAAAGGCACCTTATCGTAGTTATCACAGATTTGAGCAAAACACTCAAACATAGTTTGATTATTTTGTATTTTTGGATCAATTAGTTTACTCAGATTCTTTAGGTCATTAACTGTTAGTCTTCTCATTTTTCCCTCCTTAACAAAAGGAAGAATATCGATCTTTATCTGAGTTTGGCGGTTTCCAAGTTAGATCCACAAAATCCACGATCAAAAAACGCCTCCCAGCGCGTAGCTAGGAGGCGTTTAAGGAAAGGATGAGAGGGGTTTCTCGCCAATTAGGCAAGCATCTGAGCAAGATCCTCGGAAGCATCGCCGATTGGGCCAATACCGTAGTTCTCAACAAGAATGTTAAGGACGTTAGGGCTGACAAATGCAGGAAGGGTTGGTCCAAGCTTGATGTTCTTGATGCCAAGGTGCAGCAGGGTTAGAAGGACACAAACTGCCTTCTGCTCGTACCAAGACAGGACAAAGCTCAGTGGCAGGTCGTTAACGCCGCAGTCAAATGCACTTGCAAGAGCAGTTGCAATCTGAACAGCGCCGTAAGCGTCATTGCACTGACCAACGTCAAGAATACGAGGGATGCCACCAATGGTGCCCAGGTCAAGGTCGTTGAAGCGGAACTTGCCGCAAGCAACGGTGAGGACAACAGAGTCTGCAGGAGTCTGCTCAACAAACTCGGTGTAGTAGTTACGACCAGGGCGAGCGCCGTCGCAGCCGCCAACAACAAAGAAGTGCTTGATAGCGCCCTGCTTAACAGCATCGATGATCTTATCGGCAATGCCAAGAACAGCACCGTGGCTAAAGCCGGTGGTTACCTTGTGGCCACCGTTGATGCCGGTGAGCTCCTGAGCCTCAGCGTATCCACCAAGCTCCTGAGCCTGCTTGATAACAGCGCTGAAGTCCTTCTTGCCGTTTGTGTCCTCGTCAATGTGGACGAGCTCTGGGAATGCAACAAGCTCAGTAGTGTAGACGCGGTCCTTGTAGCTAGGACGAGGTGGCATGAGGCAGTTAGTGGTAAAGACAACAGGAGCTGGGATGTCCTTGAACTCCTTCTGCTGGTTCTGCCATGCGGTGCCAAAGTTGCCCTTGAGTTGTGGATACTTCTTGAGCTCTGGATAACCGTGAGCTGGGAGCATCTCGCCGTGGGTGTAAACGTTGACGCCAGTGCCCTCGGTCTGCTCAAGGATCATCTTGAGGTCAAGAAGGTCGTGGCCGGAAACAACAATGAAGGGACCTGGCTCAATAGTCAGAGGAACCTCAGTTGGAACTGGGGTGCCATAAGCGCCGGTATTTGCGCTGTCCAGAAGAGCCATGCACTTGAGGTTGACCTCGCCTACCTCAAGGGTAAGAGGCAGCAAAACGTCAACGGAGGACTCGGTAGCAAGAGCTGCAAGAGCCTTTACAAAGAAAGCGTCAACTGCGTCATCAGTCTTGCCAAGAACGCGAGCGTGGTAAGCGTAAGCAGCCATACCACGGATACCAAACAGAATAAGGGACTTGAGGGATCTAATGTCCTCGTTGTCGGACCAAACGCCGCCAAGTGGAAGATCCTCAACAGGCTCTACGCCAGCCTCTGCAGCTAGACGGTTCTTCTCGTCACGAACCTGAGCGGTAATTGCGTCAACAGCACCCTTGTCAAAGTTGACGTTGGTGATGCAGGTAAACAGACCATCGACAATCAGCTGATCTGCGCGGTTAGAACGCTTGCCAGCAGCAAGCTCGGTGCGAGAAAGGCCAACCAGAGCGCCGGTAAGCTCGTCCTGAGCAAATGCGACGTCAAAAGGCTTGCCACAAACGCCAGCGGCGCCGGTACATGCAGTACAAGCAGCAGTCTGCTCGCATTGGAAACAGAACATCTTGTTATCCACTATTTTTCCTCTCCATAAAACCATATAGCGAGAAGAGATTTGCTCTTCTGGGTTTCATGATTACAGGAATGTGGAATAGTGTATGTTGTAATTACAACAAAACGATTTCTATCCAGGAATTTTTGGAGAGCATATGAACGTGCAAGACATCAAGCCCTCATTTTTGCTCAATACCGTGGTGTTCAAAGGGGTAAAGCCTGAGCAGCTTGAAGCTTTGCTGAAGCATCTACGTGCAGTGGTGCGTACCTATGAGCCTGGAGAGATTATCCTGTGCGCTGGTGATAAAGCCCATCAGTTTGGCATTGTTGTCTCCGGCGCTATTCATGTTGAGGGATCAGATGCTCAAGGCAACATTTCTGTGATGGGGGCCTTCCATACGGGGGAAACCTTTGGAGAGGCATATGCAGCTCTTGGAAACGTACCGCTTTTGACCTCGGTGGTTGCCACGGAGACGTCTGCGATTCTGCTGCTTGACCTGCGACAGATTACCACCAGAACGTGTGACATTTGCGGCGGCGTGGATATTATCACCAGAAACCTTATGGCTTCTATTGCGCAGAAAAACATCATGTTGAGCCGTCGTATTCAAGATGCTGCTCCAAAGAGTATACGTGGCAAATTGATGGCGTACCTGAACACTCGCTCGCAAGCTGCGGGTTCGTCGGAGTTTGATATCCCCTACAATCGCCAACAACTTGCTGATTATCTTGGTGTAGATAGAAGCGCCTTAAGCGCGGTAATATCTTCTTTGAGTAAAGAAGGCGTCTTTGAAGTAAAGCGAAGCCACTTCAAACTTTTATAACAGCATTTCAGCCTAAGGAGGCTTTTATGGCAGAGATTTATCTAGCAGGTGGATGTTTCTGGGGTCTTGAAGAGTACTTCTCTAGAATTAAGGGCGTTACTGCAACCACTGTTGGCTATGCAAATGGAAAGACCTTGGATACCAACTATCAGGAGGTCAAGGCTACAGATCATGCAGAAACAGTGCATGTAACCTATGATCAGAGCGTTGTAAGCCTCTATGACATCCTGCGCTATTACTTTAGGGTTATCGATCCCCTCTCGGTTAATAAGCAGGGCAACGATGTTGGTAGGCAGTATCGCACCGGCATCTATTACACAAACGACGCGGATTTGCCTGTTATTGAACGCATTGTGTCTGAACAGGAGTCGCTGTTTGGTCAGAAGCTTGCCGTTGAGGTGGAGCCACTGGACAATTACGTACTTGCTGAGGAATATCATCAGGACTACTTGAAGAAGAATCCTGGTGGCTATTGCCACATCAATGTTGATGACGCATATAAGCCGCTTGCGTAAGCCGCTTAGCTATGAAGATTTTATTAATTAAAAGCTACATCATTGGCATCAAAGCAACCCTCGGAAGGGTGCCTATCGCTTTAAGGCCCAGCCTGGTTTATATAATTCTTATGCTGGTGTCAACGATTCCGATGCGGGTGCTACATTTCCCTGCTAGATCGGTAGGAAGGATGATTCAGTTCGGGTTTCCTGTACTTATGTATTTCGTCCTAGCCCCGGTACTGGCAGCAATGAGCATCAGACAAGAAGAGTTATCAAGGGGGAACCTTCCTGCCTTGATTGTAGCTGGCGTGATGCTGTTTTTATGTATTCCAATCAGCCGATTAGCGTACTTCGCCTTTTGGGAGAACCAGTATTTCACTTTTTGGGCTATTTGTGTAACTGTAGTTCCTTTTGTTGTGACTGTTGTGGCGACCTTGATTAAAGTCGCCACAACAAAGGTGCAGTAGTTAGCGGCTAAAGATGAAGCTAGCTAGCGCTTTGCAGCAGGCGGTTATCACGTCTGAATCCGGAGCTTCAGATGCAAGCCAATGTTTGTTACAACAAAGCTAATAAGCAGTACAGTTCAAACTACTTTTTGACCTCGTAGTGGCTCTTGACAGTAAACGTAATAACGTAGGTCTTACGGTACGACTCTGGTGCAGAAGTGAGAATTGCGCAGTCAGTTAGGTTGTAGTTGGATGGGTGTGCAAGGGCCTGGTCTACTGTGTTGCCAATCTCTTCCGCAGACTCGAGTACCTGAGCTCTCTGAGCCGCATCGATAGTTGCTTTTCTCATCAAATCAAACTGATCTGCTGTACCCTCAATGCGAATAATGATTGGCCAGAGGCTATCCTTATCAATCTGCGTGGTGATTTGTAAGTCAGGATACAGGCTGTTATCAAAGCTAAATCCCTCAGGAATCTGATAGGTAGCATAACCAGTAGCGTTGGAATTGTTTGATGAAGAGCTAGAGGAGTTTGAAGAATCCTCTTTTTTCTGGTCCTTCTTATCTTCTTTTTGTTCTGACGTGGTGGATTTAGTCTGGTCTTGTTTGTTTTCGGTTTGTGAGCAGCCAGACAAAATGCCCACACTCAAGGCTGACGTTACCAGTAGTACAAAAATTGCAGTAAAGAACTTGCTCATGCTAGAGCTACGCGTCATTTGACCTCCATTAAACGGAACGTGCCAACTACCGGGAACTCACTGCGATTGTACCCAGCAAGCAGCGCTTCTTAGCTCGGAGAACATTTCACAAGATAAAATAATGTTTCATCTTTTTATGCTTCCCAGAGGAAGCATTTCATATCTACCTTGCCGTTTTCAAGAAACTGCACACCCTCTGCCTCAAGAAGCTCTCGCTGAGCGTCTGGTCCACCAAAAGCAAAGCCAGGAGCTAGCGAGCCGTCTTTAAAAACCACTCGGTGACATGGCACGCCTCCAGCAACGCCAGGACTTTGGTGCATAGCAAATCCTACATAGCGAGCCTTTCTTGGCTCCCCTATCATTCGAGCTATCTGCCCATACGTACTGACTCTGCCCTCGGGAATCTGCTTGACCACTAAAAATGCACGCTGAAAGAAGTTATCCATATCTAGCCCACTCTATCTTCACGGTTACCGGGAATTGCTTGCTCATTTTATGTTGGAATGCTATCGTATCAAAAGCAAACGGGTGGTGGCGCAGCTTGGTAGCGCACTTGACTGGGGGTCAAGGGGTCGCTGGTTCAAATCCAGTCCACCCGACCAGAATTTCTCGCCAGGAGTTTTCCTGGCTTTTTTATTACCTACATACCGCGAGAAACCCTATGTACAAGCGGCAAAATCAAACTGCAAAATCAAGCAGCAAAAAGTGACCAGCTGCTTTACAACAATCGACCGCGTATCTAAAGCGTGAGCCTTGCTAGGCGTTAGTGCCCTCAAATTGGCTCTCGTAGAGCTTGGCGTAGAAACCGCCTTGGGCCAAGAGCTCATCGTGGGTGCCTCGCTCAAGAATTGAGCCGTCCTTGAGGACAAGAATGCAATCGGCACCTTGGATGGTAGAGAGCCTGTGGGCAACAACCAGTGAAGTTCTACCGTTCATGATGGTGTCAAACGCCTTCTGTACCAGCTGTTCTGTTCGCGTATCAATACTTGACGTTGCCTCGTCCAGAAGCAGAATAGGTGGATTGGCAAGCATAACGCGAGCAATGCAGAGAAGCTGCTGCTGGCCCTGAGATAAAGATCCGCCAGACTCTCCTACCATGGTGTCGTAACCCTGAGAAAGCTGCTGGATAAACTCGTGTGCCTGAGCCTTTTGAGCTGCAGCAAAAATCTCTTCATCGGTGGCGTCTGGCTTTGCATAGCGGATGTTCTCTTTGATGGTTCCCTTAAAGAGCCACGTATCCTGCAGCACCATACCAAACTGCTCTCTCAGCGATGCACGGGTGAGTTTTTGCGTGTTATAACCGTCTACATAAATGGCACCAGAATCAATGCTATAGAACCTCAGCAGCAGGTTAATAAGGGTAGTCTTACCGCAGCCAGTTGGGCCGACAAGCGCAATCTTCTGGCCAGGCTCTGCCTTGAATGAAATGTGGCTAAGCAGCGGATGCTTTGCATCGTAGGAGAACGCCACGTCGTCAAATTCAATGGAGCCTTGTGGATTCTGGATGACTTCAGCGTCGGCTGGATCGGGCTTGATTTCTTTTGCGTCGAGAAGGTCAAACACGCGGCGAGCACTTGCATAGGCGGTCTGAACCTGCGTAACAACTGCAGAAATAGCGTTAAAAGGCTTCATGTACTGGTTGGCATACGAGAGGAAGCTCTGCACCTGACCAATGGTAAGCACAGAAGGAACTCCCGTTAAAACGCAAATGCAACCAAGAGCAGCCACCAGAGCGTAAATGAAGTTATTTACCAGACGCGTGGAGGGGTTAGAAAGCGATGAAGCAAACTGAGCGCGCTCTCCTACTACACGGAGTTTCTCGTTAATAGCTTCAAACTGCTCAATAATGGCATCTTTGTGGGCAAAAGCAGTAATGAGTTCCTGGTTGGAGACCATTTCTTCTGCGTATCCGCCTAGCTGGCCCTGATAGCCCTGCTGCTTGCCAAAAGACGAGCTAGCGTACTTAGTAATGGCGGAAGCAACAATAATAGAGAGCGGCGTAGCTAGAGCAACTACAAGGCCCATAGGGACCGACATATAAAACATGAAGCACAAGGTTCCAATAATGGTTACCACGCCCGTAAGGAACTGCGTGAGGCCCTGCTGAAGGCCATCACCAAGCTGATCCACATCGTTAACAACCCTAGAAAGCAAATCTCCCTGAGAATGCGTATCAATGTATGAGAGCGGCAAGTTTGCCACCTTAGCATGAGCTGCGTCTCTGAGGTCACGGGTGACCAGGTAGGTGAGCTTGTTGGTAGACCAAGAAGCAAGCCACTGCGTTGCGCTTGCAAGCAAAACTACCAGCGAGAGCTGAGCGAGCGTTGGTAGAAGTGCTGCCTCGCCACCCTGCACCAGTTTAATGAGCTGGTCAATAGCGGCGCCCACAATGATGGGTACCCAGAGCTGCAGAATAACGGTTGCAATAGATGACACAGCCGCCAGAACCAGAAAACCTCCGTGGGGAGAAATCCATGCAGTTAGGCGACGTGTCACTTCTGCTGCAGACATAGAAATGACGTCTGCTGAGCCACCCTTGCCATGCTCAGGCGCGCTTGATGCAATAGCGGAGGTGCTTCCGCCAGAATACATATCGGCCATTACTCCACCTCCTCAGGACGAAGCTGTGAGAGACAGATCTCTTTATAGAGCGGGCATGTGGCGAGAAGTTCTTTGTGTGTTCCCAGCCCAACCTGTTTACCGTGGTCAAGAACAAGGATTTTGTCTGCTTGCATTACCGCTGCTACACGCTGCGAAATAATAATGCTTGTAGTGGTTGCGCTGAGCTTGCGAAGGGCCGCGCGGAGGTGAGCATCCGTAGCAAAATCAAGAGCGGAAGCAGCGTCGTCCAAGATGACAATGCGTGGGCTTCCCACCAGCGCACGGGCGATGGTCAAGCGCTGACGCTGGCCTCCCGAGAAGTTCTTGCCGCCACGCTCGACAATGCTATAAAGCTGATCGGGTTTTTCGCGCACAAAGTCTGCTGCTTGAGCAACCTCAAGTGCTGCCCAAAGTTCCTCATCGGTAGCGTCTGGATTCTTCCAGCAGAGGTTAGTACGGATAGTACCGCTGACCAGCGAAGTGTTCTGTGGAACGTAGCCAATAAGGGCACGTAGTTGCTCAAAGGTATAGGTTTTGACGTCGTGACCAAAGACGCTTACAGAGCCAGTTTGAGTGTCAAAGAGTCGCGGGATGAGGGCGGCAAAACTAGACTTACCGGAGCCAGTACCACCGATAATTCCCAGTGTCTGACCTGCCTGAAGCGAGAGATTGATGTTAGAAAGAGCAGGCTCTCCTCCACCGTCGTAGACAAGCGAGGCGTCCTTGAACGCTACAGCAGTTCCGGTAAAGTCGGATTCAGCGAGGTTGATGTACTTGTTTCCTTTATCAGAGAGCGCTGGCCTAGTGTTGAGCACTTCCATCACGCGAGCCGCAGACGCAGCTCCTCGCGTAATAATAATAACCAGGTTAGCAACGTAGCTAATAGCTAAAAGTGCACTAGTCATATAGCTAACAAGTGCCACCACGGTACCTTGAGAGAGCGTGCCAGCAGTAATCTGGGGTGCTGCCAGCCAAAGCGTCACAGCAATTCCCAGATACATAACAAGGAAGGTTGCAGGGTTCAGAAGAGCTGAATAATTTGCAGCCTTAGTTGCTGTCTCCGTCTGAGCCAAAACTGCCTTGGAGAACTGTTCCTTCTCCTCTGCTTCATGTCTAAAAGCCCTAATAACACGAATACCAGAAAGCATTTGTCGCATATATAAAGAAACGGTATCAAGGCGCTTCTGCAGCTCAGTAAAAAGCGCGGTAGATTTACGTGCTACAAAAAAGAAAATAGCTGCAACCAGTACGGTTGCCAGCAAAAAGACCATACCAAGCTTAGCGTCAAGCATAAGAGTTGCAATAATGGAGCCAGCAGCAAGGATTGGCCATCTGATCAGCTGACGAATACCCAGAGCAACGGTCACCTGCACCTGATTAACATCGTTGATCAGGCGGGTTACCAGCGTGTCTGTTCCCAGCGCAGAAATATCAGCACTTGAGAGCTCTTGAATCTTCGTAAAAAGCTCATTGCGCAGATCGGTTCCTGTACGCTGAGACACAATTGAAGCAATTTTCTGACAGACAAGCGTAAAACTAAAGCCAACTATTGCAATAACTACCAGCAAAATTCCGTAGCGAATAATGTCGTACATGTTTGCCCCGTGAATACCCAGGTCAATCATGCGTGCAATAATCAACGGCGTAAGCAGGTCACCAACGACTTCAACTGCTTTGCAAAGTAAGGCGACAAAACTCTTGCGTCCGTATTTTGGCCATACAAACCTAGAGAGCAACTCTCCCATTTACGCTTCACCAAGTTTCTCTGCTAGCGTTAACCACTCGTCTTCCAACTCCATCAGCGCAGCTTCTGCGTCATTAAGCTGCTGCTGCAACTCCATCAAACGCTGCGCATCAGTTGCATCAGCAGAGCTCATCTGCTCCCTAATCTGCTCAGGCAGCTCCTGAGCCTTGCCCATACGGCGCTCAATCGAGTCAAAGCGCTTCTTGAGCTCGCGACGTTCAGCGTTGCTCAGTACCGTGCTCTCCTGGCTAGAAACCCCGTCTACCTGCGGCTCATTTGCACCTGAGGCTCCGCGTGCACCCGACAACTCCCCCGCTCTTCTCGCCGTCTGTTTTGCAGCATCAACAAGCTTGAGGTACTCGTCAACGCCGCCAGGGACGTGGCGAATGTGGCCGTCTATGAGGGCGTATTGGTCGTCAGTAACGCGCTCAATCAAGAAGCGATCATGACTTACAACCAAAAGCGTACCAGGCCACGAGTCCAGAAGGTCTTCTAGGACAGCCAGCATATCCGTGTCCAGATCGTTGCCAGGCTCGTCCAGTACCAGCACGTTTGGCTCTTCAAGAAGAACGCACAGAAGCGCTAGACGTCTGCGCTGGCCTCCGGAGAGGTCTTGCAAGCGATTGGTAAACTCTCGGCGATCAAAGCCCAAGCTTTCAAGCAGCTGCGTAGGACTTTGCATCTTACCGTTTACCAGGTAACTAGTCTTGTACTGGCTCAAAAGCTCAAGTACCGTCCAGGTCTCTTTAGTAGCAAACGTATCAATCTGCTGAGAAAGCCATCCAAATTTGACAGACTTTCCAACCTTAACCACGCCAGAGGTCGGCTGCAATTGCTGCGTCATCAGCTCAAGAAGTGTGGATTTACCAGCGCCATTCTCGCCCAAGATGCCATAGCGGTCGCCAGGACCAATGAGCCACTCGACGTTCTTGATGACCTCTGTCTGAGGTTTAGCAGCATCTGCCTGCGTGCTTTGATCTGCGCCTTCAGCTGTCGCGACATTCTTATAGGCAAACGAGACATCATGCATTTCAATAACTTGCTTGCCCAACCTAGAGACTGCCATGCGTTTGAGCTCAAGCGTATTTCTCAGTGGTGGATCTTCGGCTAGAAGCTCCATGGCAGCATCAATCCTAAACTTAGGCTTTGACGTGCGTGCCTTTGCACCATGAGCAAGCCAGTTGAGCTCTTTTCTCAGCGTATTCTGACGGCGCTCTTCCATCACTGCTGCCTGTCTATCACGCTCAACTCGAGCTTGAATGTAGGCAGAATAGCCGCCGTCAAACGGGTCAATTACTCCGTCATGGACTTCCCACATGTGGTCACAGACTTCGTCCAAAAACCAACGATCGTGGGTGACCAGAATGAGCGCGCCATTTCCTTCTGACCAGCGATTCTTTAGATGATTGGCAAGCCACTGAATGGCATGAAGGTCCAGGTGGTTGGTTGGCTCGTCAATAAGCATTAAGTCCCAGGTGCCTACCAGCAATCGAGCCAAATCGCAGCGTCTACGTTGACCTCCGGAGAGCTCTCCTACCAGGCCATTCCAGTCCAAGTCACCAATGAGCTCATCAATAATCTTACGAACGCGAGCATCAGATGCCCACTCGTACTCTGGCGTATCGCCTACAACAGCGCTACAAACGGTTTGTGTATCAGAAAGTGAATCACTTTGGCCCATATAGCCTACTTGGATACCACTTCTCCAAATTACGTTACCAGAATCAGGCTCAATTCTATGAGCAATAAGATCTAAGAGGGTTGATTTGCCGTCACCGTTTTTGCCGACAACACCAATACGGTCACCCTCATTAACGCCAATGGTTTGGTTGGTAAGAACCTTCTTACCAGGCCATTCCATAGAGATTTGTTCGCAACCTACCAGAATTCCCACTAGTTATCACCTAAAAAAGAACGAAGTAACGCAATTTCTTCTCCCCAACCAGAAAGCTCAGAATGAGGAGTTTCCAAAATCATAGGAAGCGTGTTGATGCGTGGATTAGTCACCACAGCACGGAAGGTTTCTAGACCAATAAAGCCCTTGCCAATCTGCTCGTGTCTATCTTTATGAGCTCCAAGAGGATTCTTTGAGTCATTAAGGTGTAAAGCTTTTAGTTTTTCTAAGCCAACTATCTGGTCAAAGGTATCTAGAACCTCATCAAGATTTTCTACAATTTCGTAACCGCCATCATGAACATGGCAGGTATCAAGACACACGCCCATAAGCTCGGGATGGTTTACCTTATCTAGAATTGCAGCAATCTCTTCAAACGTTTTGCCAACTTCAGTACCCTTACCAGCCATAGTTTCAAGAAGCACGGTTGTATGCTGACCTTCAAAAAGACAATCGTTAAGAGCTTCAGAAATCTGCTTAATTGCCACGTCAGAGCCTTGACCCACATGGCTACCGGGATGGAAGTTGTAATAATTGCCTGGTAGATACTCCATGCGCTCAAGATCTTCTGTAAGCGCACGACGAGCAAAATCCCTAGTCTCCTCTTTAGCCGAGCACAAATTCATGGTGTAAGGAGCATGTGCAACCAAAGGTCCAAAGTGATGGGTCTTCAGAAGCTCACGCAGCGTTGCAACATCAGCCTCATCTAAAGCCTTAGCGTTGCCGCCACGAGGATTTCTGGTAAAGAAAGCAAAGGTAGTTGCCCCAATAGAAAGAGCATCTTTACCCATTGCCTCCCAGCCCTTACCTGCCGAGAGATGGCATCCAATAAAAAGTTCTTCTGGTTTCACGCTATGCACGCTCCTCAAGCATCTTGGAAACACGATCCAAAAGCTCCGAAGCTACATCTGCCAGTGGCAAAGTCTCAAGCTGTTCTACACCTTGAGGAGTCACAAAAGCCACGCGGTCTGTATCTGAACCAAAGGTTGAATCTGGTCTAGAAACATCATTTGCCACAATCATGGAGCAACCTTTACGCTCAAGTTTAGCTTGAGCATGTTCCAAGACGTTATTTGTTTCGGCTGCAAAACCTACAACAACCTGGTCTTTCTTTGCCTTAGATAAGCTGGCGAGAATATCGGTGGTTTCTTTAAGTTCAATAGACTCAAGATGCTCTAATGATTTCTTGAGCTTATGATCTGCTGGATGAGCTGGTGTGTAGTCGGCAACAGCTGCCGTCAAAATAGCAGCATCAACGTTGTCAAAAGCGTCTACGCACGCCTTATACATATCCTCAGCAGATATTACCCTTTGCACGTTGACGCCTTGAGGAGCTTCCAAGTGCGTGGGTCCAGAGATTAGTGTGACGTCTGCTCCACGATGAGCGGCAACTTTGGCTACGGTATAGCCAAGTTTTCCTGTTGAACAGTTGGCAATAAAGCGAACTGGATCGATCTTCTCGTGAGTTGGTCCTGCGGTAATAAGAAGCTTTTTACCTGCAAGATCTTGCTTGGTTGACGTAGCATCTTTGCCGGAAAGGACCTTTAGTGCAGCATCAACAATCTGCTGTACCGGAGCAAGCTTTCCATCTCCGGTATAACCGCAGGCAAGGCGGCCTGACCCGGGCATAACCATCTGGATGCCGCGCTGACGCAGCAATTTCACGTTTGCCTGAGTGGCTGGATTTTCCCACATGTGCGTATTCATGGCAGGAGCCACAAGAACTGGTGTATGAGCAGCTAGAAGCGTTGTGCTTGCAGCGTCATCAGCTATACCATGAGCCATTTTTGCCATGATATTGGCAGTAGCTGGTACAACTACCATACAATCTGCCCAGTCAGCAAGGTCAACGTGAGCAACTGGAGTTTCGGCATTGTTGTAGAGCGACTGCACTACCTCATGATGCGTTAATGCTTCAAAGGTAGTCTTTCCTACAAACTGAGCTGCATCTTCTGTCATAACAACACGAACGTCGCAGTCAGCTTTCTGAAGGCCTCTGAGTACTTCGCAGGCTTTATATGCAGCAATTCCTCCGCACACCACAAGGCATACAGAGGACTGAGCGGTTTTATCCAACATAGCGATAAATTCCTTTATTCTTCAAACGCTGTAGATGTAATAAGCATCCTGTGACAATAAGGGCACTCAGCAATCTCAGAGCTATGCTGAAGATCGTGGAATGAACTTGGTTGCAGTTTAACGCGACAGACGCTTGGAACATTACCAACAAGGTGCTCAACTGCCAGGCCCTTAAAACGTTTACGTGCAGCCTCATAGCGCTCGAGCGTGTCAGAAGAAATCTGAGCTGCAAGCTCTTCTCGAGATTTAGAGAGCTCAACAATCTCTGCGCGAAGAGCCGCAGAATCAATCTCAAGGGACTGAGAAAGGCTCTCGCGCTCTTTCATAAGCTTTACCTGCAAGTCTTGAGCTGTCTGGTAAGCCTTCTTGCACTTCTCAAGCTCTTCTGTTTTTGCTGCAAGTTTAAAATCGCACTTCTCGATATTCTTTGCCAAAGAAGAAAGCTGCTGATCAAAGTCTCTAAGAGCACGATGATTAGTTGCAGTTTCTACAGCAGCAGAAACCTCATCTGTCTTAAGGACATAATGGGCGCGCTGCTCATTGAGGTCAGAAATATCAATTTCTACGTCTTTTTTAACGCCAAGCACCTGCTTAAGCTGAGAAGCAATCTTTTTCTCTGCAAGCTGGGCGTTTTTAATCTTTTGAACCTGGGGCATTGAGGCCAAGTTGGATGCGAGTTTAAGCAGCTGCAAATCAATATCCTGGAGCTGCATCAGATTAACAAACTCACTCATAGGGCCTCCTCATATACGGTTACTCATCTAGTCTACCGTAAATAAGGACGTATCAGACGCAGAACATAACTAATGCAGAGATTAGTATGTGAAAAATTTATCCAACAATCTGCAGCAAGGTTGCACAGAAGGCATCAAGATCAGCTTCAGAAACGCGCTCGTCAAAAGTAATGCGGAGGCTGCCCAGAGCCTCGTTTCTAGAGATACCCATAGCCGAGAGAACGTGGCTTGCGTCAAGAGAGCCTGAAGAACACGCAGAGCCAGCTGAGACTTCAAATCCCGCTTGATCAAGCTTTAAGATAAGCGTCTCAGAATCCATTGAGGGAACCATAATGCTTACCGTGCCAGGCATGTGATCTTTGCCAGCGTACGCCTCTGTGGTTGGCTTAATCTTAGGAGAAGCACAAAGAGTCTCATACACCTTATTAGCGCGCGCAGAAACGCTCTCTTGCGTTTGAGTAAGGTTATCCAGGCACCACTTGGCAGCTGCCGCAAAAGCGAGGGCACTACGAACGTCCTGGGTACCATGACGCCTACCAGCCTCTTGTCCCCCGCCGTAACTCTGAGCTTTAAACGGAACTTTGGAGCGCATAAGCACCGCAGCAATACCAAGAGGTCCACCAATTTTATGGGCAGCAATGGTCAGAGCATCTACGTCTGCTACCTCAAGAGGAATACGACCAAACGCCTGAACCGCGTCAGTGTGGAAAAGCGCACCCACCTTATGCGCAGCGCGCGCAAGGTCTACAACTGGTTGAATAACACCAGTCTCATTGTTGGCATACATCACAGAAACAAGAGCTACCGACTGGTCCAAAAGACCCTCAAGGGTTGAAGCCTCAATCTTTCCCTGACGGTTAGGCTGAGCAATTCGTACCTCAAAGCCCTTCTCGCGAAGAACCGGTGCTAGGTCCAAAACAGAATCATGTTCAATTGCCGAGAAAACCACCGTGTTGCGCTTGTGGTCTTTGTTGCGAATACCTTCTGCCATACCAAGAATTGAGAGGTTATTGCCCTCGGTACCGCCAGAGCAAAAGATCACGTCAGGAGCTCTAAACTTGCCGCCTACCGCACGTGCAATAACACCACGAGCACCATCAAGCTCTCGCGCTGCTTGACGACCAAGCGAGTGCAAAGAGTTTGGGTTCACCCCTGCAATAGGTGAAGCTTCATAGGTTTTCTCGGCATCAAGCGCCTCTTGGCGTATTGGCGCTGAAGCTGCATAGTCTAGGTAAACGTAATCCATAATGTGTTTCTGTTGTTTCAATCTTGGTGGTCTATGTGCAAATGACGCTAGAGAGTGCAGCCTAGCCCTGAACGGTAAGAGTGGACTCGCCAGCGTCGCGGATTGCCTGGATAGTTGCACTGCGATCTTCCTGGCCAAATACAGCGCTACCTGCAACAAGCATGTTGGCGCCGGCAGCTACAACATCAGCTGCGTTAGCTGCACTAATACCACCATCAACCTCAATCAGAGGATGAGCGTTGTGCTTACGGCAGAGCTCTTTAAGAGCCTTCAGCTTCTCAATTGAGTGAGGAATAAACTTTTGGCCACCAAAGCCAGGGTTAACGGTCATGATAAGCACCAGATCAAGGTCTTCGATAAGATCCTCAAGAACGCTTACAGGAGTTCCTGGGCAAAGTGAAATACCAGCTTTAGCACCGGAATCCTTGATAACGTGAACAAGACGATGAGCATGAACCTCGGCCTCGTAGTGGAAAGTGACAACGTCAGCACTACGGTCTAGGAATAGAGGCACGATCTCAGCTGGATTAGTAACCATCAGATGGACATCAATAGGCAGCTCAGAAGACTTTTTGCAGTACGAGAAAATATCTGGGCCAAATGAGATATTTGGAACAAAGTGACCATCCATCACGTCGTAATGGATATAGTCGGCGTTTGCAATTGAATCAAGCTCACTCTTAAGCTTGGAGAAATCTGCAGATAGAACAGATGGTGCTACCAGGACGTTATTCATCAAACTCTCCTATCGAGTCATTCCATAAAATTCTTCATTTGGAAGGCGGTTAGTAAGGCGAGAAGTAATTTCTTCTGGCGTAGCACCTTCGTAAAGTACAGCGTGAACAGCTGAAGTGATAGGCATCTCAACGCTCATCTGCTGACCAAGTTCATAAAGACCAATAACAGCCTGAGCACCCTCAACAACCATACCGGTTTCTTCTTGATAAGACTGAAGCGTCTTACCCTTGACCAAGGCTTCACCAAATGTTCTATTTCTAGAATGCTCGGAGGTACAGGTTGCTACCAGGTCTCCCATTCCTGCAAGACCCATGCAGGTGAGTGGGTCTCCGCCAATAGCGCATACTACGCGGCCAAGCTCTGCAAGACCGCGGGTCATTAGGGCTGCAAGAGCGTTATCACCGTTGCCCAGACCAACAGCAATACCACAAGCAATAGCAACAACGTTTTTAGCTGCAGCACAAGCCTCAACACCGCGTACATCAGAGCTAACGTAGGTCCTGAAGTATGGACGATAAAGTAGTGCCTGGAAGCGCTTTGCAACCTCAGCGTCCTCAGATGCTATAACGGCTGCAGAGATTCCCTGCTTAATGACCTCTTCTGCATGGTTAGGACCGGAAAGTACGGCGATTCTTGCAGGGTTTCCAAGCTCGTCAGCAGCCACCTCATGCATAAGCTTGTGAGATCCTGCCTCCATACCCTTGGATAGGATCAAAACATCAACCTCTGGATCAAGATATGGTGCGCAAGCAGCACAAACAGAGCGCAAAAACGCGGAAGGTGCTGCCATAACAACAGCATCTACACCGGTGAGAGCCTCAGCCTCACTAGTGGTAGACACAATATTGTGTGGAAGCTCAGAATCAGAAAGATGTCTGCAGTTGACGTGCTCGTTATTAATGGATTCGGTAACATCAGCCTCTCGAGACCAAATAATTACCTCATCAGAAGTTGAAGCAAGAAGTGTTGAAAGCGCGGTACCCCATGATCCCGAACCAATAACAGCAACTTTTTTCATGTTTAGTTGTCCTTTTTCTTTTCGCCGAAAGAGAATTTAGACTCACTACCAGCATTAAGACGATTGATATTCTCGCGATGAGCCCAAATAACTGCCGCTGCTACAACAAAGACAGGAATGGTTGCCACAGGATCCATACCAAATAGCAGGCAGAATAGTGGAATAGCAACGGCCGCACCGATGGAGCCAAGCGATACATACTTAGTTGGCACGGCAAGCGTAATAAACACCGCAAGAGCTACAAGAGCAGCAAGTGGATTTACTGCAAGGCCACCGCCAAATCCAACAGCGATTCCCTTACCGCCATGGAAATGAAGCCAAGGCGAGAAAATATGACCAAGAACGCAGCAAGCATACACAAAAGAAACGATAAGCTCTGCCTCTGCATGATCATTTCCCGAGACCAGAGGAGTAAATCCCTGGGCTCCCAAGAACCAACGAACCAGCATGACGCTGACAATGCCTTTGCCTGCATCGCAAAGAAGCGTAAGAATGCCTGCAGCTTTACCAGCATTTCTTGCAACATTGGTGGTGCCAATGTTTCCTGATCCAAGTTTGCGAATATCTTCATGAGCCAGAACGCTTGCAATAATCAGGCCAAATGGAATGCCACCAAGGCCAAATGCAATTAGTCCAAAAATCAGAGCAACAACAATTCCAGACATTAGTTAGATTCGACCTTCTTACGGAATTTCAATCGAATAGGTGTACCAATCAGAGAGAACTTCTCGCGAAGTCTATTCTCAATAAAGCGCTCGTAGTTGTCATCAACAAGGTCTGGAGCATTGCACCAGAACGAGATAACAGGAGGCTTAGAGCCCGTCTGAGTAGCATACTGAATCTTAAGGCGACGGCCTCGGTCAGAAACCGTGTGTCCGCCTTCTCTAATCTGGGCGAGAAGCTCGTTGAGCTCGGAAGTCTTAAGCTGAATTGCGCGGGATTCTGCAGCCGAAAGAGCAGCGGCAAGTACCTTATCAATAGCGCGGCCAGTAAGTGCAGAAACGTTGATGGAAGCAATCCAAGGCGCAAAGGCCAGGCGTTTTTCTACAGAGATTGCTACCTCATCGCGCTTTGCCTCAGAATCAATAAGATCCCACTTGTTAAGCAGGAGTACCAGCGCACATCCACGCTCTACAGCCATGTTTGCAAGCTTCTGATCCTGCTCGGTGACGCCAATGGAAGCGTCTACTACAAGGAGACAGACGTCTGCGCGGTCCATTGCCTGCAGGCCTCTGACCAGACTGTAGTACTCAACGTCCTCGTGTACCTGGCTCTTTTTGCGAATACCGGCGGTATCAACAAGACGAATGGGAGTTCCCTTCCATTCAATCATGGTGTCAATTGCATCACGTGTAGTACCAGCAACATCAGAAACAATGGAGCGTTTCTTGTTAGCCAGGCGGTTTGCCAGTGAAGATTTGCCTACATTTGGTCGGCCAATAATTGCCAAGTTCAGAATGCCGTCATCCTCTGGCTCTTCATTTACCTCTGGAAATGCGTTGACAATGTCATCCAACAAGTCACCAGTACCGTGACCATGAGAGGCAGACAGAGGCAGAGGCTCTCCACAACCAAGTGCATAGAAGTCCCAAAGACCATCCTGCTCTGTAGCAGGGTTATCTTTCTTATTGACAACCAAGAACACGGGCTTGGCGCTCTTGCGGACAATGCGTGCAACCTCTTCGTCTTCATCGGTAACGCCAGTAGATCCATCTACCACAAAAACGATGACATCTGCTTCTTCGCATGCAAGAAGAGCCTGCTCACGAATGTGTGGAGCAAAGCGATCTTGCGATTTAATTGACTCAATACCACCGGTATCAATGAGCTTAAACTCACGACCATTCCAGTCAGCATCGTGATATGAACGGTCTCGGGTTACCCCCCTAGACTCGTGCACGATTGCATCGCGTTTCTCGGCAATTCTATTTACCAGCGTGGACTTGCCAACATTTGGGCGTCCAACAATAGCAACAATGGGCTTAGCCATGTCTCACCTTTCATTCAGTTGGTTTAATAATACCAGCAATACGTGGCTAATCCCACTCTTTGAGCGCTTTAATGCACGACTTGGCAATGTTTGTGGGACCAGGAATTGACATAATGACTTTGGCGCCGCGCGCCTCTATCTGCGCGGTTAAATCTGCCAGTGACATGCCATCAAGGGTGACTTTATCAAAATTAAACATGACCTCAGGAAGCACTACCAGAACATCTGTGAGGTCTTCAGGCACCTGGGCGAGAAGATCAACGGCGCAGATAAGTCCTGTGACGTTAACGTCTCCACCAAAGAAATCGTTGCGCACGGCAAAAGTAGAAACGTTGCCGTCAGCTGACCAATCGTCACAGAAGGTCTGGATGGTTTGCTGAGCAGCTTCTCCTACAATCAGCAAAATCTTGCGAGAACGAGCAGAAAGATAGGTATCTGCCTCGTCAAGAGCGGTACGCATAGTGTTACAGACCTCTTCAGCCTCATCGAGGAAGCTTCTGAGCATACCAATGCCGTCATAAAATTGCGGATAACCGTCATAGGTATACGCAGGTGGAATAGGTAGCTGAGCATCTACGTAGAACTCGTCAGAGAGCTGGAAGCGCGTAATACCCAAAGAGGCACGCGCACGCTCCTGGTAGGGCTCAACAATTTTGACTACAGAGCGGGACAGCTCCACATCATCAGAATACGAATGCGTAAAGCGTTTGGAGTCTTTGGTATAGCCAAGCGGAACAATGGCCAGAGAGGTAATCTGCTGGTGAGCCTCCACCCAATCAAGCGTTTTATCAAGCTCTTCACCGTCATTGATGTTAGGGCACAAAACAATCTGGCCGTGGATCTCAATACCAGCGTCCATGAGTTTCTCGAGAACTTCAATACCCCTAGCAGCACGAGCACCAATCAGATTACGGCGAACATCAGGTGAGATTGCATGCAGCGAGACGTTCATAGGCTCAAGCTTGTGAGAAATAATGCGCTCAACGTCCTCATCGGTGAGGTTAGTGAGCGTAACAAAATTACCCTGCAAAAAGCTCAGGCGGTAATCGTCGTCTCTAATGGAAAGCGAGGGTCGCATGTCTTCTGGCAGCATAGCCATAAAGCAGAACTGGCACGCGTTTACGCAGGTCTTGATGCCATCAAAGAGCACATCAACAAAGTCAACGCCCCAATCTTCTCCAGACTCACGCTCAAGCACACACTCATAGAGCTCATCATCACCAGGAACAGAAACTTCAAGCTCACAGAGGGAGCCGTCGGCCTCCCAACGCCAATCAATCAGGTCTTTTGGCACTACGCCATTGACCTTCTCGATAATCATGCCGGGCTCAAGGCCAGCCTTCCACGCAGGACTACCCTCTTCAACGGACTCAATCAGTGCGCCAAGTCCACCAGATTTTGTATTTCCGTAGTCTGCGCGCTGTTCCATATTAGGCGCCTACGATTTGTTCAATAGCTGATTTAACTGCATTGATATGAGCTTCCGGCGTAGAAGCGCCGGCGGTAATACCAATATGCTCTGCTCCCTCAAACCAAGAAGCTTGCAGCTCATCAGCGCCTTCAATGTGATAGGTTGCGGGGCAATATAGCTTGGAAATCTCTGCTAAGCGAGTGGTATTTGCAGAAATTCTGCCGCCAATAATAATCATGACGTCGGACTCTTTTGCAAGTCTCATGCACGAGTCCTGATGGCCCGCAGTAGCCTCGCAGATAGTATTCATGACGCGAAGCTCGTCAACAAGCGGAAGCACCGCGTTAACTACTTCAGAGAGCTTAGCGGCGCTCATGGTGGTCTGTACTACCAGGCCAACCTTCTTTGCAGCTCTCATAGCGTCCGCCTGAGCGGCAACTTCTTCCACGGTGTCAATAGCCAAAGAACCTGGCACGTGAGCCAGCGTAGCTTCTACCTCAGGATGTCCAGACTCTCCTACCACGTACACGGCATAGCCCTGCTTGGCGAGAAGTTCTGCGGCTCCGTGAGCTTTCTTTACAAACGGACAGGTTGCATCAAGTACGTCAACACAGCCGTCTTTGGCAATCTGCTCCTCTTGAGGAGTTACACCATGTGTGCGCAACAATAGCGCACTTCCTGCAGCTTCAGAAGCGGAATCAACAACCTCTACGCCCTGGTCTTTAAGAGACGTAACAACGCGAGGATTATGAATAAGCGGACCAAGCGTGCGCACGGGCGCATGAGCATCTTTAACGGCCTGCTGGACCATCTGAAGAGCTCTTTCTACGCCGTAACAAGCACCTGCTTCATCGGCAATTTTAATAGTAGGCACGAACTAATTCCTTCCGGGATGCTCTTTGAGCATTGCATCTCTTAGCTCGTATACCCGCTCCATGGCCACTTCTTCCATCTCTTTTGCCTGATCTTTACGCTTTGTAGAGGTCAGATCATTAAAAGAAACCTTCTGACCTGCACGAAGATACACCTTTACAGGCTTAACCAGAGGAGAACCTTTTTTCTTAATATCAAGCGCACCAATAATAGCTAGTGGCTGAACATCTACCTTGGCAAGCTGGGCGATAAGCGCAAAGCCGCCGTGGGTTTCTCCACGTTCAGTGTTGCTCCTGACTCTGGTACCCTCAGGATAAATGAGAAGCATTTCTCCCCTAGAAAGTGCCGTAGTTGCACGACGAATTGCCTTCATATCGGCAGTTCCGCGATCTACTGGAATACCGCCAAGTCTAGAAAGCGCCCACTGAAGCGGTTTGAATTTGTTGAACTCACTCTTGTAGATGGTTCTCACGGGGATACCGTGAACAAGCAGGTGGACAACAGTAACAATAGGGTCCAAAAACGTTGGATGGTTCATGATAAGAACGCGAGGGGTCTTATCGCCAACAAAGAGTTGGTCATTGTCCCAACGCCATCTAAACCAGATTTTTGTAATCAGTCCCAGTACACTGACTGCCAGCCATTTAAAGAACTTGGCTGGAGCTGGAAAATCAGCAAGCGCGGTATCGTAATAATCGTCAAATGAGTTTCCGCCAAAAGGACGCAAACGCTTAGATGCCGCTGCTATAGAAGACTTTTTCTCGGAGCGCTTAGGCTCTTCCGTGTGAGACTTCCCGTCATCAGAAGAGCTGCTCTCTGATCCATTTCCCTGGTGAGGAGCCCTGTGGTTGCGGGCATCTCTTTTGCCGAGTCCTGGATGCAGGGCAATAATAGCCGCAATAACCTCTTCAACAGAAAGCGCAGAAGAGTCAATGTGATGAGCGTCTTCTGCAGCACGAAGTGGTGCTGCCTTACGCTCAGAATCAGCCTTATCGCGAGCCTTGATGTCTTCGAGGATCTTCTCCTCACTCTTGGCATCTACCTGGGCATCGTTTCCGGTGGCTGCATCTCCACCCTGGCGCTGAACGGCTCGGCGGTGAGCACGAGCAGCAGGGTCTGCGGTCAAGAAAACCTTTACATCAGCTTCGGGGAATACCACGGTGCCAATGTCACGACCCTCTGCAACTACATCGCCATTCTCGCCAGCGCGACGCTGAAGCGTGACCATAGCCTCACGGACCTCAGGGATGGCTGCAACAGTACTGACGTTTCTGTCTACCTCTGGGGTACGAATTTCTGCAGTGACATTTGCACCGTTAGCGAAGACGGTTTGACCATTAACAGAGTTTCCAAACGAGATGCTAATGCTGCGTGCTACCTGAATGATTTTCTCGGTATCAGACATATCAATGCCTTGACGCAGGCATTCTACGGTTACCGAGCGATACATTGCACCCGTATCAAGGAAAATCAAATCCAGGCGATCAGAAAGGGCGCGAGCTACCGTAGACTTTCCGGAGCCTGCTGGGCCGTCAATAGCAACAATCATTACTTATCCCCCTTGGTGACACCCCAAATGTCACGAAAATCGTAAAAACTTGGCTCAGTGGAACGACGAATAACTTCTTCTGGATCAAGATTAAATCCACCAAGCTTGAAATCAGAACTGCCTGTACTAGTAAAGAAGATTGAAGAGACATTTGCAAGATGCACATTCCAGCTTGAACTTCCTGGGATGCCAAAAATCTCTGCCATCATAGAGCGCAAATAGCCGCCGTGAGAAATACAAACAGTGCGTCCAGAAAGACTGGAAAGCTCGTTAAGAATAGTGCGACACCTGCTTCTTACCTGCTCGTATGACTCTGCTTCTGGAGCAGGTATGGAGTGGCCGTTTTTGTCTGAGGTCCAAGGAAACGTAAGGCCATAGGGCTTTAAAATCTCTTCTGCATCAGCAAAACGCTTACTCTCCAAAATGCCAAAATCCATCTCTGCAAGGTCATCTTTTACCTCACAAGGAATACCAAGCTTGGTGGCAGTCATCTGGGCCATGTCTTTGCAGCGAGATAAAGGAGAGGTCCAAATTCTATCTGGATGGAATGCAACAAGTGCACGAACAGCGTGCTCTCGCTGTTCAACGCCATGCTCGGTAAGCTCAACGTCTCTTCTGCCGCTGAAAAAGCGCTGTGTATTAGCTACACTCTCTGGGTGGCGCATAAACAAAATGCGATGAACCTGAGCTGGAACTTCAAATGGCTGCATTATGTCTCCTCTCTGGGCGTATTTAAGCTGTTTGACGTGCACTTAGTAATCGTGCGACTAGTAGTTATTTGCTGGCATGTAAAGGCATGATGGGAGAAGCGCCAGGTTCTCTGCCAATAGTGCGCTCCAGAGCGGAAACTTCCTCTTCTGTAAGTAGTCTCCACTCACCTTCTTTAACGCCGGTAAGGTGGAGCGGTCCAAACGTGTCTCTGTGGAGTGCAAGAACTCTATGGTGAATAGCAAGAAGCATCTTTTTGACCTGGTGCTTTCTGCCTTCTCTAATAGTTACGCTGACCAGGGAGTTTGGCTCTCCTCCACCAGTTTTTCCTAAACCCTGTGGGGCGAGAAGTGCCTTCATCTTGGCATCGTTGGAAACAATCTCAACTTCTGCAGGAGCTGCAGGGCCGTCTTCAAGCTCAATACCCTCGCGCAGGCGATTGAGCTGCTCTTCTGTAGGTGTACCTACTACATGAGCAACATAGTGCTTCCATACATGCTTAGAGGGATGCAAAAGCTCTTGTGCCATCTGACCATCGGTAGTAAAGAACAAAAGACCCGTGGTATCCATATCAAGACGTCCAACAGGGAAAAGTCCCGGGTATCTGTCAGTGGGAACCATGTCCACAATGGTTGGTCTACCCTGAGGGTCTTTCATAGTAGTCAGATACCCTGCAGGTTTGTTGAGCATCAAGTAGACGGGTTTCTCGGCAATTGAGCAGACAATGCCGTCAACTGCTACAACATCTACTAGCGGATCAACCTTACTGCCAAGCTCGGTGACTACCTGGCCGTTTACCGTAACGCGACCAGAGGTCATCAGGCGCTCGGAGCCACGGCGACTAGCTACTCCTGCGCGCGCCAAAAAGCGCTGCAGGCGCATGGGGACAATACGCTCTTCTGCCACGGCCTATGCATCCTCTTGCGTATCGTAGCTGTCTCCCAAAAGAGAGCGCTCATCGTCAATGTCTTCTGCGGCTTCTTCAAGCGTTGAAGTGAAGCTTCTGCCAGAGAGTCTCTCGCGAATAAACTGCTTGGACTCCTCATCAGGGGCAAAGTCTTCCAGCGGCGGCAACTCTCGCAAAGATTTGAGGCCAAAGCGCTCTAAGAAAAGGGCTGTTGTGCCATAGAGAATGGCTTGTCCCCTATCTGCCTCTTTGCCCACTTCACGCACAAGGTTTTTCTCGCGAAGTGAAGAGATAACACCATCAGAGTTAACACCACGAATAGCTCGGACGCCCTCACGAGTAACGGGCTGGTGATAAGCAATAACCGCCAGCGTCTCAAGCGCTGCCTGAGAAAGGCGGCGCGTATCCCAGGAGAGCACAAAATCGCTGACCAGCTGATGGTGAGCTGGGTGCGTAAAGAGACGCCAACCGCCGGCTACCTCTCTGAGCTGAAAACCCCTGTTGCAGCGCGTATACTCCTCTGCAAGCTCTTTGAGCGCTTGGGCAACCTCGGCAGGAGCTGCATTGGTGACCTTGGAAAAGTCGGCCGTAGTGATTGCATCTGTTGCAACCAAAAGCAGTGATTCTAGTGCGCCTTTGAGTGACCCGGAATCTAAATAGGTAAGCTCTTCTGCCATAAGTTATTCCGCCTCTTTCTGTGCTTCATCGGGCGTTTGAGTTAACGATACTAGCGTTTGCTGGACGTCTTGGAGCGCATTTTGCGACAAGTTAAATCCATCAAGGTCTGGCTCATCACCAGATAGTTCTTCTAGTTCCAAAAGAACCGACTCATCAAGCTGGTATGAATCTGCGCCCTCTATGTGCTCAATCTCAATCTCGCCAAAGATGACATCCTGCTGAACACGAACAAGACCGCGCTTAAATAGCTCAAGCACTGCCAAGAAGTTTGCAACCACAATTTCTGGCGTATCTTGACCGTCTAAGAGCTCAGAGAACGTCACTTTGCCCTTAGAGCGCGTGAGTCGGTCCACAGAAGCTACCGTCAGGGCCACTGGGAGCCTTTTTGGCGCCACATGTTCTGCTTCAAGCAAGAATGTCTCACGTTTTGAGTCAATGTCCGCACAGATGACAGCAAGGCTTCTGAGGGTAATGCCCTCAAGATAGTCTGGCATGAGATTCAAGAAATCAGGATCTGGGCCCACTGAGCGTGGGAACATGTACGATTCTGCTTCCATACGACTACCTAGCGCAGCACCCGCATTTCTGAACTGCTTATAGGCAATAAGGCGAGCAATCAGTACTTCTCGCGCCTCGTCAGGAGAAAGTCCGTCAAGCTCGTCATCATACTTGTCTTCATCGTATGAATTTTTGAGCGAAACATCTTGAGGCACCAAGGCATGAGCCTTCATGTCTAAAAGTGTTGAGGCAACTAACACGAAGTCACTGGCAACGTCTAGGTCAAGCTCTTCCATGGCGTCAACTTCTGCTAAGTACTGATCAGCAACCTCAGAGATAGAAATAGAGCCGATGGCAACTTTTTGCCTACTTACTAGCTGAAGCAGCAGGTCAAACGGACCAGAATATGTTGCAGTATTTACTTTGTACGACATTAGATGATTCTCGCAAGCAGGCTCAAAATGACGTTAGAAATGCCCCCAATAATTGACGAGAAAAAGCCAGGCGCAAAGAACATGAGTCCCACAACAGCAATCATACAGTAAGGCTCAATGGCGTAGAACTTTTGACGGTTTTTCTCGCCAAGAAAATACAACAGCAGCTTAGAGCCGTCCAAAGGTGGAATTGGCAGCATGTTAAAGACTGCCAGGCTTACGTTGATCTGAATGTAGAAGATTACCAGCGAAGAAACGTAGTACATTACCAGCGGATTATACGCCGCACCAAATGCAACAGCTAATGCGTTGAGCAAACGCAACAACAGCGCGCCGAGAAACGCCTGCAAAATGTTAGACGTTGGACCTGCGAGTGCTACAAGAATCTCGTCACGGCGACGATCTTTGAGGTAGTTGGGGTTATAGGGAACAGGCTTTGCGTAACCAAAGCTAGGACCACCCATCAATACCAACATAAATGGCAAAAGAACCGTACCAAACAGGTCAATGTGTGCCAGTGGATTTAGTGTCAAACGACCAGACATTTTAGCGGTAGGGTCTCCACACTTGTATGCCACAAAGCCATGCGCAACCTCGTGAACCACAATGGCAAAGATTACCAGTGCAAATTCAGCAAGCGTTGTCAAAAGCGATGGAACTGATGTTAAAGCAGTTGGCACAACAATCCTTATCTCAACATCTGCAAAAACCGTGCAGACAGGCACGTACAAACAAAGACTCTCAAGAACATGACGTTAGTTACAAGACAATAGGTACAAGACAATTTTACCCAAGATTGGCAAAACTACCTACTCATCAATATCTGCTTCCATCTTTTCTGAAAGCTCCAACCACTCAGCCTCAAGAGCAGGAATCTTCTTGGAGAGCGCCTGGTATTCAGCCATGCACTCATCAAACTTTTGAGGATCGTTATAAAGAGCCTCGTCAGCCATAAGCGTCATGAGCTCATCGTAACGTTTGTGTGCAGGAGTTAGCGCTGCCTCAACCTCATCTAGACGCTTTTTGGTCTCCCTAAGTGCGCGGCTTCTACGATTGCGCTCCTCCGCCTCAGCTCTTCTCTGCTCCTTAGTCTTCACATTGCGAGAAGATCCTGCAGCTTGACCTGCCTCTGGACCAGCACTCTTAACCGCTCTTGCACCCGAAGTTCCATACGAGGACACGGTCTTGCTCGACGTCTCCCCCTGAGCTGCTGCTTGAAGCTCTGCCAGCTTAAAGAGGAAGTAATCGTAGTCACCGTCATAGACTGTAACCTTGTGGTCGCGAACGTCCACAACCTTATTAGCAACAGCTCTGACCAGGTGCTCATCGTGACTGATCAAAATGATAGTTCCGGGGAAGTCAACAAGTGCTTTCTCCAGAACGTCAACAGAGTCAATGTCCAAGTGGTTAGTTGGCTCGTCTAGAAGCAACAGTGGATCTGGAGAAACCAGCATCTTAGCAAGTGCGAGACGGGCGCGCTCGCCGCCAGATAGCACATTTACGCGTTTCTCAACGTCATCGCCATGGAAAAGGAAGGCTCCAAGCAATCTACGCTCTTCAGAAGTAGTCCAGCCCGCAGCAACGGTATCAAGCTCTGCAAGTACCGTATTTGCAGGATTGAGCTCTTCAAGCTGGTGCTGTGCATAGTAAGCTTCAGTGACGTTTTGGCCCAGGCTAATCTGTCCCGCATCTGGCTTAAGCTTACCAGCAATAAGCTTCATAAGAGTAGATTTACCAGCACCGTTAGGGCCAACAAGCGCAACGTGATCTCTTCGATACAGCTTAAGGTCAACGTTATCGTAGACAAAGTTATCCTCATACGATTTAGCCACGCCCTCAAGAGAGATGACGGTATCTCCGGTACGAGGAGGTTCTGGAAACCTAAAATGCATGTGATGAGATTGCTCTGGAAGAACTACCAGCTCTTCACGGATCTTCTCGACCTTTGCCACGCGCTCTTGAACCTGTTTTGCCTTGGTAGGCTTATACCTAAATCGCTCAATGAAGGTCTCCATGTGAGCAATGTCGCGCTCTTGAGCTGCACGTTTAGCACGAAGCTGCTCAAGATTTTCTTCTCGCTGATGCAGATAACCAGAATAGTTTCCGGTATACGTGACAAGCATACGATTCTCAAGCGCCGCCACGTGCGTTACGCATGCATCCATGAACGAGCGATCGTGACTTACCAGCAAAACCGTACCGTCATATGACGATAAGAACCTCTCAAGCCACTGAACAGATTCCAAGTCCAAGTGGTTAGTAGGCTCGTCCAAGAGCAAAACATCAGGACGACGTAACAGGAGTTTTGACAAAGAGATACGCATCTGCCAGCCGCCCGAAAACTCTTTAGCTGGCTTATCGAAGTCTTCAACGGGAAAACCCAGTCCCGCAAGAATCTGGCGAGCTCTACTCTCTAGTTCATAGCCACCAAGACGCTCGAAACGCTCCATAGCATGAGCGTAGTCTTCAAGATACTTATTGAGCGTTGCACCTTCGGGAGTTTCGGCAATTTTGATTGAAAGGTCGTTAACCTTTCTTTCCCACTGTTTAATCTCATGGGCAGATTCGATAACCTCGTTGAGGGCAGTTCTATCTCCCATGAGCTCTGTCTCTTGCTCAAGGTATCCAAGAGTAGCGTCTTTTGCAAAGGTAACAGTTCCCTCATCAGCAGACTCTAGGCCCATGATGATCTTTAGAAGCGTAGTCTTACCCGCACCATTAGGACCAACTAAAGCCCAACGCTCACCTGCATTGAGCTGAAGTGTTGCGTTTGAATAAAGGACTCTGCCGCCAAATGACTTAGAAATCTTATCCGCAAGAGCAATCAAGTGAACTCCTCATACATATCTGAACTGGATAAGTATAAGTCATTCACTTGATTTACGTGGTGAATTATGTAAATGAAACCAGGCTTATGAAGATTTATTGACGCTTCTTATGAAGGAAAAGAGCAGCACCAGCAACAACAACAGTTGCACCAGCAACGCCAATAATCAAAGGTAGCGTAAGCGCATTATCACCGGTATTTGGAAGAACGGACTTCTTAACCTTCTTAGCCTTTGGGGTCTCTGGCTGAGGCTCTGGTGCTGGAGTTGGCTCAGGCTGTGGCTCTGGAGCAGGTGTTGGATCTGGTGCAGGCGTTGGAGCAGGAATACGAGGATCAACAAAAGTTACTGTGGCAGTAGTATTTGTACCAGTGATCTGACCAACACGAACCGTAGTATCAATCTGGTAACCATCAATGGTGGTGAGCTGTGTGATGGTAGTGGAAGTGTTACCCATAAGGTTAGGAATTACAACAGAGCCATCTGCACCAGTTGTAAGAGAGTAGCTTCCGTCAGCCTCCATGGTGAGAATACCGGTCTGAGTAAATGGAGGTGTTGGGATACGAGGTCCAGCAACGTTTGCGGCAGTAGCCTTAAGAGTTGCACCGGCAATAGGATTGCCATCTGTGTCAACGACTTTAACAATAATATTGCCTAAAATTGGCTGGTTCTCCAGTTCAGCAACGACCACCTCACCTAAACCATATGTAGCGTCTTGAAAAACGTAAGAAACAGAGTCGACCTGAGGAACATAGCCTTCTTTATAAGTGGTTTGTTCAACTCTATAAGCACCGTCAGGAAGAGGAAGATAAGGTCTAAAGTAACCATCAGCGTCTGTGTCTCCCTCGGCCACGATGGTAGAACCACCTTGATAAATTACAACATGTACGCCCTCAATTGGTTCACGTGTGTATTTATCAACAGCAAGAGCACTAATCTCATTAGAGTCTGCAAGAGCAATTCTTGGAGTAATAACTGACACAACAAGCGTCAACGCAACAAGAATAGCAAGAACAATGTTTTTATATCGTTTCAATTCAATTCCTTAAAACCGAACCGTACTAGTAAATACTTCTATCTATAGTAAGGGAATTAGACATTAAATTAAAGATAATATCCAAGACTAAACACAATTATTTCAAATTTTTAACTGGCAAAACTGAGGAAATCTGTACTCACCTTATAAAAATCAAGTGAACTCCCCATACATTTACAAATTACTAAATGCACAGGTTGTTCACTTGATAGACATAAACAAATTTTGAAACAGATTCAATAAATCCTGTAGTCTTAGAAACGTTTCTTGCTCAGATACATTGAGACACCAGCAAGAGAGCTTAATGTACCTGTAATTCCAACAATTAAAGAAGAGATACCAGAAATGTCAGAAGTGTCTGGAAGAACAGCCTTCTTTTTCTTTGGAGTCTTAGGCTTTTCCGGAGTCTGTGGTTGAGGCTCAGGAGTTGGCTCAGGCTGAGGTTCTGGCTGAGGTTCTGGCTGAGGTTCTGGCTGAGGTTCTGGCTGAGGTTCTGGCTGTGGCTCTGGAGCAGGTGGCTCTGGCCTACGATTTACAAACGTAACCGTAGTTGTTTCGTTAGAGCCAGTAATCTCACCAACCTGTGGATTAGGATCATCAATGGTATAGCCATCAAGGGTGGTCAACTGAGTAATGGTAGATGGTCTCTCAACAAGATAATCAGGAATAATTACAGTGCCATCAGGACCAGTTGTGAGCAGATAATTACCGTCATTATCCCTATCCAACTCACCTGTCTGTGTATAAGGGACACCAGGATTTGGTGCATCCTGAGTCATAGCACGAGGTGCACTAGTACCAGTTAAATAAGCTGGATCTGGGGTATTAAATCCACCCATAGAAGGAGGGCAAGCTGGTGATGGGATTCCAGCAGGAGGAGCATAGGAAGGAGTTGCTTTTAGAGTAGCTCCAGCAATGGGGTTTCCGTATTGGTCAACAACTCTCACGATAATGTTTCCACGTCTTATTGGTAATTTAATTGTTGCTCGAGTTGTTTCTTCAAAGAGGTAAGTATCTGAATCATAAGGGAATGTTACTGCATGAAGAGGAACCATGCCATTGATGCTACCTGGAGTGCACGCAAAGACAGAATCAATCATTACAGCATCGGAATTATAAGCGAGGTCAGTAGGATAATTTTTTGGTGTAACCGTGTAACTTCCTGTTACTGGTACGGTAACGCTTTGTCCACCTGGAACATTTGAGGCAATTCTATTTCCAAATTCATCATCAATGTCAAATTGAATATTATTAATAGTACTAGAGGTTTGGATATCTTCAGCACCAACATAAAGCTGACCCATAATATGGACATTTTCAAAGTTAATGGTCTGAGGATCGCCATCACTACCAGCAGGAGCGGAGAAAGTCACGTTTTTAGCTGTGTGATCAATAACATATCCAGCTTTAAACGTTGTCTGCTCAACCTTATAACTTCCGTTAGCAAGGCTAGTCTGGGCTCTACCGTTTTGGTTAGTAATCATAGTTGCAGCGTTGGTACCGGTAACTGTATTAGTCACTGTAATTGTTACACCATCAACAGGTTGACCATAATAGTCATCAGTAACATTAACCGTGAGCTGATTTTGACCTGCTACTGCAAGCGCAACCTTTGGAGCTCCGATAACAATTACGCAGCATAGCGCAACAAGAATTAACGCTGCTACACACTTGAACTTTTTCACTTCAAACCTTCCAAATCCATAAAGGATTACAAATATCCAAATCAAATGATAAAAGAAAATATCATTAAAATGAATATAAACTGCATTCTAAATTGCAATTTATTAAATTTTCATATCGTCAACAATAAGAATTAGCTATAAACAGCTATTCCCTATCCATTCACACACAAAATGCGAGAAGACCCCTCTACTTGAAAGATCTTCTCGCCAAAAAATCGTCAATAAGATTGATGGAATAGCCTAATTATCCATGGTGAGATGAATAGCAAAGCCAGCAATCTCGTCTTTGAAATAGACCAAAAATGTACTGCCATCTGGATTAAGCCTTCTAGATGACTCATCGATTTCAAAGCCACGACCTGTAAAGTATTTCTCGGCAGCTGGGATGTTGTTAACGTGGAAGCCAATATGACCCTTTGTGCCTCGGCCATTTTGTTTCATGACCTCTACCAGGGTCCCTGCAAAAAATGAGGGTGGCTGCTCAATAGTTGGAAGTCCCATAAGAGCGGTAAACAGGTTGGCAATCTTTTCTGCCTCGTCCGCATTGCTTGCGTTAATGCCAACGTGAGCAACATACATATCAAACTGCTCGACTGGATTAAGAGTGCTGGAATTGTTAGTTGAATCTGTCATACATCTCCCCTTTCCTAGAGCTCAAGTATATAAGGGAAGCTCTAATATGTGTGCTTGGCAATAAATATTAGTCATTACTGTAACTAAGTACTAACAAAAAAGGCCCAGTTACCTAGGCCTTTAAATTTTTATGGTGGGCGATGCTGGATTTGAACCAGCGACCCCTTCCGTGTGAAGGAAGTGCTCTACCCCTGAGCCAATCGCCCGAACGACTAGCAATAATAACAAACAATGACACTAATTTCTAGCTTTTGACTTTTTTGAAGGTGAATACGTAGACACAGCTTTATTCATCTGGACAAGAATAATTCCCAGGAAGATAAGCTGAAGAATCATTGGCGTAATTACCATAGGCTGAGATGAAAGCTGCGAGACAAAAACCCATTCAATGGTAAAGAGAATGAGCTCAATACCAGCAACAAGACGGACAATGCCGTGGGTTTTCTCAAAGTCTTTAGCCAAGCTGATGCATTTCTGAAGAATATAGCAGCAATAAACTGCCATTAAGCTGCACAGCAGAAGCACAATCATGCTTGAAGAGAAACGACCATAGCCAACTGAGAAGGCAAAGATGACAATTCCAGCAACGCCAAGCGCACCAAGCATAGAGGAAAGCGCCATCATCAACTTAGTTCCACGATCCATACAAACCCCCAACAAGTCAGTTCACAAAGAAAAACGTACACAAGAGGAGCTAGAACAAATAAAACGACGTCAACAAAATAACTTACTTGGCTTCAAGAGACTTTTTAACTTTATGAGATCCTCGGGCAATAGCGCTGGCCATTGCCAAAAGTGCAAACAGCTCAATAAACTGCAAGGTAACAGATGGTTTAAGCACCAACTGTCCAACAACAATAGCAGCTAATACAACGCATGATCCAAAAATCATGGGATAAGCAGCAACAGCTCTATTAGGTACATTAGCCTCTCTAGCTGCATAACCACCAGTTAGAAGCGAGATCATACTTGCAAGCAAAAGAAGAGCGGAATCAATTGATGGACCAGCACCAATTACAAGAACCGCAACATTAACAAGACCTAAAAGTCCGCCAATCAAAAGCGCCAGACTGAAGAGCTTCATTTTACGAGTCTCAGGAGTCATATATCCCCTATCTATCAAATATCACTTTGGCTATTGTACCCGTCTTTTATATAAATTAAGTAATCGAATCATTGAACGGTAGAGTGTTTCGGTAAAAGAAATGGCGAGAAAACCAAGGGGTTTCTCGCCACATGTGTATTTGGTGGGCCCAGAGGGATTTGAACCCCCAACCCAGGGATTATGAGTCCCCTGCGCTAACCGTTGCGCCATGAGCCCGTAAGAAAAAAGCGGCGACAGATGCCGCCGCCAGAATGCGTGGTGGAGAATAGGGGGATCGAACCCCTGACCTCATGACTGCCAGTCATGCGCTCTCCCAGCTGAGCTAATTCCCCGAACGTGGTGCGGGAAATACTATAGCAAACCAAAGCTCTGTTTTTCTCGACAATTTTGTAATTGGTTGTATATTTTAAAGCTCGCGCTCTGGAAGGATCTTCTCTGCCAACCAAGAAGCAACCTCATCAAGGGCAACCTCAAAGCGCTCACCGGTAGCACGCTCTTTGACTTCTGCGATGCCGTTTGCAACACCCTTCTTGCCCACAATGACCTGCCATGGGAAGCCAATAAGATCTGCATCTGCAAACTTAACGCCAGGACGCTCTGCGCGATCATCAACAACCGTCTCAAGACCAGCTGCAACACAGGCGTCAGCTACTGCACCTGCAGCATCCCAAATCTCTGGGTCTTTGTCAGAGAGACAAAGAACAGAAACCTCATAAGGAGCAACAGAGACTGGCCACTTGATGCCCTTCTCGTCATTGTATTGCTCAACAACAGCAGCAAGCAGCCTGGAAACACCAATGCCGTAGCAGCCCATAACCAGAGGCTTATCCTCGCCGTTTTCGTCGGTGAAAGTGGCGTTAAGGGCCGCAGAGTACTTGGTGCCAAGCTGGAAGACCTGGCCAACCTCAATACCGCGAGCAGCATGCAGAGGAAGACCACACTCAGGACAAATATCGCCCTCCTGAGAAGTGACAAGGTCTTTCCACTCGTTAATCTCAAAGTCGCGACCAAGCTCAACGTGATCAAGGTGGTAGTCTGCCTTATTGGCGCCACAGAGCCACCACTGAGTATCCTCAAGAGAGAGATCTCCAATAACGCGAATGCCCTCAGGCAGACCAACAGGTCCAATGAAGCCCTTAATGAGGCCATACTCTTCAAGCTCTTCATCGGTCATCATGTGATAGTCACCAAAGACGTGCTCAGCTTTGACCTCATTGAGCTCATGTGTGCCTGGAACAAAGCACACAACTGGCTTACCGTTTCCGTCAACAAGAGCTAGAGCCTTACGAGTTGCTGCAGGTGAAACGTGAAGGAACTCAGCTACATCATCAATGGAGCCAATACCAGGGGTGTGAATCTCACACATCTTGCCAGACTCACGCTCTTCTACGTTAATCTTTGCAGCTGCTGCCTCAGTATCTGCAGCATAGCCACAATCGCAATAGACCAGGCTTGCCTCGCCAGCCTCTGCCAGCGCCATAAACTCAACAGAGGTGTCTCCACCAATCTGACCAGAGTCTGCAACTACCTGCAGAGCCTTAAGACGCGTGCGATCACAAACGTTCTGGTAAGCAACCTTCTCCTGGTCATAGCATTCTTGCAGCGACTCTTGATTTGCCGAGAAGGAATATCCGTCTTTCATAATGAACTCACGGCCACGCATAAGACCAAAGCGTGGACGACGCTCGTCACGGAACTTATCCTGAATCTGATAGAGCGTTACAGGAAGCTGCTTATAGCTCTTGAGCTCGTTTCTTATAAGGTCTGTGAAGGTTTCCTCGTGAGTTGGGCCAAGAGCAAACTGACGATCATGACGGTCGTGCATACGCATGAGCTCATCACCATAGACATCCCAACGACCAGACTCTTCCCAGAGCTCAGCAGGGGTCATAATAGGAACAAGAATCTCCTGAGCACCAATACCGTCCATCTCATCACGAATGATGGCCTCAATCTTTAAAAGAGAGCGCCATGCAAGTGGTAGATAAGAGTAAAGACCTGCAGCGGTCTTTCTGATCATGCCAGCACGAAGGAGCAGGCGGTGACTTGCAAGTACAGCCTCAGCTGGATCTTCTTTGAGTGTTGGTGCATACAAAGAAGACATGCGCATCCAGTGCTTCAAGATAGTTTCCTTTCAATATGAAGTAATACGTATAGTTTACTTATTTTTTGCCAAAACGATTCTCTATTTCGGCGAATAGCTCATCAACAATTTTATCTTCAGGAACTTTTCTAATAGGATTGCCGTTTTCAAACAACACTGCCTGGCCTTTGCCACAGGCTACACCAAGGTCAACGCCCCTAGCCTCACCAGGACCGTTAACAACGCATCCCATGACTGCTACAGAAATTGGAGCACGAACGCCATCCAGACGTCTGGTAACTTCTTCTGCAATAGGAATCATGTCAACGCCACACCTGCCGCAGGTAGGGCAGCTCACCAGCTCCGGCTTAATACGACGCATACCAAGAGCCGCAAGAAGCTCCCATGCTACGTGGACTTCTTCTACGGGATCGGCCGTTAGAGAGAGACGCATGGTATCGCCAATACCGCTCTCAAGCAAAATGCCCACCGCAGCAGAATTCTTTACCGTTCCCTGCCTTAACGCACCGGCTTCTGTAACGCCTACATGCAGAGGAATCTGTGGAAGCTCCTTGGAAAGCGCTCGATATACCGCAAGTGTAGTGGGAACATCGTGAGCTTTTGCAGACAAGACAATGTCGTCAAAACCGCGAGAAGAAAAGTGCTCAACAAAAGACTTTGACGATGCCACGAGTTTCTCGACAAGGGTCATATCCTGTCTTGTATCAAATTCTTTAGCAAGAGAACCAGCGTTAACGCCAATTCTGATAGGAATATTCGCCTCTTTAGCTGCCTCAATAACAGCATCAACGCGCTCCATAGAGCCAATGTTACCCGGATTAATACGAAGCGCAGCAGCACCTCGCTTTGAAGCTTCAAGCGCCAGCTTATAGTCAAAGTGAATATCGGCAACAACAGGAAGTGGCGAGTATTTGCAAATCTCTTCAAAGCCATCGAGGGCCTTTGCGTCTGGAATTGCCACGCGAATAATCTCGCACCCTGCCTCGGCAAGCCCCTTGATCTGAAGGAGCGTTGCATCTGGATCATCTGTTTTAGTGGTGCACATAGACTGAACGGAAACGGGAGCGCCGCCACCAACCTGGACAGATCCAACCATGACGGGATGAGTTTTTGTGCGAGCAATCTCAGACATAAAATCAGCTACCTAAAAAGTAAATGAAGAATATCGTTTCTCAGTGCAACAACAAAGACAAACAGGAAAAACGCCAGTCCAATATAAGACAAAATGTTTTGAACCTTGATAGACAGAGGCTTTCTAATTATCACCTGAATTACCTCAATCAGAATCTTTCCACCGTCAAGAGGTGGAATAGGTAAAAGATTCATGAATCCAAGTGACATGGAAATAGCTGCTACCAGCATAATAAGAGTCGAAAAACCCTCTGCAGCAGCTTCTGATGCCATTACAGAAATTCCAACAACGGAAGACGACTGATTGAGAACTTCCATGGTCTGCGTTGGGATGAGCAGTCTGAGCGCAAACTGACCAACCTGCGCGGCATACGATACAGCTGCAGCTGATGCCTCAATAAACGAGAAGTGATAGGTGGTCATGACAGGTGTCACGCCGATGATTTTATCATCAGGGCGCAAAACCGGCTTAATGGTAGTTTCAAGCTGAATGCCATTGCGCTCATACGTGACTGGGATATCCTTGCCTCCATTGGACATTGCATCTTTGATAGCAGCAGTAAGGTCTTCCCAGGTATGTACCTCTACCTTGTTAAAGGTAAGAATAGTGTCTCCGGCAGTAAGGCCTGAAATAGCAGCAAGAGAGCCAGATTCAACGGATCCAAGCTGAGCCTTATTTTGAGCAGCAGGAATACCAACAAACATCAAAGAGCCAACAACCAGCACAAAGGCCAGCGCAATGTTGACCAAAGGTCCACCCAAGATCATGAGCAAACGTTTGGGAACATTTACACCAACATACGTATGGGCCTTTTCTTGAGCAAAGAAATCATCAGCGGACATCTGTGGAACACGAGGCTCCCCTGCTGCTGTAGAGCCTTCAAGATCAAAGTTGTGACCGCGATCATACTCACAGCGAAGTTCAGCATCTCTCGCAAGCGTCTGAAACGTGGCGTGCGCTAGCTCATCTGACTCTTTGACAAGCTCAATGGAGCCCCAATCTGCAAGGGTGTACAGCAGATTGTAGGCGCGCTCATCCTCACAGTTAAGTTTTGCTGCAAGAGAACCAACCTCAAGTGAGCCCGCCTCTTGAACGCTCATCAGAGCTTGTGGAAGCAGCTCATCAAGCTCGCCTTCCATACCGCAGATGCGCGTATAGCCGCCAAAAAGAAGTGGCGTTACACCAACCTCAGTACCGTATTTTTTGCTCTTATGAGAAAGCTTGTACTTGAACGGCATGCCCAAGAAGAACTCAGTAACACGGACGCCACACAGGCGAGCCATACCGTAATGACCAGCCTCGTGAACAAATACAAGGAGCGAGAGGACCAAGAGTCCCCAAAAAATTGGTGAAAGAATAGCTATCAAATTCACAAAATTCCTATCCCACAAAAGAACGGGCTAAAGCTCGTGCCTCTGCGTCTACAAGCGTCAATTGTTGAAGGTCTTCTACCCTTTGAACTTCAGAGGCATTCATAGTCTCAGCAACAATGCGCTCAATATCAAGAAATGAACATCTTCCTCGTCTAAATGCATGGTTAGCAACTTCATTAGCTGCATTCATAATGCAAGGAAGCGTTCCTCCAACAGTTCCTGCATGACGAGCAAGAGCTAGGCATCCAAAGGTCTTCTCGTCAGCATAATCGCCTGTGAGAGGAGTGGTTTCTTGCCACTTAACCGGCTTTGCAATTGCAGGCCAACGATGTGGATAGCTCAGCGCAAACTGGATAGGCAGCCTCATATCAGAGGCTCCGAGCTGCGCTTTAACAGAGCCGTCAACAAACTCAACCATAGAGTGAATGCGACTCTGACGATGTACCAGCACCTCTAGCTTGTCCATTGGAGTATCAAAGAGATGGTGAGCTTCAATGAGCTCAAGGCCCTTGTTCATGAGCGTGGCACAGTCGATGGTAATCTTGGCACCCATCTTCCAGGTTGGATGCGCCAAAGCGTCGTCGGCCGAGACGTGCTTAAGCTGCTCACGAGAATATCCGAAGAACGGACCGCCAGAACAGGTAAGCCAAATCCTCTGGATGTCAGCGGGATTCTCGCCAATAAGGCACTGGAAGATGGCACTGTGCTCGGAGTCAACAGGAATGAGCTGGCCAGGCTTAACCAGCGGCATCAGAAGGTCTCCACCAACAACAATGGACTCCTTGTTGGCGTATGCCAGCACCTTGCCAGCCTTTACAGCGGCAAGACCAGCGTAAATGCCAGCCTCTCCCACCACTGCGTTGACCACGCAGTCAACCTCATCCAGCACAGCGAGCGCCTGAACAGCCTCAGGACCAAAGCTTGCCTTGCAGTCTTGAGGCAGTGCGTCGAGAAGAACGTTGCCCTTGACACTTGCATCGGCAAAAGCAACATATTTGCAGTTGAACTCATTTGCTGCCTTCACGGCAAACTCAGCCGACGACCTCACCGCAAGGGCTGCAACCTCCACCTTTTGCGGGAAATGACGGCATACATCAAGCGTCTGCATACCCACAGAACCCGAAGCTCCAAGGACAGCAACACGCAGAGGCTCATGCCTTACAGCACGAGGCGCGGTATCTTCAAAAATGCTCAAAACCTATACTCCAAACGGCAGCGCAATAGGTAGCTTGACCTGGCTAAAGAGCACGGCAAGCTGGAAGAGAAGAAACGCCGCCATAGTTCCAAAAATCATCGAATCGGTTCTATCAAGTAGGCCACCATGACCAGGCATAATTGAACCAGAATCCTTGAGGCCCACTCCTCGCTTAATGCGAGACTCAAAGAGGTCTCCAACAACAGAGAAGATGCCTTCTGTTACACCAAAGAGCAGCGCAAACAGTGGATTCATATTAATTGCACCAAAAACTGCCATCAAGAACCACACAAGCATTGAACCTAAAAGACCACCGTAGAAGCCCTCCCAACTCTTATTTGGAGAAATCCTCGGCGCCAGTTTATGCTTGCCAAATTTAGATCCAAACAAATACGCAAATGAATCGTTAGCCCACACAGAGAGCATGACAGCAAGCGTAATCCAAGGAATAGAAAAGCTGGGCTCTGTGGACCTCAGAAGCACTACCGTTGAAAGTGAAAGCGAGGTATACAGTGGTCCAAAAGCTGTAACTGCCACGTCTGCAAGGTTAGCTCGTGGTGTAAAAACATACCAAAGTCCGCAAAGGATAATCAAAAGCAGGGAGAATGCCAGCGGAAAGACATGACCAAAATACGCAATTATGGGGAAAATAAGCGAGAAAACAAGGCCAAGAGGCTCGTTTGGCATACGTCCGCCCATGCGACAGATGTGGAAAAACTCAGAGCAGCACAGCCATCCCATACCAGCAATCAAAACAATGGTGGCTTCTTTGCCCACAAACAGAGCAGCAAGCACAATAGCTGCATAGACTACGCCAGACAGAGTTCTGGTCAAAAGCTTTTCGGTAACGCCACGGACTCGCTGGCCCATAAGGTTACCAGCAGATCGTTGCAGCTCTTTAAGTGAGCGACGAATCTCCAGCTTTTCTATCTGTCTATCAATTCCAACACTACCTGTTTCTTCAGGATTTAGCTGAGAGTCAGTATCAATCCTGGAAGTAGGCTTTTTGGAATCGCGCGTATTGTCCACCACTATTTCACTCCTCCGAATCGCCTCTCGCGACTCTGATAGTCCTTAATGGCGCGCAAAAAATCCCACTTAGAGAAGTCAGGCCAGTAAGTTTGCGTAACATACAGCTCCGAGTAAGCCAGCTGCCACAACAAATAGTTAGAAAGCCTCAGCTCTCCTGACGTGCGAATCAAAAGGTCTGGATCAGAAAGTCCTGCTGTATAGAGGTTCTTCTCAAGGTCTGCTGGAGTCACCGAATCAGCAGACACACTACCCTCAGCAATTTGGTTGGCGAGAAGAACAGCTGCTCTGGTTAGCTCCGCGCGGGAGCCATAATTGACCGCAAGCGCAAACGTCATACCAGTATTTTGTGCGGTCTCATCAACTCCGCGCTGGAAGGTCTTGCGGGTCTTCTCTGGCAAAGCCTCAAGGTCACCAAAGAAACGCAGCTTAACGTTTTCTTGGTGGAACAGTGGGAGCTCTTTAAGAAGCGTCTCTGCAAACAGACGCATGAGCAAGTCAACCTCACGCTGAGGACGTTTCCAGTTTTCTGTGGAGAACGCGTAAACTGACAAAACATCCAATCCAAGGCGCACACTTGTAGTAACAGCCTCACGCAAAGAAAGAACACCGGCCTTATGACCTTCGGTTCTGTCAAGTCCACGAGCCGTAGCCCATCTACCGTTTCCATCCATAATGATGGAAACGTGAGACGGAATAGTTTCTAAATTGATATCAGCAAGACTGATATCTTCTGGTGCGTCAGAGAAATACTGGACGAGCTTGTCTGTATCAAACTGCACTTAAATCTCCATGATTTCTGAAGTCTTGGTCTTAAGAAGAGACTCAATCTGTGCAATATAGGTATCGGTCAACTTCTGAATACCGTTCTTCTCGCGCTTCTGATCGTCCTCAGACAGCTCCTCATCGCGCTCAATCTTGCCATTAACGTCACGACGGACGTTACGTACAGCTACGCGAGCCTCCTCAGCAATCTGAGAGCACTCTTTAGCAAGCTCACGACGGCGCTCCTCGGTTGGCATTGGGAAAGGAAGTCTGATTGCGGAGCCATCATTAGATGGAGTAATACCAAGGTCAGAAGTCTCAATGGCCTTCTCGATGCTCTTTAGAGCAGTCTTATCCCATGGCTCAACAAGCAGCATAGATGCCTCAGGAACCTTGATAGCTGCAAGCTGAGAAATTGGGGTTGGCTGACCATAGTAGTCTACCTTGATGTGATCAAGCGCATGTGGATTTGCACGACCAGTACGAACACGACCAAAGTTATTCTTAAGTGCCTCGATGCACTTCTCCATAGACTGCTTAGCTTTATCAGAATGAACGCTCATTAGTCCTCCTCAACGACAGTAGTACCGACTTCTTCTCCGGAAATTGCTTTCATGAAAACGCCTTCAGACTGCATGTCAAATACAAGAATTGGCATCTTATTATCTTTGCACAGCGCAATTGCTGCAGCGTCCATAACCTTAAGTTCTTTGGCGAGAACATCTTTGTAGGTGACAGTGTCAAACTTAACTGCATCTGCGTGGGTAACAGGATCGCAGTCGTAAATACCATCTACCTTTGTGGCCTTCATCAGAGCCTCTGCGCCAATCTCGCAAGCGCGAAGAGCTGCAGCAGTATCAGTGGTGAAGTAAGGGTTACCGGTACCTGCAGCAAAGATGACAATACGGCCCTTCTCAAGGTGCCTAATAGCACGACGGCGAATATAAGGCTCTGCAACCTGAGCCATGGAAATTGCACTCATAACACGGCAATCCATGCCATTGCGCTCAAAACAATCTTGGAGTGAGAGAGCGTTGATTACTGTTGCAAGCATGCCCATGTTATCGCCTTGAGCACGATCCATGCCAGCAGCTGCCTGAGAAACGCCTCTAAAGATGTTTCCGCCGCCAACAACAATGGCAACCTGAACGCCAGACTCCCAGACAGGCTTAATTTCTTTAGCAAGCATTTCTGGAATTGAAGGGTCAATGCCAAAGGATTGCTCACCCATCAATGCTTCACCAGAAAGCTTTAAAAGTACTCTTTTGTATTTAGCTGAAGACAAAGCTTCCTCGCTCTCTCCGTTTGCCATAGTTGTAATAATTTTAACAAACGACACCGTAAGTTTTGCAGGAATCGCGGTAAAAAAAGAGCCGGATGAAGACAACCGGCTCAAAATAATTGAAGTAAAAAGTCTTACTCTTCACCAAAAGCAAAACGTACGAAGCTGACAATCTTAACCTCGTCGTCAACCTTTTTGGAGAGCAGCTTTGCGTACTCAGAAATGGTCATATCTGGGTCCTTAACAAATGCCTGCTCAGTAAGGACATACTCCTTGTAGTACTTCTCGAGACGACCATAAGCCATCTTCTCCTGAATAGCCTCAGGCTTGCCGGACTCAGCAGCCTGTGCCTTGTAAATGGAGAGCTCGTGATCAACGATGTCCTGTGGAACATCCTCACGGCGAGCAGCAACTGGAGCAGCTGCAGCTACCTGCATTGCAACGTCGTGTGCAAAGTTCTTGAAGTCCTGAGACTCAGCAGTCTCTGGCTTGTTGAACTCAAAGGTAACAATGTCAGCAAGCTTGCCACCAAGGTGGATATAGCTAGCAAGAGCGCCGTTTGCAGCCTCAACACGCTGGAAACGAAGAACACGCATGTTCTCGCCGATGTTGTGAATCTTATCGGTGATTGCCTCGTCGACGGTCTCGTCGCCAAGCTTAGCAGCCTTGAGTTCCTCAACGTCAGCTGGGTTGCTCTCAACGACAACTGCAGCAAGATCGCCAGCAAAGCCGGTGAACTGTGGGTTAGTACCAACAAAGTCGGTCTCGCAGGAGAGCTCGAGAATTGCGCCAGTCTTGCCGTCTGGGCTGATGAAAGTAGCAATGGTGCCCTCGTTGGTGTCACGGCCAGCACGCTTAACTGCCTTAGCAACGCCCATAGTACGAAGGATGTCTACTGCCTTTTCAATATCGCCCTCAGCCTCGACGAGTGCCTTCTTGCACTCCATCATAGGAGAGCTGGTCATATCACGAAGCTGCTTAACAAGTGCTGCGGTAATCTCTGCCATGTTTTCCTCCCAAAAATCTACTGAATAATTAAATTATTTGACCCGTTGCTAAGAGTTACTCAGCAGCTGGGGTCTCGGACTCAGCGCCCATCTCTTCAGCAGAAATCTGCTCCTTGCCGCTACCTGCAAGAATTGCGTCTGCAGCAAGCTGGCACATAAGAGAAATGGAACGAATAGCATCGTCATTTGCAGGAATGCCGTAATCAACAACATCTGGATCAGAGTTGGTGTCAAGCAGAGAGACTACTGGAATGTGAAGACGGTTTGCCTCACGAATTGCGTTCTCCTCACGCTTGGAGTCAACAACGAAGAGAGCCTGTGGAAGAGAAGTCATATCACGGACGCCACCGAGGTTAAGCTGAAGCTTCAGAAGCTCCTTGTTCTTAAGAGCCTGCTCCTTCTTAGGAAGAGCTGCCATACGGCCGTCCTCTACCATTGCCTCAAGCTCCTCAAGGCGCTTAATGCGGGAACGCATGGTGACAAAGTTGGTAAGCATACCGCCAAGCCAACGCTGGTTGATGTAAGGCATGTTTGCACGAGCTGCCTCAGTAGCGATTGGCTCCTGAGCCTGCTTCTTGGTGCCGACGAAGAGAACGCGGCCACCCTTAGATGCAACATTCTTCAGGAAAGTGTAAGCAGCGTCTGCGCCAAGCATGGTCTGCTTAAGGTCAAGAATGTAAATGCCGTTGCGCTCACCAAAGATGTATGGCTTCATCTTAGGGTTCCAACGACGAGTCTGGTGACCATAGTGGCAACCAGCATCCAGAAGAGTCTGAATAGTAATCTTTGCAGCCATTTTTTACCTCCATTGGTTGTTCCTCCGTACGAGTTCAAACCTTGTTAAAACCACCCAACACCTGGCTTAGCGTTAGGCACCACGGCAAACAAGTAGTCGTACGTGCGATTTTGTGCTGTTTGGTAACAGCATGTTGTGCTTCTACACAACTTTTGAAAGTATAACAGGAAAACAAGGGCTGCGTCTATAAAGAATTTAGACCATAACCTCTACAAATACTGCACAAATACATCCAGCTTCCAAGTGCAAGATCTTCCGTAACAAAGCACGGTTTATTTTGATCTTGGATGAGCTGCCTTTGCCGCTTCTTTAAGCCTATCAACTGACAAATGCGTATACACCTGCGTAGTTGAGAGTGACTCATGACCTAAAAGTTCCTGGACAATACGCAAGTCTGCTCCACCACCAAGAAGCTCCGTAGCGTACGTATGCCTCATTGCGTGTGGAGAAAGTGAGCTGTCAAGTCCTGCAGCCACTAAATACGACGAGAAAACCTTGCGCAAAGAATCAGCGCTCATGTCATTTCCTCTGACAGAAATAAAGAGAGCTGAGTGTGCACGCCCTGTTTTGTCTTTTAACAAGAGCGTAGGACGAGAAGACCTAAGGTACTTCTTAAGCCACTCAACTGCGGACTCATATAACGGAACAATTCTCTCTTTAGAGCCTTTACCAAAGAGGCGTACTGTTCCATTTTGCAAATCAACCTGCTCACGCTTGAGCGTTGCTACCTCAGAAATACGGGCACCTGTTGCATACAAAAACTCAAGAAATGCTCTATCTCTCAGACCTACTGCTGTTGAGGTATCACATGATTCCAAAAGCCTATTTACATCAGAGTCAGTCATGGTATGTGGAAGATTACGTGGCGCTCGAGGATTACTAAGTGCAAGAGCGGGATCAGTTGCAATCAGTTTTTCTCGCTGCATCCACTTGTAAAAACCACGTAATGCAGACAGGTGTCTGTTAAGCGTTTTAGCTGAATATTGAGCTTGTTTGAGGTAAGCCAAATACAAACGAAGGTTTCTGTGATCAACCTTAGTAACCTCAACGCCTTCCCTGCTGCACCACTGCTCAAATGCTAAAAGATCAGTTTGATATGACCTCAGAGTATTCTCGGAAAGATTCCTGACCTTACTTAGATACTCAATAAATTGTTCAACGAGACTTCCTCGCACTTTAGAAATGCCCACATTAATCACGCTTTACGCAATCAAAGAGTTCATGGCAAGAGGCAAGATACTCATCAAAATCTTTATGAGCGCGCTCCGCCATCTTCTGACGGCGATCGTCTTTTCTTTTGACATGCTCATCCAATGGCTCAAAAATTCCAAAATTAACATGCATAGGCTGGTAATCTTTGGTATTTGGATTTGTTGCATATCCCACAAGAGAGCCAAACGAGGTTGTTAAAGGAAGCCTGACTTCCTCTTTGCCTAACAGACGAGCATACATGTTGAGCGCTGCAAGCAAACCTGAAGCAATCGCCTCAACATAGCCTTCTGTACCTGTAATTTGACCTGCGAGAATAGTAGAAGTGCCAGGAATTCCAAATGATCTATCAAGCGCATGAGGGGAATCAACAAAAGAGTTTCTATGCATGACGCCGTAGCGAACAAACTCAGCATTCTCCAAGCCTGGGATGAGCGTAAATACGCGTTTTTGCTCTCCCCAGGTAAGGTTTGTCTGAAAACCTACCAGGTTAAATGCTGTTTTAGCTGTATTTTCTGCACGAAGCTGAACTGCCGCCCAGGGACGTTTACCTGTTCTAGGATCAATAAGTCCAACAGGTTTTAGCGCTCCAAACCTAATGGAATCATGTCCTGTTCTTGCCACTTCCTCAATAGGCTGACAAGCTTGGAATAAATCAGACTGCTCAAAATCATGTCCAATAACACGTTTAGCAGCCAGCAACTCCTCTACAAATGTGTCGTATTCCTCTTTATTCATAGGGCAATTAAGGTAATCGCCAATTCCCAAATCCTCATAACGAGATTGGGAGAATGCAATTGAGCGATCGATTGACTCTTCAGACACAATTGGTGCCGCAGCATCAAAAAACGACATTCTGTCAGTTCCCACACGCTTAGAAATGGCTTGATATAAGCTATCAGAGCACAGAGGACCTGCAGCGATAACTGTTGGCTCATCAGTAAGCTCTGTAACCTCTGCATGAGTCACAAAGATGTTGGGGTGATTTTTAATCTGCTCAGTTACAGCTTTTGAAAACTCTTCCCTATTTACCGCAAGTGCGCCACCTGCAGGAACAGAGTTTTCTTCTGCTATACGAAGCAGAAAACTATCCATCTTCTTAAGCTCAGACTTTAAAATTCCAGCTGCAGAGTCTTCTTTAGTAGATTTCAAAGAGTTGGAACATACCAGTTCAGCAAACATGTCTGTGTGATGTGCTGGAGAAGACACAACAGGACGCTGCTCAATGAGCTCTACATAAATACCACGAGAAGCAAGCTGTAAGGCACATTCACTTCCAGCTAAACCTGCGCCTACTACCGTAACTTTTTGCGTCATTTTTCACCTATCACACACTACGAGTCCAAATAAAAGTCTTTAGAAGGAGTATACCTTCCATCCGGTAATCTTTTTACCATTCCACGAGCTTCATAATCAGTCAGGGAATTAAGCACAGTAAGAACGTTTTCTGATAGCCTCCATGCAAGTTCTTCGGGTCTTGAAGGAGAAGCAATAAGTGCAGATAAAAGTGGTGTTAAATTCTTATCATGCTTCATTTGTTCCTGAACTAGGCAATCAAAATCTAAAGATATTGCAAGGCCCAACGAAGTCTCGTCAGGAATGATTTGGGCACCTTCAGCAATTAGTCTATTAGTGCCAGCAGAAGCTGGAGAAAAGATAGACCCAGGTATTGCATAAATAGTTTTACCAAGTGAGTTAGCAAATTCGGCAGTGCTCATGGTGCCCGAGCAAAGTCCTGCCTCCGTTACCAAAAGCACTTTTCCTAATGCTGCAATTACTGCATTTCTCCTGGGAAACGCAAAGCGTCTAGGTGGTGTTCCCCACCTATCTAAAGATATAACCGCTCCCCTTCCTTCTCGTGCCGCTTCAAAAAGATCTAGTGATGTGGTTGGATACGTCACATCAGCGCCACAACCTGCTACGACAACGGTTTTTCCGCCAGCACTAAGCGAAGCCATGCCCGCCGTATAGTCGCAGCCAAGCGCTCCCCCAGATACCACCACAATATTGTTATCGGCGGCACTTCTACCAGCCATTTCTGCAATTGCCATTCCATATGGAGTGGCTCTACGGGCCCCAATTATCGACATACAAGGTGCTTGCAAAACACTTCTATCTCCCATTCCGTATATCACTTCGGGCGGATGATTGAGCAGTAGCAACTCTTTTGGATAATCCTCATCTTCTGATGAAATCTCCCATCTCTCCATTGCTACTCCAAAGAACGAGACCTATAAGCCACAGCCTCAGATACGTCGTCTTTTGTCACTTTTTCATGGTGAGCAATATCTGCGATTGTCCGTGCAACTCTGCAAGTACGCGTTATTGCTCTACCTCCTAAATGAAGTCCTCGAGCAAATCTATGCAATAGTTGCAACGCTGCTTCATCAAAACTCTCCACGTACTTTTGGCGAGAAGTACTTTCCACTTCACGGGTTTCTCGCCAAGAGGCAAAATCTCTACCAGAGATAACAAGAGAACGCATACCTGCCGAAGTAAGTCCTAGCTCTCCTAAAATAACTCGATCAGAAGAAGGACGAGCTACATCACACACAATATCTATTCGATCCATCAAAGGACCTCCAATTTTTGACTGATAGGTAGAAATCTTTCCTGGAGAGCACTTACAAGTATGTGTTTTGTCTCCAAAGTAACCACAGGGGCAAGGATTAGCTGCAGCAATAAGCTGGAACTGAGAAGGAAACTTATAGATGCCATCAACTCTCGCAAGACGAACGTATCCATCTTCAATAGGCTGACGTAATACTTGCAACGTATTAGAAGCAAACTCAGGCAACTCATCTAGAAAGAGCACACCTTTATGAGCAAGGGAAATCTCACCTGGAATAACAGGTCTACCTCCACCAATCATGCCTGCTACAGAAGCCGAGTGATGTGGAGATCTAAAGGGCCTTACTCCTGCCTGAATAGAATCTGTCTCACAGCCTGCTACAGAATGAATTAACAGCACCTCATCTCGTTCTTCTTTAGAGAGCTCTGGGAGGATAGTTGGAATTCTTTTAGCAAGCATAGTTTTGCCTGCGCCAGGCGGACCAATCATGAGCATGCCTAGGTTTCCCGTAGCTGCAATTATGATTGCTCGTTTTACTAATTCTTGATCAATAACCTCTTCAAAATCTAAGTTATCGCTCAGAGCTGTATTGTCTACCTTGTGCTGGCGCTGAGCTAAAGGCTTGCAAAATGACGGATCCTTTAAGCTCAGATTAAGCAGCGATTGAATTCCAATAACATGATTCCAGTCAGAGCCAAACAAATTGCAGTCCGAAGAAGAAATAAGCTTCATCCCTAGTTTCTTAGCAAGCATTGCATACGCTGCCATACCTCTGACAGAAGAGATCTTTCCGTTTAATGAAAGCTCTCCAACAAACAACCTGTTGTGTACAATCTCTTGAGGGATCTGTCCAGTAGCTGCAAGAATGGCAACGGCTATAGGCAAATCAAATCCAGTGCCAGTCTTCTTTATATCTGCAGGTGTCAAATTGATTGTTACCAGCAATCGAGGAATGGTAAATCCGGCAGCTTTTAGTGAGCATCGCACACGAGAGCGAGATTCCATAATGGAGCTGTCGGGCATGCCTACGATAGTAATTCCAGGTATGCCACCTGAAATGCCCACTTCAACATCTACAGGAATTGCCTCAATCCCTCTTAGAGTTGCTGTATGAACGCAAATGGTTGCTTGGCTCATTGCTCATCCCAGCTAAAAGCCCCAATTAAATGCCTCAAGCTTGCCGTACTTGGAGCTACCAAATTGATGGCAACAACATCAAATCTAATTGAGGTGAGCGCTGGATGAAGTGCTGCATACATAAGCGCAAGCGTCCTGTATTTTTCCTGCTTTGCTTTATTTACCGCAAGTTCAGGCATGATGCTATCGTCTTTGTTCAAGATACGTCTTGTCTTTACCTCAACAAGCACAACGTTATCGCCATCTTGAGCAACAATATCAACCTCACCAATCTGACACGTCCAGTTAGTTTGGATAATTTTGTATCCTCTTTTGATGAGGTATTTTGCAGCGATCTCTTCGCCTTTCTCGCCAATTTGACGAGAAGACATCTCTTCTAGCGGAATTCTGCTCTCTTGTTCGTCATCCTCTTGAGGGCTCTTATCCTGAGTCTTTGGATCTTCCTGTGGTACAGGCTTCTCCTCCACCTCGTTAGCTGTTGCGCCTTCATGCTTACTTGCTTCTTTCTTGCTCATAACTCTCCTTTCGTTGTGGGAGAGTTCAGTTTGCAGGAGCACTTTGACACTAACTTGGCCACTGTCTGTCCAAGCAGCGTAATGATTCTGTCGGAACTAAAAAATTTGATGTAATTAATTTGCGCCTCTAGAAAAAGCCCGTTCAATCCTCTTGGAATGAACGGGCTTGAATTTATATCTGAATGTTAATCTGATTGCTCAAATTGGCTGTATTAAAACAGTCTTTGCGTCTTAACAAAGTTTCCACAAAACGAAGCTCTATGTATGGGAGAAAGTCCCCTCTCACCAATAGCTTCAATGTGTTCAGCAGAAGCATATCCTTTGCATTCTGCCAGGTGATAGCCGGGGTACTCCTCATCGTAGGCCACCATTAAAGCATCTCGTGTTACCTTTGCCACAATTGAGGCTGCAGCAATAGATGCAATGCGTGCGTCACCCTTAACAAGAGTCTTCTCTTTAGGATGGATGTGCATGGGATTTCCATCAATCAAGACGCAGTCAGGCTCAATACCTGTGTTTTTAACAGCTTGTAGCATAGCGTCTCTTAGACACTGTGCCATACCAACTTCATCAATTCTATGAGGCGCAATGTGAGCAATGCCAATTGCTGTAGCAATTTCTTGAATCTGTGCCGCTAGAATCTCTCGCTTTGTGGCGGTTAATTTTTTAGAGTCGTTTAGTCCATAGATGATCGGGTCTTCAGGTAAACACACCGCACAAACCGTTAAAGGACCAGCTACAGAACCTCTGCCCACCTCATCAACACCAACAACAAGTCCGCCCCCAGAAAGCTCCTTCTGAAAGCGATACATTTCTTCTACACGGGCCTTCTCGACGTGTTCTTTTTCAATACGCTTTTTAGCTGATTCCAACGCTTTGATAACTTGTTTACGAGGATCTTCGCTATAACGAGCTATAAGTTCGTATACCTCAGACTCTGGAGCGTCGCTTAAACGAGCAATTATGTCTTTAGCAGAATCAGCCATGTTTTCTCCAAACCACATGACTATGGTACTAAAAAAGCCGCCCGAAGGCGGCTTTAAAGAGCATATGAAGTTGATTAGCGCTTCTCGCGAAGACGAGCAGCCTTACCAACACGATCGCGCAGGAAGTAGAGCTTAGCGCGGTGAACAACACCGTGGCGAAGAACCTCAAGTTTAGCAATCTTTGGTGAGTGAAGTGGGAAAGTACGCTCAACACCAATGCCGAAACTGATCTTACGAACGGTAAAAGTCTCACGAGAACCCTCGCCGGAAAGACGAATGACGTCACCCTGGAAGACCTGCTCACGAGTACGGTCACCCTCGACAATACGATAGTGAACCTTTACGTTGTCACCAACGCGGACCTCAGGAATGTCCTCGCGGATCTGCTGACGCTCAATAGCGCGAATGTAGTCCATTGTTTCCTCATCTCTAGAGGTGCCGACGCCCTTGCGAACGACACATAGTTAACACACAGACGGAAAGTATACGTGAATACTTTCCACTGTACAAGGGTTAGTTTGGATAAAACTTACTTTACATATCTCCTTTTACCCCAGGAACGAGGCAAGCGAAGATCTTCAAACACTCTGGTTGCATATCTATCGGTCATACCAGACACGTAATCTGCTACTTGGATCTCCGGATGATCAAAATCATGACACTTATATTCTGCAGGAACCTCATCTAAATGGTTAACAAAGTAATCAAACAGCTCGATGATGAGGTCATATGCCTTGGGTTCTTCATATTTTGCGTCTCCTGATGCGTACAGATTAGCAAACAGGAATGCTCTCATGGTCATCATGGCACCCCACATAGAGTCGGTCATTTTAATGTCGCCTACGCGAGAGCTCTCAGAGACAATATCGTGAACCATGTTTTCAATGCGCTCAGGTGAGCTATTTCCAAGAACCTCACGAGCCTCAGTTGGGAGATACTCCTCCGAGAGAAGTCCTGCTCGTTTTGCGTCATCAATATCGTGTGTTACATAGGCAATACGGTCCGATATGGCAACAATTCTTCCTTCTGCTGTTTCTGCGCGTAGATTGCCTGAGTGACATCTAATACCATCAATGACCTCATGAGAAAGATTAAGACCCTGTCCGTCTTTCTCCAGATACTCAACAATACGAGCACTTTGCTGGTTATGGGCAAAAATACGCTCATTTTCTGAGGCTTCAGGATCCATTCCCCTATACAGACTAATAGCGTGCGAAAGCGCTTTCTCGCCAATATGACCAAACGGCGTATGACCTAAGTCATGTCCAAGCGCAATTGCCTCAGTAAGGTCTTCGTTTAAGCCCAAAGGCCTTGCGATTGAGCGTGCAATCTGCGAAACCTCAAGCGTATGGATAAGACGGGTTCTATAGTGATCCCCTTCTGGGGCGAGAAAAACCTGTGTCTTGTGAGCAAGTCTTCTAAAACTCTTGCTATGCAGAATGCGGTCTCTATCACACTGATAACACGTGCGGTACTGGTCAGGTTCTTCTGCTATCGCGCGACCTTTACTTTGATCAGAAAAAGCCGCCTCAGGAGATAAGATTTGATGCTCACGAGCTTCAAGATCTTCTCGTTGAATGGATAACATAGACCCTCCTTGTACCTGCATATTTACCACATAATAGCAGGATATTACTGTCTAGCAAAAGAGGGCGACCGAAGCCGCCCTCTAGAGTTTGTTGCAGTGTGTCTAGAAGAAAACCTACTTAGTAGCAATCTTCTGAGGACCACCGTTAGCCTGAATCTTAGCCTGTGCTGCAGCAAGACGTGCAATTGGTACACGGTATGGTGAGCAGGAGACATAGTCAAGACCAAGGTTGTAGTACATGTGGATGGACTCTGGATCGCCACCGGTCTCACCGCAGACACCAATGGTGAGGTTAGGATTACCCTTACGGCCACCCTCAACGCCCATGCGGACAAGCTCTGCGACACCCTTATCAAGGGTTGCAAATGGATTGGTCTTAACAATCTTGCGCTCAAGATAGAGAGGCATGAATGCGGACTCAACGTCGTCACGAGAGAAGCCAAGGCAAGTCTGGGTGAGGTCGTTAGTACCGAAGGAGAAGAAGTCTGCGTGCTTAGCAATCTCCTCAGACATGATAGCTGCACGTGGGAGCTCGATCATGGTACCAACTGGGATGTTGAGCTCAACACCGTACTCGTCAGCAACCTGCTTGATGGTCTGCTCAACCTCTTCACGGACCTGGATGAGCTCCTCTTCGAAGCCAACCAGAGGAACCATGATCTCTGGGCGAGGGTCAAGACCAACGCGCTTGAGCTCTGCAGCTGCGCTTGCAATAGCGCGAACCTGCATAACATTGAGCTCTGGATAGACAAGACCAAGGCGGCAGCCACGGAGGCCGAGCATTGGGTTTGCCTCCTGGAAGGCATCAAACTTAGCGAGAAGAGCACGCTTTGCAGCGGTGTCCTTACCCTGCTCCTCATCGCGAGCAATCTCAACGTCAAGCTCACGTGGGGAATCAAGGAACTCATGCAGTGGTGGGTCAAGAAGACGGACAACAACGTCTTTGCCGTCCATTACCTTGAACATACCAAGGAAGTCACCCTTCTGAGCACGGCCAAGCTGCTCGATAGCAAGCTGCTTAACGTCCTCAGAGTCTGCAAGGATGAAGTCCTGAATGAGGTGCTTACGCTCACCAAGGAACATGTGCTCAGTACGGTCAAGACCAATTGCCTCAGCGCCGTTATCAACGGAAGTCTGAGCATCTGCTGGGTTATCAGCGTTTGCACGTACGCCAATGACGCGACCACGGGACTCGTCAAGGCGGACCTCATCTGCCCATGCAAGGATGGTCTGGAGGTCACCAGAGAGCTCTGGCTGAACAAGCTCAACAGCACCAAGGATGACGTCACCAGTGGTACCGTCGATGGAGATAACATCGCCCTCGTTAACAACAAGGCCGGAATCAGCAACGGTGAAGCGCTTGTTAGCAGCGTCAATGCGAAGTGTATCAACACCGCAGACGCAAGGAGCGCCCATACCGCGAGCAATAACAGCTGCGTGGCTGGTCTTGCCGCCGTGAGAAGTTAGGATACCCTCTGCAGCAACCATGCCGTGGAGATCATCTGGAGTGGTCTCCCAACGGACAAGAATACAAGGCTTGCCTGCCTCTGCAAAAGCCTCGGCGTCTGCAGAAGAGAAGACTGCAGCACCAACAGCTGCACCAGGAGAAGCGTTAAGACCCTTAGCAATGGTCTCATACTCAGCGTTAGGATCAAACTGTGGGTGCAGAAGCTGATCGAGCTGCTCAGGAGCAACGCGAGAAACAGCCTGCTCCTTAGTAATACGACCCTCTTCGTACATCTGAATTGCAACCTTAAGTGCAGAGAGAGCAGTACGCTTACCAACACGAGTCTGGAGCATCCAGAGCTTACCATTCTCAATGGTGAACTCGATGTCCATCATGTCTGCGTAGTGATCCTCAAGAATCTCAAAGACGTGGAAGAGCTCCTCGCCTGCCTCCTTGAGTGCAGGAACCTTAACGAGGTCTGCAATAGGCTCAGTGTTACGAATACCAGCAACAACGTCCTCGCCCTGAGCGTTGATCAGGAAGTCGCCGTAGCGCTCGTTAGTACCATCTGCAGGGTTACGAGTAAATGCAACGCCAGTTGCAGAAGTCTCACCCTTGTTACCAAAGACCATGACCTGAACGTTAACTGCAGTACCAAGCTCATCAGGAATCTTGTTCTGCTTGCGGTAAAGGATTGCGCGGTCGTTCATCCAAGAACCAAAGACTGCCTGCTCAGCAAGGCGGAGCTGGAGGTAAGGATCAGATGGGAAGACAGCGTAGCCGTTCTTGGAGACCTCTGGGTGCTCCTTAACGTCAACGTTTGCAGCAAAGATTCCCTTGAACCAAGTTACAAGGTCACGAAGGTCATTTGCGTCCAGCTCTGTATCAAGCTTAACGCCCTTCTCGGCCTTCTTAGCAGCAATTGCATCCTCAAAGAGCTGTCCAGAGACGCCCATAACAACGCCAGAGAACATCTGAACAAAACGACGGTAAGAGTCCCAAGCAAAGCGCTCGTTACCAGTCTGCTTAATGAGGCCCTGAACGGACTCATCGTTAAGACCAAGGTTAAGAACAGTGTCCATCATGCCAGGCATGGAGAATGGTGCACCAGAACGGACGGAGACAAGCAGTGGATCTTCTGCATCGCCGAGCTTCTTGCCCATGCGCTCCTCAAGGGTAGCCATAGCTGCGTCAATCTCATCAGTGACGCCCTCAGGCCAGACGTTGCCGTTGTTGGAATAAGCAACGCAAGTTTGGCAAGTAATTGAGAATCCTGGAGGTACAGGCAGGCCAATCTTAGACATCTCTGCAAGGTTTGCGCCCTTGCCACCAACAATCCACTTTGCCTCTTCTACGGATGCGCCAGCGACCTCAGTAACATCGTTACCGGCGTGGTCCTTTCCGAAGCTGTAAACGTGCTTCTCGGACATAACACTCCAAACTCTCAAACTGTCACACGCAAAGCGTGCACCAACACGATTGAACGTAAAGACATCAAACCAAACAAAGTAGGTTCTGTCCTCACATTCATAGTATGTTACCAACCTACGCGATTCATCTGAACAAAATAACGGTGAGCGGTCAATATCGACCGTTCACAGAATTATTTGTAAACTTATGGTTGCAAATTGTGAAATTCTCCATAAAGAAAATGAGCACCCAAAATGGATGCTCATTTAACTTTTTGATATTTTGAGGCGTCAGCACTCTCTTAGCGAGTAACTCCCTCAAAGAAGGCGCCAATTGCGTGGCTTGGCTCTTCGCCAGTAAGCGTAGAAATAACGTTTACCGCTGGTCCCAGAAGATCGATTGATGGGATGAGGCGCTGATCAAGCTCACGACGAATCTCTCTTCTGAGAGAGCCATCTGCAAAGGTGTGGAAGACTGCACGAGGGCGATTCTCATCTTCATGCTCGTTGAAGTATGCACGAACATCATCAACGCTATGAATGTTTGGAACCCTTACAATCTCTACGGATTCATCGCCAAACTGAGCAGCAGCAGCCTTAACTACTGCGGCACCGGTCTCTCCACGAGAGTCTGACAAAACGTAGACGATAGGCAGACCATCACCAAGAGAGTTGTTATCAATGTCAAGTGCGCTCATGCTGTAACCCTTTCAGTCAAGTATTCAGAAAGATACAAACATTTATCAATCTAAGCGTACTCTACTTTTTGCGAGAAAGCACACTAATATCGGCGACATTACTAAATACCTGGGCAAACTTGTTCAAAAGACGCAAACGATTTCGGCGAACGGTATCATTTTCATCCATGACAAGTACTTTGTCGAAGAAAATATCAATTGGCTCACGCAGCTGAGACAGTGCAGAAACAGCAGCAGCATAATCTGCACCAGCAAGAGCAGCAGCCACTTGCTTCTGGCCCTCTTCGCAAGCAGCGAGCAATGACATCTCTGGCTCAGTGAGAAGCTCTGTATCAACTTCTACGCCAAGAGAAGCATCACTGAGGTGAGCTGCACGTGCATAAGCAGTAGCAAGATCCTCAAAGAGCTCAGGCTCGTTCTGACGCGCCTCATCAAGTGCGCGAGCACGCTGAAGGAACTCATCAGGATTGATAACGCCAATTGCACTGACAGCCTCAATAGCATCTGCAGAGATCTTCTCGTCCTTAGCAATAGATGCAAGGCGGCCAATAAAGTACTGCTCAACCTGAGACTGAACGGACTCGTCAACAGCAAGACCTTGCTGACGGTAGAGCTCCAGAGAGCTTGCAATGAGCTTCTTGAGGTCAAGGTTGGAGGTAGAACGGACCAGCGCAATGACACCAATTGCTGCACGACGAACAGCGTAAGGATCGGAAGAGCCAGTTGGTGGCTCGTTGATAGCAAAGATGCCGCAGATGGTATCAAGCTTGTCAGCAATAGCTACAAAGCGACCAATCTGGCCACTTGGGAGCTCGTCGCCGGCAAAGCGAGGACGATAGTGCTCGCGAATAGCTGCAGCTACATCGCTCTTCTCGCCAGCAGCCTCTGCGTAGTAACCACCCATGACGCCCTGCTGGCTAGTGAACTCGACAACTGCCTGGCTGACAAGGTCTGCCTTAGCAAGATGAGCGGCGCGAGCAGCAAGCTCTGCCTCTTCCGTGCTGGAAGTCTCGTCGAGCGCAATCTCTGCAGCAAGAGCCTCCATACGCTGGGTCTTCTGCAGAACGGTTCCGAGCTTCTCCTGGAAGACAACGGTCTCAAGGCGCTGAGCAAACTCATCAAGCGTGTGCTTCAAGTCCTCCTCAAAGAAAAACTTAGCGTCGTCGAGGCGAGCACGAACAACGCGCTCGTTGCCGTCAATGACGCGTTCGGCACAAGATGGATCTGCGTTAGAAACCACAATAAACTCGCGAGTCAGCTTACCCTCAGCGTCATAGATTGGGAAATAGCGCTGGTTGGAAAGCATGGACTCAGTAATAATCTCTGAAGGAACGTTAAGGAATTCTTCGTCAAAGGTACCCACAAGAACCTGAGGCCACTCAGTTAGGTTAATGACCTCCTCAAAGACCTTCTCTGGCATATCAACGTGAGAGCCCGGACGAGCAGCCTCTACCTCTTTAATGCCGGCGAGAATAACGTCTTTTCTCTGCTCCTGAAGCAGAACACCAGCATCTTTAAGTACCTGCTCATAGTTTGCAGGAGTTGCAACCTCATGGTAGCCAGGCCCAAGAACGCGGTGGCCCTGGGTGGTGTTTGAGCTAGTTACATCAGCGTACGTAACAGGAACAATCTCTGAACCAAAAAGGGCGCACAGCCAGCGAACAGGACGAACATAGCGCTCATGGAAAGAACCCCAGCGCTGACTACGAGGCCAATCAAGTGCAGAAATCCAAGAAGTTGCCAGCTCAGAGAGAATCTTTGCGGCAGGAACTGAAGGAATATTGAGCTCTGCAAAGACGTACTCGTGACCATCGGTATCCACACGACGAGTCAATGCATCAGCGCTCACGCCGCACTTACGAGCAAATCCCTCAGCAGCCTTAGTTGGGTTGCCCTCTGCATCAAAAGCAATCTCTGCCTTAGGGCCACGCTTGACCTCGGAAATCTCTTCTGTAGCCTCAGCAACGTCCTTTACATAGGCAGTTAAACGACGAGGTGTCGAGAGGATCTTAACCTCTCCAAATGACAAACCAGAGTCTTTAAGTCCGGAAACTACAAGCTTATTGAACTGAGCAATAGCTTTCTGCAATGGAGCAGAAGGCATCTCTTCAGAACCAATCTCAAAAAGGAAGTCTCTAACCTCAGCCATTTAAGCCACCTCCTCCTGAGTAGTTGCTGCAGGTGCTTTCTTAGAAGCAACCTCCTCCAAATACGATTCGCAGCATGCCTTAGCAACGGTGCGAACGCGAAGAATATAGTTAGCTCTCTCAACAGCAGAAAGAGCACCACGAGAGTCAAGTAGGTTGAATGCATGGCTGCACTTCATAACGCAGTCATACGCAGGTAGTGGAAGCTTGCGCTCAAGGCAGCTGTGGCACTCCGCCTCATACTCATCGAACTTCTCGCGCATAAGCTCAATGTTGGCTACCTCAAAGTTATAAGTTGAGAACTCACGCTCGTTCTCCAAAAATACCTGGCCGTACGTCATTGGCGTGCCATCTGGCAGGTAACTCCATACCAGGTCATAGACGGAATCTACACCCTGAGCATACATAGCAATACGCTCAAGACCATAGGTAATCTCAACAGGAACTGGGTCTACCTCAATACCGCCTACCTGCTGGAAGTACGTGAACTGAGTAACCTCCATACCGTTGAGCCAGACCTCCCAGCCAAGACCCCAAGCACCAAGCGTTGGGCTCTCCCAGTCGTCCTCAACAAAGCGAACGTCGTGATCTTTTGGATCAAGGCCAATAGCGGCAAGTGAACCAAGATAGAGATCTTGAGAGTCTGCAGGAGATGGCTTGAGCAAGACCTGGAACTGATAGTAATGCTGCAAGCGGTTGGGATTCTCGCCATAGCGTCCATCAGCAGGACGACGACAAGGCTGTGGATAGCAGGTACGCCAGGCATCGGGGCCAAGTGAGCGCAGGATAGTTGCAGTGTGGAAGGTACCGGCACCTACCTCAGAGTCATATGGCTGCATGACCGTGCAGCCTTTTTCTGCCCAATAGTGTTCAAGGGTCAAAATCATATCTTGAAACGTAAGTGGTGTTGCGCCCATGATGTTCTTTCTCTCAAATGTCCGACGTAAGTACTATAGCCCGCGAGCATGGTCAAAGGGCCAGAAAATAAACATTGCCTTAGAGGTCACGGTAGAAACCGCAACAGCTCCAAAATATCTGGAATCCAGCGAGTTTGTTCTGTTGTCCCCCATAACAAAAATATGACCTGCAGGAACAGTATACGGATAATTCTGAATTACGGCACCGTTGCGATCCGCAAGAGAATAGGTTGGCTTGCCTTCAGTGTAAGGCTCGTCCATAAGCTGACCGTCAACATACACAGCACCGTCGCGCAAATCTACCGTTTGACCTGCTGTAGCAATGACGCGCTTAACTAAAAGCGTATCGGGATTCTGAGGACTGGTGAAGGTAACCACATCACCTGCTTGCGGAGTACCGCCAAATCGATAGGTAAGTTTCTCTCCTACCAAACGATCCCCCAGCTGGATGGTATTGAGCATGGACCCTGTTGGAACCTCATATACCTCAGCGACAAACGTTCTAATAAAAAACGCCAGCGCAACAGCAACTGCAACAATTACCAGGTATTCAAAAATTTCAAGTACTTTGGAATGTCCACTACTCATCGTCATCACCAGATTGCTGATCAAGTTCTGCTAAATACGCTCTGTCCTTCTCAGTGAGCTGAGCGCTCTCTAAGAGGTCTGGGCGCCACGCACGAGTGCGAGTAAGTGCAGATTGTCGTCTCCAGACTGCTACCGCTCCGTGGTCTCCTGAAAGAAGCACAGACGGAACTTCTCGCCCCTCAAAGTTTGCTGGACGCGTGTACTGAGCATACTCAAGAAGGCCATCGTCGGAGAATGACTCATCCTGTGAGCTCATCTCATCGCCAAGCGCACCAGGAAGTAAGCGAACAACCGAGTCAATCACGGTAAGCGCAGGAAGCTCTCCACCCGTCAGCACGTAATCTCCCATAGAAATAACGTCATCTGCCAGCTCGTAGACGCGCTCGTCCATGCCCTCATAGCGACCACAAACAAACAGAATGCGCTCCTTTTGAGCAAACTCTTGGGCGATAGCTTGAGAATACGGCCTACCAACTGGCGAGAAAAACACCACGTGGGGCTTAGGTTCCGCTTGATCAGTAATCTCACGAACTGCCTCAAAGATGGGAGCTGGCTTCATAAGCATGCCTTGTCCACCACCAAAAGGAGCATCATCTACCGTACGATGCCTATCATGCGTCCAGTCACGCAAGTCATGTGCATAGAACTCAAAAATATTTGCCTTTTGAGCTCTGCCCATAATAGAAGCATTTAAATAGGGCGAGAAAACCTCAGGAAATACTGAGAGCGTTTCTAGACGCATGCTACTCACCTAACCTAAGAAGGCCCTGAGGAATTGAGACGGTAATGGAGCCCTCGGCTGGGGCCTCTTTGATAAATTCATCCACGGCAGGCATCAGCACCTGTCCAAAAGGCCCCTCAATGACCCACACATTTTGTGTAGGTCCAACAAGAACCTCTGTAATTTCACCCAGAGAACCATGTTCTGTATCACGTACTTCTCTACCCACAAGTAGAGAAACATTTACCAGACCAAAGTTTTCTGGAAGACAATCTTCTTCTACCAGAAGCGTTTTACCCACAAGCTCTTCTGCATCAGAGATGGTAGTTACATCTTCAAAAGTAACAAGACTACCTTCTCTATCATCTGACTCAACAGAGATAACTGAGAACTTCCTTGGTCCTTTAAGCGCAGGCGGAACAGGAACAACTGTCATGCCTTCAGCTATAAGAGAAGGAAGGCTGTGAACGGGAACCGTCACAACCTCCCCTCTTTTACCATGCGTTTTAACAATTTGAGCAATTGCTCGCCAGTGTTTACGCAAAATTAGCCTACAACCTCGACATCAACAGAGGTGCCAACACGCTGGCCAAGAGCACGAGCCAAAGTACGAATAGCCTTAATGGTTCTACCCTTGCGGCCGATGACACGTCCAGCGTCTTCCTCAGAGCAAGAAACCTCAATCAAGGCTCCATCCTCGCGATCGGTGACGTCGAGTGCAACAGCATCTTCATTATCGACAAGACCACAGACGATGTACTCGACAAGATCAGCAACCTTGTCAGAAGGCATCTCCTGAATGTCTTGATCGACAGCGTCTACCTCAGTGGGCTCTGTGAATTCAGACACGATTTACTCAGCCTCTGGAGCCTCGGACTCCTCAGCAGCTGCGGCAGCAGCCTCAGCAGCAGCCTCTGCAGCTGCAGCAGCCTTTGCCTGTGCCTTCTTGGAGAGCTTGGTCTTCTTCTCTGCAACTGGAGCACCAGTACGAGCGATCTCAATGAGGTGAGAAACTGCGCTTGTTGGCTGAGCGCCCTTTGCTACCCACTCGTCAACCTTCTCGAGGTTGATATCAATCGTCTTAGGGCTAGTCAGTGGGTTATAACGACCGACTTCTTCAATGTAACGACCATCGCGAGGCATACGACCATCAGCGACAACTACGCGATAGTACGGACGCTTCTTGGCACCGTGACGGGCCAGACGAATCTTAACTGCCAATGAAAACTCCTCCATACGAGCGGTGCCTCGGATGTTAGATGGGCTGCACCGCAAAGCCACAAATCGGGTTACAAGTGTACAACAACGCATTAACCTCGAAAAGTATAAATTTGCTCTCTTCAAAAAGTACTCGTAATTTATTTATGAAACACTTGTTCTATTTGTACAAAAAGTATATACTATTTCTATGGAAACATCAAAGGACATATCAGATAAAAACGCACGTAAATCGTGTGATTTTGAGTGGCATGGTAAAGCTATTGGGCTTCTTGACCTTGATGCGTTCTTTGCGTCTGTAGAACAACTTGATCATCCTGAGTGGCGTGGAAAACCAGTAATTGTAGGAGGTTCTCCTCACAAACGGGGCGTTGTTTCAACCGCCTCATATGAAGCAAGGAAGTTTGGCGTTCATTCTGCCATGCCTTCAGCTACTGCAGTAAGGCTCTGTCCGCAAGCAATTTGGACTTCAGGACGTTATGACAGATACTCAGAAATGAGTGCTCTTGTAATGGGTTTTCTTAAAGATGAGACTCCCCTTGTTGAGCAGGTTTCTATTGATGAGGCATTTTTTGACATCACTCCGGGCAGATTCTCTAAAGAAAATCCTTTGGAGATCTGTAAGCGCATACAAAAGAAAGTTGCTGCGCTAGGCGTTACCTGTTCCATTGGTCTAGGAACAAATAAAACGATTGCCAAGATTGCTTCTGAACAAGAAAAACCTCGTGGTCTTACTGCAGTCTTTCCTGGTACAGAAGGTCGCTTTCTGGCGCCACTGCCCATTGAAGCAATGAGCGGCATTGGTCCTGCGATGGCAAAGACACTTCATCAACAGGGAATCAAAACGCTTGGAGAGCTCTCAAGAGCAGATGCATCGTACCTAACTTCCCTTGTTGGCAATACAGCTTCAAAGATGATTTTGCGCGCGCAAGGAAAAGAAGTTTCAGAAGTTCATGAAGCTGCCCAGCCTCGTGACGTTAAGTCTGTTTCTAACGAGAGAACCTTTGAAACAGATTTGTTTGAGAAACAAGAAATTGAAGAAGCCATCAGACACATCTCTGGTGTTGTAGGCAGACGTCTTCGCAGAAAACAGTTACAAGGTTATACCGTAACGCTTAAGGTAAAAGCCTCTGCAACAGAGTCCCATACCGCTCAAAAAAGAATGTCTACTCCAACTGATGATGAGCATCTCTTTGCAGAGATTGCCGTTGGCCTTCTTTCAACCATTTGGAAAGAAGGCCAACCAGTAAGACTTCTTGGTGTTGGCATTAGTTCATTTACAGATGAGACACAGAGTAAGCCTGTTCAAACGTCTCTTTTTGATCAATTTGAAGACACGTTTGATGTGGCAGCCTCTGGACCCGCAACAAAAAAGAAACCTCGGAGTGACTTACGTCATCTCTCCGAGGTAACCGATAAACTCAAAGATAAATTTGGCGCAGATGCTGTGCAGTATGGTAGAGACCTACGCTTTGAGCATCGCGTTTCAGACACCATGCCTACAGGCAAAAACGAGCAGATCTAGGACGCTCAACCTACTCAGTAGGATCAGCAGATTCTGGAAGATTGTCTACCAGGTCATCCTCGGAAAGCTCAAAGGCTGGAGCCAAAGCATCCTCTGGAAGATCGGCATAAGGAATCTCAGAAGTCATAGCGCCCTCAATATCTAGCTCTACACGAGGAGCGTCCGCCCAAAGTCGCTCAAGACGATAGTAGGACCTTACCTCAGGCTGGAATACGTGAACAACAACTGAACCGTAATCAATAAGAATCCAATTGAGACCGTCGCGACCCTCAGTAGAAATTGGACGAATGCCGCAGTTTGCCGTGACCTTCTCGCGAACTTCATCAACAATAGCGTCAGCCAAACGAGCATTTCCACCAGTGCAGATAACAAAGTAATCGCAAACATCACTGAGACCAGTTAGATCTAGTACCAGAATATCTTCAGCTTTCTTTTGATCTGCTGCAATTGCAGCAGTCTTTGCAAGCTCAAGTGAAGTTACAGCCATGAATTTCTCCGTTTTCTCATGTAGCCAGGCTACTTAGATGTCTTCTCAATCATCTCATTGTATAGGGCAATTGAGTTTGGATACAAATAACTCCTTGATGAAATCACATACATCATAACGCTACAAAACGCCGTCTCATAAAGCTCATCGAGAGAACCGCCACGTAAATATACGTTTCTTGCTTCTTCGACCGATGTAAAGTTTGGACGCAGAGGCTCAATAAAATCAGCTACATACAAGATTTTGTCTAGCTTGCTCATCTGACGGTCACCCGCAGTGTGCTTCTGAATGGCGCTGAGAATCTGCTCAGAAAGCCAAGGATAGATGGCTGGTAGCGTTTTTGCGGCGAGAGGACCATGTAAGAGCCCTACGATTTTTTGATAAGGAGCTTCTGTCTGGATACGAAAGCGCTCTGCCAGTTCAATAGTTTCTGCATCAGGAAGAAGTTTCTCCCAATCATGCAAAATACCTGCAACGCGAGCGCTCAACATATCTGCACCATAAGCCTGCGCAAGCGTTTCTGCACAATGTCCCACAGAGATAGAATGCGCAAAACGCTTAGGGTTCTTGTGATACATATGACTCTTCAAATCAGACTCAAGCTGATCAATAAGCGCCTGTTGTTCTGCGGTGTAGACAATATCTTTTGCTATAAGTGTTCTTTCCATTATGTCCTACAAATTGTTGAGTCAAACCTGATCTCCACCTGTTTGACACTGCCCCGATACGAACGTATGTCACTCTGAGCAGCGGGTCGCTTTGGCTTGACCACTTAATTGAGTGGTGTTGTGTCGGCGCCATAAAGCCCATGCTTGTGAATGTAACCTGTTACAGAATCGGGAGTTAGATATCTGAGGCTCTGACCATTTTGAACTCTACTACGCAAGTAGCTTGATGAGATTGCTAGTGCGGGAACCTCAAGATAGGTTACCTTGAAGTCATAAGGTGAGTCTGCAATAACCTTTTGAGCACGACTCAGCTCATAACCAGGACGCGTTGCAGCAACAAAGTGAGCAAGCTCAGCTACGGTCTGTGCATCTTTCCAGGTGACAATATCAGCAATTGCATCTGCACCAGTAATAAAGAAAAATTCAACGTTAGAGGGATATACCTTACGCAATCTTCTGAGCGTATCAGCGGTGTAGGTGATGCCCTCATAATCCACCTCAAAACGAGAAGCAACAAAATGAGGATTATCTGAGGTTGCCAGAAGCGTCATTGAGTAACGGTCTTCTCCCCTGGTAACTCCCTTATTTTGTTTGAACGCAGGGCGTCCAGCAGGCATAAAGACAACCACATCAAGATCAAGGTCATCATATGCCTGCTCAGCGGCTACCAAGTGACCGTTATGTATGGGGTCAAAGGTTCCACCCATGATTCCCAGACGATAGGTGCGGTTTTTATCCTGTCCCAAACGAGGCAGGCCAGGGTGCATGTTATTTAAGACGTCCGCTGCCATACTCTACTCAGTTTCTGAAGAAGTCTCAGCTACATGAGACGCATCAGATGGAGCCTCTTCAAACTCAACATCTTCAAATTGCTGATCTGAGACGTCCTCATCAGGAATCTCTATACCATCTGTATTTGGTTTATTTGGATCCTCATAGGTAAAGGTGAGCTCAAGAATGCGAATCTCATCGCCGTCAACTGCACCAGCCTTTGCCAGCTGTACTTCAAGACCCATACGATCAAGACGACGCTGTAGATATGCCACAGCCTCATCATTGTCCCAATCGGTCTGAATAACCATACGCTCAATCTGACCGCCGGAGACACGCCACGCATGACGCTCTTCTCGCTCAATGCGAAGCTTGTTATCACGACGAAGTCGCTGATGCTCCCAAGCCTCACTGCGGTCAACCGTTGGCGTAGTAATGGCAATTTCTTTGCGGAGCTCTGCCACTTCTGCAGCACAGGTAGTAACAAAATCATCAAGATTTAAACCTGTTACGGTAGAGATGGCAAAGAAAGTCCTACCATCAGCTTCTGCAGCCTTTCTGAGAGCCTCAATAGCATCTTCTGTACCAGGCATATCGCATTTATTTGCTACTACAATCTGAGGGCGGTCAGCCAGCTTTGAAGCGTACGCTTTAAGCTCCTCGTTAATAGCGTGGTAGTCCTCTACAGGATCTCTACCTTCATAGCCACCGGTAACATCTACCATATGGACAATAAGCGCTGTGCGCTCAATATGGCGAAGGAACTGATGACCAAGACCCTTACCCTCAGAGGCACCCTCGATAAGACCAGGGACGTCCGCGCAGACAAACGACTGACCGTTCTGTGCACGAACAACGCCCAAGTTTGGAACAAGGGTGGTAAAAGGATAGTCAGCAATCTTTGGACGAGCTGCACTGATGCGTGCGATAAGAGAGCTCTTACCAACAGAAGGCATGCCTACTAAGGCCACGTCTGCCATGAGCTTCATCTCAAGCTCAATCCAGTGCTCTTGGGCTGGCTCGCCCTTCTCGGCAAACGCAGGCGCGCGCCTTACTGAGGTAACAAAGTGAATGTTACCGCGGCCGCCATTACCACCAGGAGCAACAACTACCTGCTCGCCTGGAGTAGTAAGATCGGCAATCTCGTAGAGTGGCTCTTGCGTTTCTGGATCAAGCTCGCGCACAACGGTTCCCAGAGGCACCTTGAGCAGCAAATCCTGTCCGTCAGAGCCATGACGACGAGCACCCTTACCGTGAGTGCCGCGCTCAGCCTTAAAGTGATGCTTGTAGCGGTAATCAATCAGGGACGAAAGCTGCGCATCTGCAACAATGACAACATTGCCGCCGTGACCACCGTCTCCACCGTCAGGACCGCCTTTTGGAACATATGCTTCTCGGCGGAAAGACATGCAGCCTGCGCCGCCGTCTCCACCTTTAACGTTGATATGACAAAGATCAGTGAAAGTTTCCACGTGTCCTCCTTCTAATACCTTAATGTTACGGCATTTACCAGCGAAGCACAGTGAAAACGCGAGAAGTTCTTATGAGAACACGAGGATAACAACAATTACTGCAACACCAAAAATCATCAAAGCAAAGTCTGATGGAGCCAAAGGATAGCGTTTAAATGCAGATGAAGCGTTCCTTAAATAGAAACCTCGCTGCTCAGCCGCAAGTGCCGAAGCATCAGCTTTTTTAACGGAACTTACCAGCAAAGGAACAATCAAAGGCATGGTGAGCTGGAGCTTCTTAATTGGATTTTTGGTATCAAACTCAACGCCACGAGCCATCTGAGCCTCCATAATATGGTTCATCTCGGAAGCAAAGACAGGCACAAAGCGCAAAACAGTTGCAATGGTAAACGCATAAGGATAAGGAACATGCGCGACTTCTACCAGCGCATTCATGAGGTCTTCTACGCGCATAAGCGAGAGCATAGAAAGCAGCGGCAGTGCCAGCGCAATTGTTTTTAGGGCAACGTTAAAGCCGCGCTCCAAACCACCTACCGTGATGAATAAAAAGAGCGTTTGACCAGCAGGGGCAACAAGCGTCTGTACAACACACAAGATAAGACCTAAGACAGCAAAGCCAAATACCAGCTTAAAAGTCTTCTGAGCATTCTGTGAGACAACTCCCACGCAAATAGTGAGCGCGAGCACTGCAAGCACCTCAAGCGTTCCTTGGGCGGCAAAGGCGGCCACAAAGAGCTCAAGCGCAAACACAAGCTTGGCCACAGGATTTGCCTTATGAAGGAAGCTTGTTCCTTCGGTGTAATCAATAACACTACCCACGAGGAGCCTCCTTACCATTAAGCGTTGCTGCAATACGAGCAATCTCAAACTGATGCTGCAATGCCCCAAGCACCTCTGAAGCACTGCTAAGCCCAGTAAATGATGAATCCACATGCGCTCCAGCAAGCTTTGACAGTTGAATCATCTGAGGGGCTTCAACGTATGCTTCCTTCAAAACCTCATCTGTCGAGAAGATCTGTGTAACTTCCCCATCATCTAACACGCTACCATGAGCCATAACGACAATTCTTGTGGCAAAGTCCAGCACAACCTCCATGTCATGACAGACCATAAGAACTGCACAGCCCTTCTCGCACAGTGATTTGACCATATTCATGACCTGCATACACTCTTTGTAATCCAGACCAGATGTGGGCTCGTCAAGCACAAGAATATCTGGCTCGCAGGCAACCACAGAAGCAAGTGCTACCATCTGACGCTGACCGCGAGAAAGCATAAACGGCGACGCATCTGCATCAAGCCCCATGCGCTCAATTACTTCAAGCGCCTTCTTGCGCGCATCCTCTGCAGACACAGCCTTGAGCTCAAGACCAAACGCAATCTCCTCAAGAACGCTCTCTTTACAGATCTGATAATCGGGATTTTGGAACAGCGTAGAGACGTGCTGAGCAATCTGCGACGTCTTCCAATCCTTGCATGAAGAACCCTTAATATGAATGTCTCCCGATCGAGGACGCAACAGGCCATTTACCAGCTTAGTTAAAGTTGTTTTACCTGCGCCGTTTTGACCGACAAGTGCCACAAGCTCGCCAGGATGCAAACTGAGGGAGACGCGCTCAACACCATCAGTACTCCCCTGATATTTAAAAGTGGCGTCGATAACGTCAAGAACAGATTGAACGCTTGGCTGCTCTGCGTCTTGAAGAACACCAATCCTGTCAAATGGTCCGCTCGATTCAGCAACCACAGGACCATCTATTTTTGGAAGATACGTCTCCCCTGCTAATTCAACTGCATCAGTAGCTGGTAATTCAGCACTCTCTGTAAGAGAAATACTACGATGCTGCAACGCCCCAACACAACACGCAAGCTGCTTGGCAGCTGACTGAACCGAGAGTGCAGTTTCATCGCAGACAGCCTGATTAGCCTCGCTGAGTAGATGAGCATACTCAGACTGATGAGAGAACTCATGGACACCCTTTGAGACACGCACGCAACGAGGGACGTCAACACCAACCTCTTGCAGCAAATCTACCTGTGAAAACACTTCCTCTCCGCTGCCAAAAGCGCAGATGGTTCCCTTGTCCATAACAGCAATCTTTGAGCAATACTTGGCGAGAAGGCCAACTTTTTGCTCAATTACCACAACCGTAATACCTTTGGTTTTGTTGAGCTCTGAAAGCGTCTGGAAGATTAACTCGGACGACGTTGGATCTAAGGCTGCTGTTGGCTCATCAAGCACCATAACTTGTGGCTGAAGCGCCAAAAGTGCTGCTATAGCAACCTTTTGCTTCTGTCCACCAGAAAGAGAAGCAATCGCTCTAAAGCGAAGGTTGGCAATGCCAACTGTTTCTAGCGCATAGGTAATGCGCTCTGGAATCTCTGCATGAGGAACTGCAAAGTTCTCAAGGCCAAAGAGAAGTTCATCCTCAACAATTGAAGCAACCATCTGCGCGTTGATATCCTGGGTTACAGAACCCACAATTTTAGAGATATCAGTCAGCGCAACTGTGCAGGTATCCATTCCAGCAACAAGAATCTTTCCAAAGAAACTTCCTCTGAAGTGATGAGGAATAGCGCCGGAAAGCGCAAGAGCAAGCGTGGACTTGCCTGCGCCAGAAGGACCAACAATACCTACAAAGTCACCCTCCTGAACGCTCAGTGACAGCTCATTCAGAGCATGCACTGAGCTATCAGGATAGCTATATGACACAGATTGAACTTCAATAATAGACACAGTGTTCTCCAGGAAATAAGTGCGTATCTAAGAACTTATCGACCCAAAACCTTCTTAAGAGGAGCCGCAAGAACCTGAACAACAATAGCATTAAAAAATGCGGTTCCCACGATGACAGGAAGCATTACGTAGAAAAGCTCAATTGTTGCACCCTTGGCTGGAATAGCGATAGCAGCAAAGATCAGGCCAGAAATTAGAGTGGTTACAAAAGAACCAATTGCAGGCATTATTGGCTTATCTGCAAGAGCGGACTTTGTGAAAGCAAACATAACAAGTGAAGCAGCGCCCTCTGCAACAAAATCAGCACCAGGGACAGAGGTGGTCAGCTGAATAACGGTAGCTGCGATAAGACCAATAACCAGACTCTGGACAGCGTTTGGCTTAAGCAAAAGAATAGCCAGGCAGAACGAAGAAATAATAAACTCTGGACCAATTCCAATAGCACTAATTGCCTTACCAACGGTCAGGTTAAGAATAAAACCAGCAGCAATAAGGACGGCAACAAGGACTAGAGAAGTAACGTCCAATACTCCTGCATTTTTTGAAACAGCAACAACACGTGGTGCCTGCTCTGCAGATCTTGTCTCTGTGCCTGCGGTGTTAACCTCATTGAGATTTTCTGTAGACATACAAACTCCTTTAACACAAAACTAAAACGTACAAACAAAACTTTTAACAACACGGGTTTCTCGCCATCCGGATTTAGCAAGAAACGTACACACAAAAAAAGCTCTCGGTCACCCGAGAGCCTCTAAATGCGTATGCAGAAGCAACTCATCGCTGACCGGAGAAAGACAAGTTGTTCCACCACCACTGCTGAGTGCATGTAGCGCGCATGATATGTCCTCCTCCCAAGAGCGTAAATTGCAATGTAAGAAGAATACCATTACTTTGCTAGATTGTGTCAAGAAATACATTAAGAAACAAATTAGAAACTGTGAACGGTACGCGTAAGATACCGCGAGAAACAAAAAAAGGGGTCCCGAAGGACCCCTTGAATGAACTGCGAATGTTCAAGAAAACTTATGCCTCAGCAGCAACGACGTTAACGACGTGCTTAGCACCCTTCTTGAACTCAACAACGCCATCGCAAAGTGCAAAGAGAGTGTCATCCTTGCCGCGACCAACGTTTACGCCAGGAGTGATGTGCGTACCACGCTGACGGATGATAATCTGGCCAGCCTTGATTGCCTGACCACCGTAAATTTTAACGCCAAGGCGCTGTGCTTGTGAGTCACGACCGTTGCGGGAAGAGCCGAGACCTTTCTTGTGTGCCATAAATGCTACCTGCCTATCTCAATATCAGAAGTGACCAATTACTCTGCAGACTCGTCGGATGCCTTAGCAGCAGCCTTACGAGCGGTAGGGAGCGCGGTAACCTTCAGCTTAGTAAGGTTCTGACGGTGACCGTTGGCGCGGTGATAGCGCTTACGCTTGTGGAACTTGAAGACGAGGACCTTCTTGTCCTTGTACTGCTCAAGAACCTCACAGGTAACCTTCTTAGAGGAAAGAGTGGCAGCGTCAGCAACAACCTTCTTGCCGTCGTTAAGCATAAGAACATCAAGCTTTACCTTATCGCCAGGCTGCGCATCAAGCTTCTCGACGCTGATTACGTCGCCCTTGGCAACCTTATACTGCTTGCCACCAGTTGCTACGATTGCGTACATGTGTGTAACCCTTCATTGCTGATTCTTGCAACGATTAATACTATCTTTGTATTTCTGAAGATCCGAGCAAAGATCTTCGCCGCCGTGACCTGTGGCATCCGCGGGAAACTGTCGGTGTCCCATGTCCCTCGGCGAGAAACACAACTCGAAATAGTCTACTGCATATTTCAGAAAATTCCAAGACAAAACTACATGTTATAGAGGCTTCACAAGGAGTCCATTTTCTGAAAGATGTGCTTGCGAGACGCGACATACCTTCAACGAGTCAATACCTTGTAAGCCATCTACTCCAGCCTGAGCTGCAATTCTTTGAGCCTCGTAAATCAAAACTGCAGGTCTAAGCGCCGCTCGAGGGTCTTGGAGCGTATCAAGCTCAAATGAAATGCACGTTTCAGATGAGCTCTCAGAAATCTTATAACCCGCAAACGTTGTCTCTAAATTGACCACTTTTTGTTTGTCTCCACGCATGTATGTCAGCTCTTTTTTGGCGAGAAGATCCTCAAACCCCCAACGCAACGCGTCTGACCTAAGACCTTCTCCCAAAATGTCACATCTCCAATGAGCGGCATTCAACCATGCTTCAAGCGCTGGCAGCGACCGATCAACGTAGCTGGCAGCAAACGGAGCAAGCGCGGGAGGCGTAGCCGACAACAACCTCTCTAACGCTTCATCCGGGTCCACGTATTCTGTGAGCTTCAAGTCAAAGTACTCCGCCTCAGACGAAGCGCCAACGGGAAGCGCCTGAGAGAACTGCACGCCCATGCGTTTTGCAAAGCCGTTACCTACCCTAAATGGCAGCTGAGCTCGGCGAACACAGCGCTCAATGGTACCAATAAGCTCAAGATGTCCCAGAAACGCAAGGCGGTCATCTTTCTTGTAAGCCACGCGAAGTCTAAAAATCTCTGCTCCACGCTCCGTCATAATCTCTGGCTGAATCTGCGGCCTACCAGCGCGCCAGTCTTTCTTCGCCGGTTCAACCACCTCAGGAGCTACGCTCTCTATCTGCGTATCCGTCATGAGCGCACCCCCATCAAAACGTTGTCAACTTTCAAGGTTTGGCATACCGCACATCCCGTACAAGAGGTAAACGTGCAGTCAGGTGTAGTAACTTCATCCAGTGCTCGACGATATTCTCGCTGTAAATAGCCCTTGGAGACGCCAGGAGACGTATGGTCCCACGGAAGTTTTGCCTGGATATCAAAGGTTTCTGTTGCAATATCAGAGAGCGAGAAACCCAGACTTTCTGCAGCTGTATTCCAAGCATCAAGGTTAAATTCGCTGGTCCATGCATCAAACTTACAACCATTTTTCCAAGCCCGGTAAATCAAATCAAAACCGTCGCGGCCCATCTTTGAAAGCGCACCTTCTACCAAGGACGTTCCAGAATCGTGGTAGGCAATCTTGAGTCCCCTATCGTGATTTGACGACAAGAGCAACTGCTGTCTACGCTGGGCTTCCTCACGAGAAATCTGGCCAACCCACTGGAATGGCGTGTAGGACTTGGGCACAAATACGGCAACAGAAGCAGAAACCGTAACGCCCTTGCCGCCAATTTCTCGACCGATATCTAAAATACGTTTTGCAACTGCGGGAATGGCTTGAATGTCTTCATCGGTTTCTGTTGGAAGGCCCATCATAAAGTAGAGCTTCATGCGGCGCCAGCCGTTTTCAAACGCATTTCTAGCTGCCGATTCAAGATCATCCTCAGTGACATTTTTGTTGATGACGTCACGCATGCGCTGAGAACCTGCTTCTGGAGCAAACGTCAGTCCGCCACGCCTTGAAGTAGAAACGGCGTCTGCCATCTCCGCGCCAAACGCGTCCATACGCTGGGAAGGAATGGAGATTCGCACGCCGCGCTTACGCAAATCAGAGTTCATACGGCGCAAAATGTAGCCGCACTGAGAGTGATCCGTTGTAGAGAGCGACGTGAGCGAAACCTCATCATAGCCGCTCTTCAAAAGGCCTTCCTCGCCTGCTTTCACAATCTGCTGAGCTGGACGCTCGCGAACAGGACGATACGTCATACCAGCCTGACAGAACCTACAGCCGCGAGCACAGCCACGCTGAATCTCTAGAGCCAGCCTGTCCTGAACAATCTCGGTATACGGAACAATGCGCTGCGCAACAGGGTCTGTTACTGAAAGATCTGGCAGGCAACGTTTATAAACCACGCTTGGTGCACTACTTCCCTCTTTAGGAACCGCATATCCCCAGCGTGTTGAGGTATTGTCGTGCACAATCTGATAAAGGGACGGCACGTAGACACCTTGTATCTCAGACAACCTCTGCAAAATCTCTTGGCGAGAAACTCCTTCAAGCTTGGAAGTTCTCACGCACTCGCACATCTCTACCAGCGCTTCTTCGCCGTCGCCTAATAGAATTGCATCTAAGAGCGGGGCCACTGGCTCTGAGTTCCAAACAGAAGGACCGCCACCAAAAATAAGTGGATCCTCATCATCACGTTCTTCGGAAAGCTTTGGAATGCCTGCTAAATCAAGCGTTTCTATAATGTTGGTAGCAATCATTTCATGTGCAAGCGTAAAGCCAACCACATCAAAAGACGCTAGGGGTGCAGCGCCCTCCAAAGAAAGCAGAGGCACGTTACGTTTACGCATAAGCGCTGCCATATCAGTCCATGGCAGATAGGCTCGCTCACAAGAAATATGAGGTGCCTTATTGAGAGCGTTGTACAAAATGGCAATACCAAGATTAGGCTGACCAACCTCGTACACATCAGCATAGACCATGCAAACGTGAAAAGGGCCTTCTTGCTCCTCTACGGCTCCCCACTCATGATTCAAGTACCTTGAGGGTTTCTCGACATGTGGAAGCATGGGCTCAATGAGATGGAAGAGATTTTCTCGTTTAACACGCACGATAGTCTACTTTCTATCTTTTGGCGAGGGACTGTATGGTTGCTATCTCCACGGTATTTGATTGTGAATTTGTATCTGCTGTTGCGCTTGCGCCTGTAGAAGCACTCGAAGTGCCGGTTTTGGTAGAAGAATCAGCTGCTACCCCATCGCGTTTCTCGGCAATTTTGCGAGCGTACGCGTGAATGACGCGAGCAGTAGTGTGAGTTCCTGCGTATCCCATGCCAGCCTTAAGCGCCCAGCCAAATCCTGGAACTGTGCCTGCGACCGTGCGTGCAACCGTACGGTATCCAAAGCCCGCGCCCACAACGCCGAGAAGTTCGGCGATGGTTTCAACACTCATATTGATGTTATAGGCGGCAGTAATATCAAGTGCCAGCCTAATCTGGCGCGCTGTCATCAGCGGCATATCAGAGCCAGGAACAATCGCCACAGCACCAATAGCAGCATTTTCTTTAGCGCAAGCAGCAGTTATCTGTTTGACCACTTGAGTTCTACAAAGAGGATACGCTGCCGCAAAAGAGACTGATTTTTCTGTTGACGTTGCAATCCATGAAGAGAGTCGATCAAAGAGCACTTCTTCAGTGGTACCCGCAACAATGCTAATAAGCCCCGTGTTGTAGAGCGTATCAGCAATTTGTTGTGCTTCAACTGCAGACTCTACAACCACCGCACAAGGAATTGAATGACTTACCAACATGGTAAGGGCGTCCTCGTACTGTGATGTTGGCGTAGGAATAATCACCGCCATATCAGGAATAGCAGCATTCTTTCCCGTGCGACCAATGCCTCCAGAAACAAACGAAACACCGTCGGCAAGCTTAGAGACGCGCACCGTTGCATCTGTTCTCTCTGGCATAAAATACGAATGTACAGCCAGGATTACCTCTTCAGAAGCAAGGGAATCAACGTAGATATGCGTATAAGTTGGCTCTAGAGATGAAAGCGACCCGCGGAATTCTTGTAATACAGAGGTGGCAAGTTTGCCCAAGCTGTTTCTTTTTGCCATGGCTTATGCCGCCTTTGTTCTATGTCTGTAAACAGACTGGACGATTCCTACAGAAACGAGCTGGGCAATCATCGATGTTGATCCAAAGCTGATAAAAGGCAATGGAATACCGGTAATAGGCATGATACCAATACACATGCCAACATTCTGTAAAACCTGGAACGACCACATGGCTGCACAACCAACAAGTACCAGCTTAGAGAAGGTATTCTCGGTCTTCATGGCAAACAGAATGGTTGCAAAAATCATCCATGCAAAAAGTGAAAGCATAACGAATGCACCAAGGAAGCCAAACTCTTCCGAGAAGAGTGCAAAAACAAAGTCTGTGTGTGCCTCTGGTAAGAATCGTCCACTTGCCTGCGTAGCGTTACCTGGTCCTTTTCCAATAAAGCCACCAGAACCTACGGCAATCTTTGCCTGTTGGAGGTTATAGCCGTCTCCCGACGGATCAACGGAAGGATCCAAGAAGACGGTAAGACGCTTCATCTGGTACTCCTTAAGAATGTGAGGAATACCAGGAATCATAGAAGTCACAACAACAAGAGCAACAACAGCAATGAGCAAAAGAACGGTCACAAGAATCCAAGAACGTTTTGCACCAGAGCAAATGATGATGGTGGCTCCGATAACCAAAATAATCAGGCCAGTTCCCAGGTCAGGCAAAAGCATAATGGAGCCGAATGGAACCATCAATGTTCCACAAAGCTTTACATAGTCTCTGAGCGTTTCTACCTTACCGTTATACTGAGCACACACCGAAGCCATAAGGAAGATTGTGACAATCTTTCCCAGCTCAGACGGCTGAAATCTAAAGCCAACAAGTGGGATATTAACCCAACCAGTCATACCCTTAACCGAAACGCCAAAGCCTGGAATCTTAGGCAAAATCATCAACACAACTACGCCGACAAGCAGTACATTTGTCATATTTGAAAGTGCTCTGTAGTCATAGCGCCACATAAGTGTGGCAAAAACAAGGCCCAAACCAATACCCAGAAGGTGCCTAGGAAAACTAGCTTCGGCAATGTTCATCGATGCGGTCCAGATAACCACAATACCGATGAGGACGAGAAGTGCCGCGGGAACAAGCTGTGCTAGATAGAGATTACTCAAGATATTCTTACCAGTAAGCTTCTCTTTCTTGGCAAGACCGCCTGAAGGAATACCTCCACGTCTCCTAAAAGGTGAGTTCATTCTCTGTTTTGTAACTGCAGATGAATCAAGTGCCATGGGTTTCTCGCCTCCTTACCTACCAACATTGTCTGGCTGATTATAAATTGCGCCAAAGACGTCTCGAACAATATACATACCAGAGCTAGCACCAGCAGGTGCACAATCAAGGTTTGCAGCAATAACATACTGAGGCTTATCTGCAGGTGCATAGCCAACAAACCAACCAACGGGCTCGCCAATAGACTGCTGCTCAGCAGTACCCGTCTTACCACAAACAGTAACATCCAGATTAGTCCAGTGGATAGTCTGAGTAGCTGACTCCTCGTAGACAACGCCATACAGGCCGCGAGCAACAATGTCTCGGTGCTCATCTTTTTCTTCTGGCGTCAGAATGACCTCGTTTTTATACTCAATAACAGAGCCATTGCCATTTCTGGCGTTAATACTCTTCAAAACATGTGGTTTATAAATTGGACCTCGATTTGCAATGCCACAATACGCATTTGCCATCTGAAGGCAGGTTACCAAAAGATCGCCCTGTCCAATTGCAAGGTTACAGTTGTCGCCACCCTGCCACTTACGAGCATCATCAGGCGAGCTGGTAAAGTAATTCCACTTCCACTCTGCATCAGGAACGCGGCCAGATGCCTCTTCTGGAAGGTCAATACCAGAAAGCGCACCAAGTCCAAAGGCACGGAATGTCTCTTGCATGCCCTCTGGATGATCGTTGTTATAGAAGAAGCCCTTACCAATCTCATAAAAAACAATGTCGCAAGAGTTGGTAATACCGGTAATCAGATTAACGGTGCCATGACCAGAAAGAAGCCAACAGTGCATGCCGTACTGCTCGCCAAATCCTGTCCAAAAACCTGTGCAATACCAGCTGGAGTTTCCATCACAAATGCCGTACTTAAGTCCAGCAAAGGTAGTAAGCGCCTTGATGGTAGAACCAGATGGATACTGGCCAGCAATAGCGCGGTTCATCAGCGGGTAGTTTGCCTCTTCAGAAGAAAGCGTATCCCAGTCAGAGCTGGCAATACCACCAACAAACATTGAAGGAGAATACGTTGGATAGCTTGCCATAGCAATAACTTCACCGTTAGTACAATCAAGCGCAACCACGCTTGCACTACGGCCCTGGAAGTCTTGGGACCTAACCGTATTGATAACACTGACAAGCGATGCTTCTGCAGCTTTTTGAATGTTAGCGTCAATGGTTAAGACAACGTCTGAGCCACTCTGGGGAGCAATGGACGTTGAGTGCGACAATACGTTACCTGCAGCGTCAACGTACACCGTCTGCTCTCCACGAACGCCCTGAAGTGCAGACTCGTACTGATACTCAACACCCGTTTGACCCACGATATCGCCGTGGGCATACACAAAGCCGCCATCTGCAGTTTTACTGCTTTCAAGCTGCTCTTGCGTAACGGTGCCGGTATAGCCAACAACATGAGCTGCAAGGGAACCGTTTGGATAGGCGCGCTGCGTACGTTCCTCAATTGAAACGCCGTCTAGCAAAGCGCCGTGAGCGTAAATGTAGGCAACTACGCGCCTGGATACGTCTACCGAAACAGTGCGAAGCGCCTGAGCGCCATCGGAAGTATCCATAATTTTTCTGCGTACCGCCAGCATGGGCATGCCCAAAAGGTTGGCAAGAATCTGCAGTTTAACGTAGTCTTCTGCAACATCTGCTCGAGCTACTACCGTTGGACTTGGCCTGTTGGTAACAATCTCCACGCCGTTTCTGTCCAGAATACGGCCACGAGGTGCTGCGGTGGTAACGGTGCGCGTACGGTTACGCTCTGCTTGCTCAGTATAGTCAGCTGACGATAAGAGCTGCATAGTCCAAAGACGACCAATAAGCACGGCAAACATACCACCGACGGCAATTGCAAAACCGATAAGTCTGGACGAGAGGGTCTTCTCGGCAGAGCCATCAGAACCGCCAGAAGCCTTAGGCGCGCCACCACCAATATCAAAGGTAAATGGCGAGTCTTTTCTACCAAAGGTTAGGTATATGATGATCAAACCAATTGCTGCGACAGCGCAACAAGCAAGGATAACAAGGGTGAAATTCATACTATCCCCTTATTTAAGGCGCTGTGGAGCTCGGTGAGATCCGCGATAGAGCGTTGTTCCACCCAAAGAAGAGTGAGATCTTTGGGAATGCGAAAGCACATAGAAAACAGGCAGAGCAGCCAAAATAGTGAACAACATGGTAGGGAAAGACTTAAACAGCAGCCCCTCAAAGAAGTTGCCACCAGAGCCAATCAAAGAGTTAATAAGCTGATACATAAAGGTAACGCCAAAGGTCTGAAGCGCCACAAAACCCATAGAGGTACCAAAATTGCCTGAAATTCTGTCTCTAACCTCTTGGCCCATGAAATAAGAGCTCACCACAAGTAAGAGTGCCATGAGGCCAATGGGATTGGCAGAAGTCAGATCATAGATTAGACCTGCAATAAAGCCGCTTACTACGCCAGTTTTGCCACCATACCTTAGGGCAATAGCTGCCGAGAAAATCAGTGCAAAATTGATAACTCCCCCACCAAAAGAAACCTGTGGTGTAAGCATAATTTGCAGAATGAAGCAAACAACAGCAAGAATGGTGATGCTGCGTGTGTTTTTATTTCTATCAGAAACCTGCATACATCCCCCTTAATCTGTTCTTCCGCTGTTATGTTGTGTATTACCCGTTGGAGCAGCAACTGTTGCATTCTGCTGGGAATTTGTTGTGCTGTTTGTAGAACCACTGCCAGAAGAGTTGCTTGAAGAAGATCCCGAAGATCCGTCTTTGGAGTCTTTATCCTTACTGTCAGAATTAGTTGCTGTTGGAGTATTTTGCTTATCTGCCTCTGCAATATCATCTGCGGTAGCCTTTTGCTCCTCAGAAAGAGACGTGATAACCATTACCTCTTCGTTAGTACTGACATTTCCAAAAGGCTCAATAACAATGGTGTAATAAAGCGATCCTGGCGCTGCTTCGACACTGGTAACCTTACCCAAAGGAAGGCCCTTAGGGAACACGCCACCAAGACCACTGGTAACTACCGTATCGCCTACAGCAACCTTCTGGTTGGTGTTGATCAGGTTAAGGGTAATCTGCCTTGAAGCGGAACCCATAAGCATGCCCTGAGCTCGGCTGCTTTGGACCATTGCAGCCACACCGCTCTTCTCGTCAGTAATAAGACGAACAGTAGAAGTTGTAGGACCGCACTCAATAATCTGGCCAATAACGCCGCCGCTATCAACAACTGGCATGCCAACAGCCAGTCCCGACGAAGTTCCCTTGTCAATCACAATGGTGTTATTGAACGAGTCAGTAGAGCCAGAGATGACACGAGCGCCTGTAGACTGCAGGTTATAAGTATTTTTAAGGTCGAGAAGACCCTGCAGGCGCTGCGTAGACTGGTTTGTCTCTTCGAGCTCTGCGTTTCTTGAGCGCAGTTGCTCGTTTTCTGCCTTAAGGTCAGAAAGCGTTTGCTGGTCTGCTGTTAAGTTACTAAAAATGTTACCAATGCCCTGGAAAGGCATAGCAATAGCAGAACCTGCCATTCTAAAAGGCATGGTAATAGTAGAGAAGCCGCCTCGAACCATCTCGAGCGGTCCCCCTGCACCCATACGAGCGCTAACCGTCAATAACACAATTGAAAGCAGCGAAAGAATAATAAAACTACGGCCGCCCGTATGCTTATTATTGTTAGATCCAAGGCCTGATGAAGCGCCCTGGATCTGATTAGACAATGGCATATTTATTGGCCTGCACTCTGAACAAATCCACCGGACAACGCGTTAGCCTCAAGAACCTTTGCACAACCGGTAACAACATTTTCTAGAGCGGTTGGGCTTACGTTAACAGGCACGCCAGTCTCTTCACGAAGTCTCTGGTCAAGACCACGAAGCATTCCGCCACCACCAGTAAGCAAAATACCGTAGTACATAAGGTCAGAAGCAAGATCTGGTGGAGTTACATCAAGCGCATCTTTAACAGCCTTGGTAACCTCATCAAGAGGACGATCAAGGGCACGACGAATCTCTTCTGATTCAATACGAACTGTCTTTGGAAGACCGCTCATGACGTCACGACCATTTACCTCAACGTCAAGCTCTTCTGCAAGAGGAGCAGCTGAGCCAACTTTGATCTTGATATCTTCTGCGGTGCGCTCACCAATAGAGAGGTTATACGCATCACGAACATGCTCAAGAATAGTCTGGTCAAACTCGTCACCTGCAGTTCTGATGGACTGCGAGACAACAATGCCGCCCATGGAAATAACGGCGACCTCAGTAGTACCGCCACCGATGTCTACAACCATGGAACCTGTAGGATCCTCAATTGGAAGGTCTGCGCCAATAGCTGCTGCCATAGGCTCTTCAATCAAGAATGCCTGACGGGCACCTGCCTGAATAGTTGCCTCAAAAACAGCGCGTTTCTCGACAGATGTAACGCCAGAAGGAACGCAAACAACTACACGTGGACGTGGTGACCAAGGATATTTACGCTCACGTGCCTTCTCGATGAAGTAACGAAGCATGACCTCAGTAACATCAAAGTCTGCAATGACGCCGTCTTTAAGAGGGCGCTCAGCAATGATGGAGCCAGGAGTACGACCGATCATGCGCTTTGCATCAGCGCCAACGGCCAAAACGCGGCTCTCACTTTTATCGATTGCAACAACCGATGGCTCATTGATGACAATACCCTGACCACGAACTGCAACAAGGGTGTTTGCAGTTCCCAAATCGATGGCTAGGTCTCCGCCATATTCTCCGAAGAGCGAATCGAAGATAGACATGATATCCAATCAAACGTGCTACGCATGTGCGTAATTATCCTGCAGAAAGAACGGTTAAAACAGTTTAGTACTAGTTACCAGACTTTGAAGAGCTGGAGGAACTATTAGAGGAATTTGAGGAGTTAGATCCATTAGTTCCAGAGGTAGTTCCCGAATTAGAGCCGTTAGTACCAGAAGTTGTGCCGGAGTTCTGGTTATTCTGGCTTACGTACGAAGTGGTAACGCTTGCAACCTTCCAGCCAATACCATCACGGACAAGCTCAATGGTGTAGTCAACGTTGCCGCCATTAGAAAGACTGACAGAAGCATTAACTGTAGAGTGAGTCATGCTCTGGTCAACACCGTTGATGGTAACAGTGGAACTTGTTGGCAGGCTGTTGGAAATCTGCTGAAGCGTTGTACTAGAGACAGAACTAGAGACATAGCGACCAATATCGGTGCCCTGTGCCTTAGCGTTGAAAATATCCTGAACAACAGACTGCTGGGTTGGCCATCCATAGCCACGATAGTAAGCATAACCAGCGCCACCAACAGCCAAGATAAGCAAAATAAGAATAGTGATGAAGACCTTAAGACCGGTATGGCGATGCTTACGCCTAATCTTCTTGTCCTTCTTATCCTGCTCAATAATCTCCTGCTCAGTAATCTGGAAGAAGCCAGTGTCTTCTGCAGAAGGGATGAGCTCGCCGGACATACCTGTAGGATCAAGTGGATCATAGGCACCATAGCCAGCTGCCTGAAGGAAGGCATCAGTCTCAGATGGCTTGCCAGAAGCCATTGCAGTAATAGCCTTACGAGCAGCATCAAAAGCAGACTGCTGCTGATTAGACAGGACAAAGCTGCCATCTGCGGTTGCGTGAGTAAAAGCGTCAACTGCCTCAGACATGCGATTTGCTGCAACGTATGCAAGACCAAGATCTGCATAAATCTTATTGGAATTATCCAGAGGATTAGCAAAATCAAGAGCGGTACGATATGCCTCAACAGCATCAACAGGCCTGTTCAGACCCATGAAGCATGCGCCTAGGCTGCAAAGTGCTGATGAAGGATTAGGGTTCTTCTCGTCAACTGCAGCGTTTCTGTAAGCAATGCCGGCGTTGCGAATATCACCGATCTTCTCGTATGCAGAACCAAGAGCAAGCTGTGCCTTATAAGGAGTTGCGTAAGAGGCGTCCTGGACAGCGTTAGTAAGGGCAGCAATAGCCTCCTGTACCCTACCAGCAGCCAGAAGAGCGCGACCCTGATTAGTAGAGAGAGCGCCAACCTTGCCGTAGGAAGCGTCAGCAAGAGCGGACTTGTAAGCAGAAGCTGCGGAATCAAACTGTCCAAGCTTCATATAAGCGTTTCCAAGAAGGTGGTCAATCTGACCGTTTACCTCGCCTGGCTCTTTAACCACATCAAACTGACTGATAGCTACAAACCAGTCGCCCTGATCATATGCAGATTTACCTAACTCAAATGCCTGATGATTCACAATATCCTCCAAGAGTCTGTGCGACTTGGCTTTAAGCGTTTTCAATTCTAATGGAATTGACGATATCGCCAACCTTTAACTGGGAAATGACATCCATTCCCTCGATAGTTGTGCCAAATACGGTGTATCCAGAATCCAAGCCATGCTGTGGACCAAGACAGAAATAGAACTGAGAACCTGCGGAGTTTGGATCTTGAGAACGAGCCATAGCAAGGGCACCGTCAACGTGGGAGTTGTTAGGATTTGTGCTGAACTCCTCTTTGATGCGATAACCAGGACCACCAGTACCAGGAATTCCGTCAGGACCAGGGTTTCCAAAGACAACATCCTCAACACTCATCTCGCGAGTGTTTGGGTCTCCGCCCTGAAGAACAAAGCCAGGAACAAGACGGTGGAACTTGGTATCGTCATAGAAGCCAGACTCTGCAAGCTCGCAGAAGTTTGCCACATGAATAGGTGCGCCCTTACCGTCAAGCTGAACCTTAATGATTCCCTTGTTGGTATCTAAGACGGCGACCTCAGTACCAGTAACCTGGCGCGCTGGTGTATACAATGGATCAAGTCCAAACATAATTCCTCCAAGCTTCTTTACATCTAAGAGAAGAAAAAACGCGAGAAACCCTTAGTAATAAAGAACTTCTTTTCTAACCTAATTATTTTACCAGTATGATGAGATTTTTGAAATTAAAGCAGCTGAACGGTAGAGATTTACTGCTTTTGTGGCTTCCAATTCACGTAATTTTCATCAAAAAGTTTCTGGTATGAGCTGGAGCCGCTGGAGTCTCTGATGTTATCAACTGGCGCCAAGATGTTGTCTTTGTCCTGAGAAGGATTGTTAGAAGCAACTGAGCGCTTCCATCCCTCACTCAAAGCATCGGAGCGATTACGAAGCCAGTTACCCAGTTTGGTGAGATTTTCAATAGTCTGACGATAGTTTCCGTTGGAGTCATCAAGACTAGATAGGTCAGAGATGACGTTACTAATATCCAGCGAAATCTGCTCTGCTTCCTGTTGAGCATCAGCGCGCTCCTGATCAGAGCCAGTAATGGAAAGCTGATCAAAGGTCTTCTCGTTATCATCAAGACGCTTTGAGAGGTCTCCAAGCTTCTGATAATCACTATCAAGTGCGTCAAAAACAGCATCCGAACTTGTATTTTGCTGAGTTGCACTGGTATCTTGACCCGTAAGGTGAGCAACAGGAGTGGTGGTAGGAGTAGATGAGACTGGCGCTTCAACCTTTGCGCGATTGTCGGTTGCCTGAGGGTCCCACGGGTGCGTGATGACAAAGATTGCAGCCACTACCAGCGAGGTAACAAGAAGTGCTGAGAGCAGAATAACGCGCGTACGAGGGATTCCTTCAGCTTCAGGGAGGTTCTCTTTTGAAGGCTCGGAAGGGATTGCAGACTCAAAGCGAGGAGCTGGCCTGCGACTTACCGAGGCAAACGCGCTGGTAGTGTCTGGGTCAGCGTTGTCGGCTGGCATTTGTTGCAAAACAGTAGAATCTGCTGCGACAGAAGAGGATGCATCATACTCTGCGTCTACGAGCGGATCGGTCTTCTCGCCAGGTGCTGAAGCGGTATCAATCTCTGGAAGCTTGATGTTACGTGTGGGCCTGATGGCTCGAGCTGGACGAGAAGCAGGCACTGCCTGTGGCAAAGGAAGGCCACACTTGGGGCAGCTTTCTGCAGCAGCGCCAACTAAGGCGCCACAATGAGGGCACCACTCAGCTTGAGTAACAGGAATCCTTTGAGTCAAACTTAGATCAATCTGACAATGAGGGCAGGTTAAAGCCCCTTCATCGACCTCAGATCCACAGTTTGGACAACGCATACACCCTCCACAACTCTTTGCTTGTGCTTCAGTTTAATCGTTTATATCAGCAGAAGAGCTATAAGTTGACTTTCCTCCCATTAATCTCACAACCAGGTCAAAGAATCGATCCTTTGTATAGTTGTGAATGTAACGCTCGGAAATTCTGTTGAAGATAATAACGGAAATCACCAAACAAATTGCCAAGTACGGCAAGATGCGTGGGGTGAGAGGTGCAATACGGAAGAAGTCCTGCGCTACCGTGCATCCGCCAACCACAATGGCAATGCATACAACAAGAAGCGCAACGCGGAGCTTGGTGAGCGGCAAAGAAATCCTTCTAAGCAGCGCAAAACTAACTGTTGCGGTGGTGATAAGCGCCATCGTAGACACCTGAGACAGGTTCAACTTAAACAGATGACCTGCGGTCATAAGAAGCGCAAGCGTGATAGTTACTGCAATAGAAGCAGGTAGTGACTTGCGCAAAATGTTGACCAGGAAGTTGCCCTTTACGCGATCGTGATTTGGCTCAAGCGCCAACACAAACGATGGCAGGCCAACGGTTGCAAATGAAAGCAGCGACATCTGAACAGGAATAAAGGGGTATGGTGGCGCAATAATGCAATAGAGCGCTAAAGCCGCAGTATAAACCGTCTTTACGAGAATGAGCGCAGCAGATCGCTGAAGGTTATTGATAGAGCGCCTACCTTCGGCAACAACTTCTGGCATGTGCGCAAAGTCGTTATCTGCCAGAACAATCTCTGCAACGTTTCTAGCTGCAGCAGAACCAGAAGCAACAGAAATAGAACAGTCCGACTGCCTCAGCGCCAAGATATCATTGACGCCGTCGCCGGTCATGGCAACGGTGTGACCATGATTCTGGAGTGCAATAACAAGCTCGCGCTTCTGTTCTGGCGTAACGCGACCAAATACGTGGTACTTCTCAACAGCTGCAGCAATATCTGCCTCTGTGTGTAGCGTAGTTGCATCTACCCAGCCGTTGGCATGAGGGACACCCGCTCGCTCAGCAATAGCCGAGACGGTACGAGGGTCATCGCCCGAAATAACGCGCAGGTCAACGCCTTGGTCGAGGAAGTATGCAATGGTTTGTGGAGCGGTCTCTCTAATCTGATCCCTAAGCACTACGTAACCTAGGAGCTGAGGAGTTCCCTGGAAAGTATCATTCTGGTCAAATCCATCAACGGTACAGGCAACCAGCACGCGTTCAATGGACGCAAATGCATCGGACGATGCGATAACGTCTGCCGCCTCGGGACCAAGCACAAACTGAGCTGCACCGATAACAAATGCCTGTCCGTCCTCAGTGACGCAGCCGGAGTACTTTCTCTTGGAAGAAAACGCCACAACGCGAGAAGGACGTTTGCTTTGAATCCCCTGCTTGGATGCGTACGCAAGGATTGCCGTAGCTGTATCGTTAGCGTCATCTTTGTTTGCGCCGACAACGTTTACAGCTGCTTGCAAAGCACCCGCAGCCTCAGTAATTGGCGTAAACGAAGCATCCAAAACACGAGCAACTTCCATGTTTCCCGTGGTGATAGTGCCCGTCTTGTCCAAACAAAGGGTATCTACGCGTGCCAGCGTTTCAATGCAGTATTGCTGCTGAACCAAAACATTTTTCTGGCCAAGTCTAATGGTTGCAATAGCAAGAACCGAGCTGGTGAGAAGAACGAGTCCTTGAGGAATCATGCCAATAACGGCAGCAATCATCGAAAGAAGCGCTTCATTTAAATCGGCGTTACCTATGAAATAGGTGCGAACAAAAAGACCTATACCCAGCGGAATCAATGCAATGGAACCTGCGCGAATAATCGACTTAATGGTGGTAAGAATCTCTGAATTGATCTCTTTTACAAACTTAGCTTCTGCGTTAATACGCGCAGCATAACCTTCCTGGCCTACACGGCATACCCTACCAACAAGACTGCCCCTCTCGACAAAACTACCAGAAAGAAGCTCGTCTCCCGTGGTCTTTTGCACGGGCTCTGCCTCACCAGTTAGAAGGCTTTCGTCAACGCTTACGTGCTCTGACACAAGAATACTGTCAGCAGGAATTTGATCGCCCGTCTTCAAGCGCACAAGATCATCGATGACAAGCTCGTCTGGTTTGATAAAGGTATCTTTTCCGTCACGAATTACACAAACACTCTGAGCTGTCATAAGAGACAGGCGGTCAACCATGCGTTTTGCACGAATCTCTTGCACAATACCAATGACCAAGTTTGCAAGAACTACGCTCATGAACAGTGCATTTCTGTACTGTCCCGTTACAACAACAAGCAGCGCCATCAAAACATTAACTATGTTAAAGAGCGTAAAGCTGTGCTCTGCAATAATCTGAGCAATAGATTTGGTTTTGACGTCTGTATTAGTATTGACTTTACCCGCAGATACTCTCTCTGCAACTTCTTTTGACGTCAGACCTTCATACGTTTCTTCAAAACGTTTGCTGCTCTTACCTGCAGTATCTTGCAATGACATATAAACAATCTCCAGTCAGTGATGGCCGGTTTTTTGCACGTGGTGACCCCGGTGGGTTTCGAACCCACGACCTTTTGCTCCGGAGGCAAACGCTCTAATCCACTGAGCTACGGAGTCATGGTGCATAAGTATACCCCAGCCTACTTACTGCCTTTTGTAACGGTTTGCGTAATTTTCTTCTGGTATTTTCCCATGCTAAAATGAATACAACCAGCAAATGAGGAGCTCATGAATACTATTTCTGTTGACCTAACATCCGACTCATATCAAATTCATGTAGGACATCACCTGCTTGCGCAGGCCGGCAACCTTATTCATTCCTGCACCTCGGGTTCAAAGATTCTTGTAGTCACTCATCCAGATTTAAACAAGCTCTTTGGCGCAGAACTTCTCGCCTCGTTAGAGTCAGCTGGCTTTTCTGTCACAACTGCCGAAGTTCCCACAGGTGAGCATGCAAAATCTTTTGAGTCATATCAAAAGCTGGTAAGCGTCCTTGCAGAAAACCGTTTTACGCGAGAAGACATTGTCGTGGCGTTTGGCGGAGGCGTTATTGGCGATCTTGCGGGATTTGCTGCAGCTACCTACATGCGCGGCTGCGCGCTCATCCACGTTCCCACCTCGCTTTTGGCAATGATTGATTCCTCGATTGGCGGAAAGACGGCCATTGACCTGCCGTTTGGAAAAAATCTGGTTGGAGCCTTCTATAACCCCAAGGCCGTTATTGTTGACCTTGAGCTGCTGAATTCTATCCCTGCACCACTTTTGCAGGATAGCTGCGGAGAGCTCATTAAATACGGTGTACTTTCGGGATATGAGCTCTTCAATAAAATCTCTTTGGCGAGAAACCCCGTGCAGGTCATCGATGTATCGTGTAGACAAGAGCTTATTCAAGCGTGCATTGAAATAAAGAAATCGGTTGTTGAAGCAGACTTCAAAGAAGCAGGATCAAGAAAACTGCTCAACCTTGGGCATACACTTGGCCATGCTATTGAGACGCTTAGCAACTTTGAGCTTGGACACGGTTCCTGTGTTGCTGCTGGAATGGCCATGATGGCAAAAGCCTGTTCCAAGCTTGGTCTTTGTTCTGTTGAAGACGCAGAGAGCATCACCATGCTCTCACAAGCTTATGAGCTTCCTACCAGCACGTCATTTGATGTAGAAGAGCTTTATTCTGCTGCACTTCATGACAAGAAAAGCCATGCGGATTCTATTGATGTGGCACTTATCTACGGTATTGGTGATGTACGCATTGAACGCAAGTCATTTGCAGAGCTTAAACAACTTATTGAGTTGGCAAAAGAAGACTAACGTCCTAGACGCTCTAGCTCTTCTGCAAGCTTGCGTACTGACTGTTTTAGAGCGGTTTTATCTTCAGCTAAGATGTCATTTTTGTTGAAGATGCCATTAGCAGTTCCTACATAGGAGTATCCACCAGCAAATACTTCAGCAATATTGTCTGTTGTAACGCCGCCAACTGCCATAAGAGGCAAGTTTCCTAGAGGCTCACATACCTTCTTAGCATACCCATAGCTAACCTCATTTGCTGGGAATACTTTGACAATGTCAGCACCAAGGGCAAATGCATGAGCAATCTCTGTTGGCGTAAACGCTCCCGGAACGCTCAAGATCTCATGCTCTTTGCAGTAGTCAAACATCTCTTCAGTGAGCAGCGTTGGTGCTAAAACAAACGTAGCGCCCGCTTTATGGGCTGTCCGCAAATCTTCAAAAGTAAGCACCGTACCAGCGCCAATATTGATATCAGAACCATATTCACTTGATAGTTTCTGAATCAACACAGCAGCTTCTGGCGTGTTCATAGTTACTTCAACGTTGTGTACAGGAGAATCAACAAGAACCTCAACTACAGCTTTAACCTGATTGTATGTATAACCACGTAAAACCTGAGTTACAGCACTAAAAGGCTTATTCACTTGTTTCCTCCTTTAATCTTCAAACATTTTAACCATATCCTTCTCTGACACTCAACTGCGGTATTCTTACATCAAGCAAGTAGATACGGAGCGTACACAGTATGGATGTTTCAATAACTCCTCATGATTTATTTGGAACGGTAGAGGCAATCCCGTCCAAATCATGCGCTCATCGCGCGCTTATCTGCGCTTCATTTGCAAACGGTATTACTAACATTACCTGTCCTTACATCTCAGAGGACATTCAAGTAACCGTTGATTGTCTTAAAGCTTTGGGTACAACCATTGCTAGAACCAAACAGGGATTTAGAGTTGTTCCTGCAAAGGGTCAGAATCGTCCCCAAAGTGTAAAGCTCAACTGTAAAGAATCTGGCACCACGCTCAGGTTTTTACTCCCCCTTCTGGGCGCGCTGAACATAAACGCCACAATTTCTGCAGAAGGAAGACTCTTCTCACGACCTCTTGATCCGCTTATATCAGAGCTTTCTGCTCATGGCATGTCTTTTACCTGGCAGGGCGAGAAGTTCCTTGAGGTTTCAGGTCAGCTTACGAGTGGTTCGTTTGAGCTACCAGGAGATATTTCTTCTCAATTTATTTCTGGACTTTTGCTGTCTTTACCTTTGTTGAGCAGCTCTTCGACTATTCAGATTACAGGACTTATCCAGTCAAAAGACTATTTGGCTATAACCGAACAAGTCATGCAAGATTTTGGCATTACCACCACGTTTGACGCCTCAAGTACCACCTATACCATTGAACCGCAACACTACGTTTGTCCAGGCGTTTATTCAATTGAGGGAGATTGGTCAAACGCCGCTCCGTGGCTTGCTGCAGGCGCCATCGGTCAAGGCATAGAGGTCACAGGACTCTCGATGCAAAGTGTCCAGGGAGACAGAGCTATCTTGGCTGCGTTATCGCTTGTGGGTGCTCGAGTTTCTCGCCAGCAAAAAGGCGCAGCATGTATGATGGATCACCTGCGTCCGTTTACTATTTCTGTATCCGAAGTGTGTGACCTTGCTCCCGTACTTGCTGCACTATCTGCGTTTATTCCTGGGACTAGCAAGCTTACCGATATTCAACGCTTACGCCTTAAAGAGTCCGACCGCGTCCAAAGCATCTGCAGCACTCTGAGAGCATTTGGTGTGGACGCAGCCCTTTCTGAAGATCAAACAGCGCTGGTCATCACCGGAGGAAAACAGCCCGCTAGCTGCATTGTAGACTCGTGCAATGATCATCGCATTGTGATGATGGCAACTATTTTGGCTTCGTATGCAACGGGTCCTGTTGTCATCACCCGCGCCGAAGCAATCAATAAGTCGTATCCGCTTTTCTTTGAGCACTTTAAGCAGCTTGGTGGCGTCTGCCACAGTATGGAGTCATAAATGATGACCTCAACTTTTGGAACAACAGTAAAAGTGTCTATTTTTGGCGAATCCCATGCTCCAAAAATCGGCTGCACCATTGAAGGCCTACCTGCTGGTTTTGTGGTTGACTTAGCAGCCCTCAAAACATTCCTTCAAAGAAGATCTCCATCGCATCCTTGGGATACCCCGCGTAAAGAGACTGACGACCCGCAGTTTATCTCCGGAATTTCAGCAGAGGGCATCCTAGATGGCTCCCCACTCACAGTGGAGCTGCCTAACACAAACGTTCGACCACAAGATTACGCAGCTACAAAGCTTGTCCCACGACCAGGACATGCTGATTTTTCTGCCTGGGCAAAATGGGGGGACTCCTACAAACAAACGGGTGGAGGACATTTTTCTGCTCGCCTAACAGCCCCTCTTTGCATTGCAGGAGGCATAGCGCTCCAGATTTTACGTGCTCAAGGTATCTCCATTGCGGCTCATGTTCTCAAAATAAAGGACATCAACGATACTCCCCTTGAGCTTGTAGACAACTCTCTTGAGGCCAATAAACAGCTTGCTCTCCAAATGGGTCAACTGCTACAAGCTGATCCTCAAGAGCTTCCTTTCCTTGATGCTCAAGCTGGCGAGAAAACCCGTGTACTCCTCACTGAATTGCGCTCTGAGAAAAATACCGTTGGCGGCATCATAGAATGCGTGGCAACGGGCGTTCCTGCAGGTATTGGATGCCCTCATTTCCATGGGCTTGAAAATACTATCTCCGCTGCAGTTTTTGGTGTTCCTGCTGTTAAAGCCATAGAATTTGGTAGCGGTATGGATGTTGCCAATTTACTTGGCTCTGAGAATAACGATGCCTACGAAGTGCGTAACGGCTTCGTAGTACCAACCACCAATCATGCTGGAGGCATTCTGGGCGGCATTTCAACTGGAGCTCCTATCTGGTTTAAATGCGCACTAAAACCTATCTCGAGCATTGGGCTTCCACAACATTCAGTTAATCTTCAGACTATGGAACCAGAGCAGCTTGTGGTTCAAGGCAGACATGATGTAACTGCAGTTTTACGCGCCGTTCCCTGCATTGAAAGCGCGTTTGCCCTAGCTCTTCTCGATACTTTGTATTCCTGGCCCTCCGAGCAGAACGGATATCACAATGACTAATCAGTTAGAGACACTACGCCAGGAAATAGATTCGATTGATGCACAGATCTTTGACCTGTTTGAGCAAAGACTTGCAGTTGCCAAACAGATTGGTGCTTACAAAAAAGAACATGGACTCTCTGTTCTAGATTCCTCACGAGAAGATGCTAAAAAAGAGCAGGTTAAAATCTCTGTTTCACCAGAACTTACACCGTATGCTTTAGAGTTACTTGAGGTTTTGATGAAGGCTGCAAAAGCAGTTCAGGAGTCATCTCATGAGCTCTAAAACTGAGCAACAAGCCTCAAGTAACCCTACAGCTCCCTTTGCTCCTTTTGGGCTTATTGGCGAGAAACTCTCTCATAGCTGGTCGGCAGAAATTCATGAAAAGTTAGGGTCGTTTCCCTACCAGCTTCATGAGCTTTCTGCTTCGGAGCTAAAAGACTTCCTCAAAAACCAATCTTGGCATGGTTTGAACGTTACCATCCCTTACAAAAAGAATGCCTGCGCTCTTGCGGACTCAGTTTCTGAGGATGCTCAAGCTATTGGAGCGGCAAATACGCTGGTAAAAGATGCAAGTGGACTCATAGCAGCAGACAATACAGATGTGTATGGCTTTGAGTATCTAGTTAAAAGTCTCAAGGTCAGCTTGAACCAAAAGAAGGCAATAGTTTTGGGAGCCTTTGGTGGTGCTGGCCAGGCAGTTTGCTATGCACTTAAAAAAAGTGGCTCGTATATTGTGGGAGTCTCCAGAAACCCTCAAGTAAGCTCTTCATTTGTTGACTGCGCAATTACGTATGACCGGCTTCAATCCCACTATGACGCTGATCTTCTTGTCAATGCAACGCCAGTAGGAATGTCTCCTCACGCTGGCATCTCCCCTCTTGCCAAAGAGGAACTAGCTTCATTTACGTCCCTGCAATGCGTGATTGATCTTATCTATAATCCGCTACGCTCTCAGCTTCTTTTAGATGCAGAAAGTCTGGGGCTGCAAAACGCAAACGGTTTAAAAATGCTGGTGGCTCAAGCGGTCAAGGCCAGCTCACTCTTTTTAAGCCAAGAAGCATCAGACGCTCAGATAGAAAATATCTCTCGTGGCCTCCATGCTTCAAAAGAAAACATTGTGCTTATTGGCATGCCTGGTGTAGGAAAAACCTCTACGGGAGAAGCTCTAGCAAAGCTTCTGAATCGTCTCTGGATAGACACAGACCTTCTCATCAAACAAAAAGCTCATTGTGACGCGGCAGCCTACCTACAAACACACGGAGAAGCAGCTTTTAGACGTCTAGAGCATGAAGTAATTCAAGAGATTTCTGGCATGAGCGGTGCAGTAATCTCTTGCGGAGGCGGCGTAGTTGTCACCCCTTCAAACTACCAACTTCTTCGTCAAAACGGAAAGTTTGTCTATCTGACTCGTCCCCTTGATCAATTGGCTCTTGCGGGAAGACCACTCTCACAAAGCATTGGCATACAAGAGCTTGCTGCAAAGCGACTACCTCTCTATGAAGCATGGGCAGACGTAACTTTTTCTTGTCTTGGCAGTCCAGAAGCTGATGCCAAAGGCCTTCTCGCCACGGCATTTAAATAACAGAAAACGTTTACAGTTATTTTTCAACCGTTCACCGGACGGACAAGAGGTGTGTTATTTTGGCACGTTGAAGCCCCTATACTTAATCCTCGTAGGTTTGTATTCAAAAACTTCAAGGATGCTACGTCCAATCAAACAGTTAAGTGTTTGATATTTGGTCGTATTTGGGGAGATATCCGATGGACAGCAATGCTATTGCTCACGAGATTCTTAATGCAATAGGCGGCTCAAAAAACTTAACTCACAACGAAGTGTGCATGACACGACTTCGTCTTTCTATCAACGATATGACGCTTATAGACCATGAACAGCTGGCCACAGCCACTGGTGTTCTTGGTATTGTAGGAAAAGGTGCCAACGGACTTGAGGTAGTCTTTGGCCCCAATCTTGTGTGTCAAGTAAACGATGCCCTTAGTCACATTTTGGGTGAGCCAGAAAAGACTTTTTGTTCGTTAGATGAGAAGCGAGTAGATCTTCCCACTCATCACAACGAAGAGGTGGATGAGCTAATCTCTTTGCTTACTCAAAAAAATACCCTTGATCAAGACGAAGAAGACTTTGACAGCCTTGCCTCTGACTTAGACGCAGAAGACTTTGAAGACAACTATGAGGATGACCTCGACGCTCCTCGCCTACTCATAATCAACGGCCCAAACATCAACATGCTGGGCATTCGTGAGCCAGAGGTTTATGGAAAAGCTGACTACAAAACTCTTATAGAGACTTGTAAGGAAGAAGCCCTCTCTCAAGGTTTCTCTGATTGTGTGTGTTATCAATCAAACCATGAGGGTGATCTAGTTGATGCGATCCAGGACGCGCTGGGCAGCTACGATGGCATTATTATCAATCCTGCCGCCTATACGCACACCTCAGTTGCTCTGCTCGACGCGGCACTTGCGGTGCAAATTCCTATGATTGAGGTGCATCTTACTGACATCTCTACCAGAGAAGACTTTAGACACATTTCTTATATAAAAGACGCATGCTTTGCTACAGTTGCTGGTAAAGGAATTGACAGCTATAGAGAAGCAATCCAACTGATGGCGGTTCATCTCAAAGATGAAGCATAACCAATTGCTTATAGCCATTTGGCGAGAAACACAAACCTGCTGTAATGCTAAATTGCAGCAGGTTTTTTATGAACACGTAAGTACATCTGACTCGGTTATCACCACATCTACGGCAACATCAGATGCTGTATGAGGAAGCATCGTCTGGCTCAAATTTTGCTGGTAAGCAAGACAAATTTTCTTGCCAGGGTACGTAGACAAGAACCGATCATAAAAACCAGCACCATAACCCAAGCGATACCCCTTTGTATCAACAAGAAGCGCTGGAACAATGCAGATTGAAGCGTCCATCTGCTCTTCTGTTAAAGCCGGTAATTCTTTTGGCGGTTCAAGTAGACCAAAAGGAGCAGCAATAAGTTGATCTAAAGAAGTAATAGCTACGAACTCTAAACAATGTCCAGGTAGACAACGAGGTACCGCCACCGTTTTCCCATCGCGTAGAGCGCTCTCAATAATCATCCTGGTAGAAACTTCAGATGAAACAGAAACATACGTTAAAACAGTAGTTGCTTCTACATATTCAGAGGTTGCAAGAAGTTTCTGAGTAATGCGATCATCAAGCACGGACCTCTCTTGCTCAGAAAGAGCTTCTCTTGCTGCTAGACGTTCTTCTCGCAAACGTTGTTTTTCTAATGCCGCAGTATCCATAAAGCCTCCCCTCTAGCTAAGAATAACAACATTTTTGTGGACATTTGGAGAAGAAACAGACACCTGTCGCAATAAATGTGACTAATTCTCAACAATTTTTATATAGCTTTCTTTTTAGCAAATTCCTGACCTGCGCAAATGTAAACCGTTTCTAACTTGTCAAAATATTGCGTATTTGTCACTTGTCTAGCACTACATATTGAGTAAAGTTAGAGGTCGCAACTAATATTTGACGTCATTTGTCCAAAGACATACCTGCTGTCAAAATTAGTCTCAAGATTGCTATTTGTAAACTGCTGAGCGGCCATGCTCCACTCAACACGCTCAGCATGAACGCGGATATATACATTGTCCGTGTAAAAAGGAGTGTGTTATGCAGGAAACACCAGCACAGGAGGCTTGGAACGGCTTTGTCGGTGGCAACTGGCAAAGAGCTGTTGATGTCCGAGACTTCATTCAGAAGAATTACACCCCTTATGACGGTGATGATTCCTTCCTCGCTGGTCCAACTGAGGCTACTACAAAGCTTTGGGCGGATGTTATGGATCTCTTTGCACAAGAGACCGCAAACGGTGGCGTACTTGATATGGACACCAAAAAGGTTTCCACTATCACCTCCCACGAGGCTGGCTACATTGACAAACCACTTGAGCAGATTGTTGGTCTCCAGACTGACAAACCCCTCAAGCGCGCTCTGATGGTAGACGGCGGCGTTCGTATGGCAATGGCTGCATGCAAGGCCTACGGTTATGAAGTTGACCCAGAGATTGTTGACTTCTACACCTATCGTCGCAAGACTCACAACGCTGGTGTTTTTGATGTCTACACCGAGGACATGCGCAAATGCCGTCACTCCCATATCATTACCGGTCTGCCTGACGCATACGGCCGTGGCCGCATCATCGGCGATTATCGTCGTGTTGCTCTCTATGGTGTTGACGCTCTTATCACTGATAAGACAAATCAGAAAAACGGCACCAGTTCCATCATGGACGAGAAGACCATTCGTCATCGCGAGGAGCTCTCCGAGCAGATTCGCGCTCTCAAAGAGCTTAAGCAGCTTGGCGAGATTTATGGTTTTGATTTGAGCCGTCCTGCAGAGAACTTCAAAGAGGCTGTTCAGTGGCTCTACCTGGGCTACCTAGCAGCTGTAAAAGAGCAGAATGGCGCTGCAATGTCCATTGGTCGTAACACCACCTTCCTGGACATCTATGCAGAGCGCGATCTTGCTCGTGGCACCTTCACTGAGTCAGAGATTCAGGAGATTGTTGACCACCTGGTTATGAAGCTTCGCATGGTCAAGTTTGCTCGCACTCCTGAGTACAACGAGCTCTTCTCCGGAGACCCTCAGTGGGTCACTGAGTCCATTGGTGGTATTGGCGTTGATGGCCGCTCCATGGTTACCAAGTCCAGCTTCCGCTGGCTCCACACCCTTGAGAACATGGGTACCAGCCCAGAGCCTAACCTGACCGTTCTGTGGTCTACCAAGCTTCCAGAGGGCTTTAAGCGCTACTGTGCAAAAATCTCTATTACCACCAGCTCCATTCAGTACGAGAACGACGATCTTATGCGTGTCTATCATGGCGATGACTACGCAATTGCTTGCTGCGTCAGCTCCATGCGCGTTGGTAAAGAGATGCAGTTCTTTGGCGCTCGTGCCAACCTTGCTAAATGCCTGCTTTACGCAATCAATGGCGGCCGTGACGAGAAGACCGGCGAGCAGATTGGTCCTAAGTACCGTGCCGTTGAAGGCGAGTACCTTGATTACGACGATGTCTTCTCCAAGTACTTGGATATGATGCGCTGGCTTGCAGGCGTTTATGTCAACGCTCTTAATGCAATCCACTACATGCACGATAAGTACAGCTACGAGCGCATCCAGATGGCTCTGCACGATGAGCATGTTCACCGTTGGTTTGCAACAGGCATCGCAGGCCTTTCTGTTGTTGCCGACTCCCTCTCTGCAATCAAGTATGCAAAGGTAAGGGTTGTCCGCGATGAGACCGGCCTTGTTACCGATTACGTCACTGAGGGCGACTTCCCTAAGTATGGTAATGATGACGACCGCGTTGACACCATTGCTCATGACATCGTTGAGATTTTCATGAACATGATTCGTCAGAACCACACCTACCGTGATTCTGTTCCAACAACTTCTATCCTGACCATTACCTCAAACGTTGTATATGGTAAGGCTACTGGCAACACCCCTGACGGCCGCCGCGCGGGCGTTCCTTTTGCTCCTGGCGCTAACCCAATGCACCACCGCGATACCCACGGTGCTGTTGCGTCTCTAGCCTCCGTTGCTAAGCTTCCATTTAACGACGCACAGGACGGTATTTCCAATACCTTCTCAATCATTCCTAATGCTCTTGGTAAGGGCTCTGACGTCTACTTCCATGGCAGTGAGCTTGACCTTGAGCACATCGACTTCTCTGATATGAATCTTGATATTCAGATTGAGAACAAGATTGATTGCGCCTGTGAGGCAAACCCATCCGCAGCTGAAGGTGCTGAGGATCGTAAATAACAAGCCCTGGCGAGAAGATCTATCTACACGTTTCTTCTCGCCAACAAACTCGTAAGGAGAAACACATGCAGTCCAACGAAGTAGCTTCCGAGCAGATTGACAACCTTGTAAACATGATTGATGGCTATGCCGAGAAGGGCGGTCATCACCTCAACGTTAACGTATTTACTAAGGACACTCTTCTTGATGCTCAGGCACACCCAGAGAAGTATCCTCAGCTGACCATTCGCGTTTCTGGTTACGCTGTTAAGTTCAACTCCCTTACCAAAGAGCAGCAGGACGACGTTATTTCTCGTACCTTCCACGACGCTCTCTAAGGATTTCTTGTCCATGTCTTGTTCTGATACTCACATGGATCTCAATGACCCGCTCACAGTTTGTGGGCGGGTCCACTCTATTGAGACCTTTGGTACTGTAGATGGTCCTGGAACTCGCCTGGTTGTATTTACCCAGGGATGTCCCATGCGCTGTGCCTATTGTCACAATCCAGATACCTGGCAATTTGGTATTGGAACAGAAAAATCGGTAAAAGAAATTCTTGCCACCTTTAACCGTAATAGAGCTTTTTATAGAAACGGCGGAATTACAGCCACTGGCGGCGAACCACTCGCTCAGCCTGAGTTTATCGGTGCTCTGTTTGAGGCGGCTCATAATGACCCGCAAGGACGCATTCATACCTGTCTTGACTCTTCTGGCGTTGCGTATAATCCAGAAACTCCAGAAAAATTTGAGCGCGTTCTAAATAACACTGATTTAGTGCTCCTTGATATCAAGCACTCTGATCCAAAGGGCCACATTAGTCTTTGCGAAGTTGGATCAGAAAGACCACTTGCGTTTGGCAATGAGCTTAACCGTAGGGGTATTAAAGTTCTTATCAGACATGTTGTAGTGCCTGGAATTACTGATTCACCAGAAGAACTTGCTGGCGTTGGTAGAATCATTGCTCACTGGGATAACGTTATTGGATTAGATCTACTTCCCTATCACGTGATGGGCGTAAAAAAGTATGAAGAGCTAGGTATCCCCTACAAACTTGCTGGCACTCCTGCCATGGATGGCAAAAAGATTCCTGAGCTGCGCAAGCAAATCCTTATTGCTCGTGCCCTTGAACGCAAACAGCTTGGAAAACAGTAGATGTTATATACATTTACTTAGATAATCTTTTACCGAAATACTATATATTGTAAAAAATTACAAATAAGAGTAAAGTTCTTACAAAGTAGCACTTATCTTTTCTCATCTGAGGAGGAGATATGTGGTATTGCAAGAGTCTTATCAAAACGGCTATAAGGCAACCTTCATTGTGGCTTGCTACCTGTGTTTTTGCGGCTCTTTTACTAATTCCGGTTTTTACAAATCTAGATACATACAGCATAAATTTTGCTCGAAATGGTGTCGTAAGTAATGAATATGACTATCTTGTCAAACAAGCGGAAAGTTATGGCTCTGATCAGCGCTCATCGGAAAGTTTTAAAGCTCTTGAAAAGCAACTAGAGCTGCTAGGAAACGTTAGGCTTGCCACAACAAGCGAGCAATTCTATCAAGCAAGCTTAACCTACTATTCATTTGTGTTATCAAACAATTTAGCTCTTAGACTCTACGATAATGACTTTTATTATTTAGCTCAGAAAGCATTTTCTCAAAAGATGCAGCAAGTTCCATTAAGTAATCAATATGAGACTGAGAGTAAATTACCAGCTATACACTCAATTTCATACTCAATAAATAGATTGCCTGTTGTTTTGAGATTTCTGCCAGCAATTGGAACCTTCATTGCTTTAGCACAAATCACTTCTCGAGAAAAACTTCTAGGAAAAGATCAAATACCTTACCTGCAGCGTCTTTCTGGATGTATTGGCGCGTCTACGATTATTGCTGCCGGCATTTGTTTCTGTTCGTATATTCCCTTGTTTACCATTGAATTGATACGTAACGGAATTGGATTAACTTCTTACCCTGTTGTTCTAGTTCAGGCAGGAACTATATACACTTCAAATGCTCTCCAGTGTGCCGTATGGTCTGTTACATATACCGCGGTAACTAACATGTTTGTCTCCTTAGTTTTAATCTGTGCTTTCTCTATTACCCGTAAGTTTCTTATATCTCTAGTGCTCTACTTTCTTGTAATTTGTTCATCTATCTTTGCAATGAGTCTTTCTTCACCTCAGCTGCTTTTAGGGTGGATAGAGTACCTCCCCATTGGTTATTTGGACATTGGCGCAATAATTGGTTTCGTTGGAGATACTCAGTTTTTCACAAACAAGATTGACTATGCACAACCTCAACCTTTATATGGACTGCTCATATTCATGCTGTGGGCTGTTTTAATTATTTTTATAACTATCGGAATCAATAAACTCAGGAAATTATTGCAAGCAGACTTAGTGGGTGTAATAAAAAAATGCTTAAGCTCAATGATGTCTCAATAGGCTATAAAGACAAGGCCGTCTTAAACAATGTTACATTCTCATTCAGTCCAGGAGGAGTCTACGGACTTATGGCTCCAAATGGCTTTGGAAAGAGCACCTTGCTGAAAACTCTAAATGGAGATATCAGTTTATTAAAATCAGGATTAATAACTTGCGATGATATCTCAATTATCGATTCGGATATTTATGCTCAAGAGGTCTATTACTCACCTGAAGATAATTCAATTTTATATACAACAATGAATGGGAAATTCCACTTGGAACTTGTCAAAAAGATATGGAGATCAGAAGCTAATATTGATACTCCTCTCAAAATGCTCGACGCATTAAATCTAAAATCTCAAAAAATTAGCAAGTTCTCACAGGGAATGAAAATGCAGCTACAGCTTGCCATGGCTTTTGTTTCGCAATCGCCTTACATTCTTTTAGATGAACCGCTCAACGCACTTGATATACAACACGCAGAGTATAGTTCGCATCTGATTAAAACACTGGCAGAACATGGTGCATGCGTCATTATCTCCTCTCATTTACCAGAAGAATTAGATAGAGTATGTACCTCTTTTATATTCATTAAAAACAAAACCCTACAGCAAGTTGATGCATGCAAAGAATCGAGGTCTTTATATCACAAGTTGTTTGACTGCTCAGCTGAATAAGGAGCTTATATGTGGCATCTAATATCTAATATAAAGCTATTGTTGAAACACCCTTTCACATGGCTAGTAATATGTGTCTTAACAGTTTATTTTTCTTCTATTCTTATTCAACCATCTGTGTCTAACTGGTTTTTAGACTGGAATTCGCGTGAGGTTTTTAATGAAACTTATTTAAATTACAAGAGAGAATACGAGAGCGGGATAGAACAACAGATTTCTGATGATGATTTAATTCAATTAACTAAAAAACTCTCAATAACCTATGCTCTGGCAAACAGTCAGGATAGTTTAGATTTTGTACAAAGATACTTAGATTTCTTAAATAACCAACTAGAAGACGCGCAAAGTGGGCGTCAAACTGCGGAATCTATCTACGACTTACAGGCCAAGCAACTATATTATGAGCATCTTTCGCGATTGGGAAATAGCGCACTCTACAAAGACGTACAACAATACCCTTTGATTGAAATGATGGCGTCTCTGTTTTTAAATAGAACACCATTAGCAATCTATGCAGCTATCGGTATATTTTCATTCATCGCCGCAAAAAATAGTCATAGAAATAAGCTATTGGGAAATAGGCAACTAACCTTTGTACGATTTCATATATCAAAATGCCTATCTATTCTTTTTACAGGAATAATCTCGTTCGCTATTTCTATTACGCCATTACTCTTATATGCACTGATCCGTAATGGTTTAGGACGACCAGATTACCCTGTAGTATTTAGAAGAGGTGGCGAAATTATCTATTCGTCTGCGCTTCAATTAATCACATCACAGCTCATACTTATTATTTTGTTTTCAATTCTAGTCATCACCTTCTATGAATTGCTATTGACTATTTCTAAAGAGCCAACTATTTCTCTTCTTATAGTCATCATCCTGTTATGCATCCCGTTTTATCCTAAATATTTCTTAACACGAGACTTTCAACAGTCAATTATCAAATGGATACCACTCACGTATTTGGATTCTAAGTCAATAGTGGGAGCCTTAGAAATCTTCCCTACCACGGATGTATTTAAGTCTGGAAGAATTTCGTATTTTGAAGTTTGTCTCGAAACGCTTCTATGGACCTTCATCTTGATACTTATGACTGTAACTATTGCTTTGATTAATAAAGCAGTTGTAAGAAGCAAATTGATAACACAAGGATGCTGTCAAACGAAAGGGGCTAGTAATGAAGGTTGATAAACAACTAAAACGTAGGCTTTTCAATTGAAGCATTCTTGTTAGATACGCCGACGAAAGTCGGCGTATCGTTTTCAGCGATTAGCAACTCATTATTTAAACCATAGCTTGGAATGCGGTAAACTTACTAAGTTCACGCATTAATTTACTTCAAGGAGTCACTATGCCAAATGAAGGCAGTTATGAAGCAGCTGTTCGCCGTTCTGATGAAATCCAGGCTGATCTAGCCGAGCATGCAGGAAAGTACAACATGCTTACAGGGGATCGTCCCACTGGAAGACTTCACCTTGGCCATTACTTTGGCACTATTGTTGAGCGCGTAAGACTCCAAAATCTTGGTGTTCATACCAATATTATTATTGCTGACTACCAAGTCATTACAGACAGAGACACCACTGAGCATATTGCAGACAATGTCTACAATATGGTTATTGATTATCTGGCCTGCGGAATTGATCCAGAGAAAACCATGATTTTCACGCATTCTGCAGTCCCAGCTCTCAATCAGCTTATGTTGCCGTTCCTCTCGCTTGTTACCGAGTCTGAGCTTCATAGAAATCCAACTGTTAAGGCGGAGCAGGAAGCATCTGGACATGCTCTCACCGGTCTTCTCCTCACCTATCCTGTCCATCAGGCATGCGACATTCTTTTCTGCAAAGGAAATATTGTTCCTGTTGGTCGCGATCAGCTACCTCACATCGAGATTACTTCTAAGATTGCCCGTCGCTTTAATGAGCGCTACGGCAAGGTGTTCCCAGAGGTTTCTGGCCTTCTCACCTCTACCCCATTGATTCCAGGTCTTGATGGACGCAAGATGAGCAAGTCTTACGGCAATGCTATCTCGCTTTCTATGACAGCCGAAGAGACTGCCAAGCTTATCAAGAAGTCCAAGACTGATTCCGAGCGCATGATTACCTTTGACCCGGAAAACCGTCCTGGCGTCTCTGCGCTGCTTACTACTGCTGGCATTTGTACTGGTCGTGATCCAAAAGAGATTGCTGATGAGATTGGCATGGGTGGTGGCGGAGCTCTCAAGGCTTACGTCATTGATGCTGTTAACACCTACTTTGAGCCAATTCGTCAGAGGCGTGCAGAGTTTGCAGCTCAGCCAGACCTTATTCGCGACATCATCCACGACGGAAACGCTCGAGCAAACGTTATTGCTAACGCCACGCTTGACGAGGTTCGCGAGGCAATGGGAATGGTCTACTAAGTGTCTGAGCTCACCTTACATGTTGAACGTATGAGCTATGGTCCAGACGCTATTGCCCATACATCAGAAGGTAAAACGGTCTTCATCTCTGGAGGCGCCGTCCCTGGAGATACCGTCAGTGTACAGATTACCGAGGACTCAGACAGGTTTTCTCGCGGTCAGCTTGTAAAGGTCTTGGAAGCATCTGCGTTCAGAGAGCCTAGCTCCAATCCCTTTGTGGCGCTCACGGGAGCTACTCCTTGGGGCAACATTATCTACGAGCAGCAACTTGTCGAGAAACGCAACGGCGTGATATCTGCTCTTGAACGCATTGGGCGTTTTTCACACGACGATGTTTCTGAACTGGTAAAAGACATTGTTTCCCCTGGCGAACCATGGGGCTATCGCAATAAAATTGAACTGGCGTTTAAACGCAATGGCAATAAAACGCTGGTAGGTATGTATGCACCTAACGGACAGGACATTGTTCGCGTTAAAGACTGTCCACTCTTAGATAAGAGCAACCAGAAGGCTGTTGGTGCCGTAAGCGGCGCCCTCTCCTACCTCTCGGGCTCTCACGAGCTTGATATAGAGCGTATTGGCATCAGAGTGTCTAGACGCACTAAAGAGCTTGAGGTGGCGCTCTGGACCGCTCCGAGCGGCTTCCCACGCACACAAGTGGCCCGCGTTTTGAGTGACGCAGTAAAAGCAACAAGTGTTGTCCGCGTTATGACCAAAGGTCCAAGTAAGGCACGCCGTGTTGTAGGCGTAGAGCGTCTAAGCGGCTCCGGCTCATGGAGCGAGCTTATCGATGGTCAGAAGATGCAGCTTTCTGCACCTTCTTTTTTCCAGGTCAACACTAAAGGTGCCGAGAAACTCGTTGAACTTGTACTTTCTGGTTTGGACGTTCAGCCAGACGATGAGGCTATGGACCTCTACTGTGGAGCAGGAACTTTTACGCTTCCTCTCGCAAAACGTGCAGGATTTGTTTCTGCTGTTGAAGCTTATGGTCCAGCAGTTAGAGATTTGCGCCGCAATCTTGAGCTAGCCAGGCTTGATAACGTTGACGCAGTAGGTGGAGACGCAGGTAGAGAATTCCCTGACACGGATGCTGATGTGATTATTGTTGATCCACCTCGTGCAGGACTTGCTCCTGAGGTTATTCAGCAGCTTTCTAAACAGCCTGCACGTGCTATTGCATACGTTTCATGTGACCCCGCAACGCTTGCCCGTGACCTTAAGCGCTTTGTTGAGATTGGCTCATATAAGCCTGTAAGTGTGACCCCGGTAGATCTATTCCCACAGACCTTCCATGTGGAAAACATTTGCCTGCTTAAGCGGATTTAAATAGGGTTATTCAGGAGATGCAATGGGATATATAAATTCCATCAAAATTGCCATGCTTGTCTTTCCTGTTTTGGCATTTTTCATTACCCTGCCCTATATGATTATCAACTATCGCAAATACGGGTCTATCAATAAGCTTAGGACTTTGATTTTATATTCCTTTGTCTTGTATTTACTTACCATGTACTTCCTGGTAATTCTGCCCCTGCCAGATCCAGATACCGTGCATACCACCTACACACAAATGCTTAATCTGGTTCCCTTTTCCTTTGTTTTTGATTTCTTAAAAGAAAGTCCTTTTGAGATTTCTGAGCCTGCAACCTGGGCTCTTTCAATTAAGGATCCAACGTTTTACGTTCCTGCTTTTAACGTTTTGATGCTCATACCTTTTGGTATGTACCTTCGATATTATTTCAAATGCAGCTTTAAAAAGACGCTTTTGCTTACTGCGCTTCTCAGTCTGTTCTTTGAACTAACTCAGCTCTCTGGTCTTTATTGCTTATATCCAGGACCGTATCGCCTTGCCGATATTGACGATATTATTCAAAACACTACAGGTGGTTGCATTGGATATGCTCTTGGAGCGTTAGCCGTGTGGCTACTTCCTTCTAGAGATAAAATTGATGAAGAAGCACTTGAGGCAGGCTTACAGGTTTCTCAAATCCGTGTTGGCCTATCATTGCTCATCGATACATTTATTGTGGCCATCCCTTACAATCTCTCAAACACCACAATCCCTTTTTCGCTCTTTATTGCTCTCTACTTTGCTGTAATCCCACTTTTTAATGGCAAAACGCTTGGTAGCGCTTTATTGCGTTTTAAGCTCTCATACGAGAAACAAAGAATTTCTCGCACTATGCTAAGAGGATTACTTATCACAATCTATTTCCATCTGATTCCTGACGGCCTATTGTTATTGACTAATGATTTTAATAAGACTCCAGACTCGATGCTATTCCTTGCGCTATTTCCCATTATGTTTGCGGCTTTAATTCTTTTATTTATCATTACCGTTGTACTGATGCTGATGAACAAACGATTCTTGTTTGATCGACTATCTAGCACCTACTACACAAGCACAGTGCAAAATGAACAGCCCACTGAAATTGATACGGTGGAAACTCAAGCGGAGACTCAAGCAGAGGCTGAAAAAGACATTTAAGAGCATCAAATGTGGTTCCAAAAACAGACAAGAAAAGGACGCGTGAACCTACTGATGAAAGAAGAAAGAGAAAGCCCCATTACCCTTTATACACCGTCATTAGAAGATCTTTGGTTTCGTCAAAAGATGATGGCAGATGAAGAAACAATGTCATATAACCATGCATGGGGAGGTACAATTCCTTTCCCAAAAGAGACTTGGCATGGCTGGTATGATTTTTGGATTGTAAAGCATGAGAATAAACGTTATTACAGGTATTTAAAGGATAGCGGCGGTCATTTTATTGGAGAGGTCGCCTATCACTTTGATAGCGATAAGAATATTTATCTTGCAGACGTCATAGTCTACGCACCATATAGAAAAATGGGCTACGGCAGTATTGGATTAAATTTGCTCTGTGATGCGGCTAAACAGAACGGTATTAAGCAGCTCTATGATGATATCGCCATAGACAATCCATCAGTCACGATGTTTTTAAAGAATGGATTTGTTGAAGAGTACAGAACTAGCGAAATTATCATGCTCAAAAAAGAGCTATAAAGGTGCTTCAACAAGACAGTTGTACTAAATGAAGCGGTTGTTCTAAAAAATTAAACCTTTTATATATGCAGGTCAGATGTACACTTACTACTTCAAGTAATGTTCTTTCAATTATCTGCGCCTTTGTTGTTGCATAACAGCAAAGAAACGTGTAAAAAATACATTGCAATCAAGTACTCTTGAATGCAAGATAAGTATTACTCGAGTAAGGGGCTCGAGATACGGAGAGGAATGTATTATGAAGGCAACAGTTAATGAGGATTGCATCGGTTGCGGTCTCTGCGAGAGCACTGCTCCTGAGGTATTCGAGATCGGCGACGACGGTCTTGCTCACGCTATTGAGGAAGAGGTTCCTGAGGCTGCAGAGGACGCAGCACAGGAGGCTTGCGACGGCTGCCCAGTCACCGCTATTGAGCTTGACTAGTTTTTAGCTTAGCTTTTCTTTCTTAGTATGTAAGCCTGATGGGTTTCTCGCCTATCAGGCTTCTTTTTTGGGTACAGTATCAGCATAAGCACAACTGATAGGAACGCATATGATTCTTGCATCACAATCCCCTAGGCGTCTTGAGCTTATGCAGTCTATGGGAATAGATCCGCAGATTATGCCTGCTGATATTGATGAAGCTCAAAAAGTTGACGAGAAACCCCTTGCGCTGGTAAAGCGCCTGGCTCAAGAAAAAGCCATTGCGGTGTGTTATAAGCTCATGGAGCAGCCTAACTTTGAGCAGCTCAACAACGAGATTGTCCTCGCGGCAGATACCATTGTTTGGACAGACGACGGCCAGGTTTTTGGCAAGCCTGTAGACGCTGAAGACGCCAAACGCATGCTTTCTAAGCTTTCAGGCCAGACTCACCACGTATCCACCGGTGTTGCTCTGCGACGCTTTAAGGCTTTCAAGTCCCCTTCTCCTGACGGAGCACCATCTGTTGTTGCCGTAACGTTTGTGGAGAATACTGACGTCACGTTTTTCGAACTCTCCGAAGACGAGATTGCTGCCTATGTTGCCTCGGGCGAGCCAATGGACAAGGCTGGCGCCTACGGCATTCAGGGAAATGGTCGCTATCTGGTTCAGAGTATTCAGGGAGATTACGAGAATGTCGTGGGACTCCCCGTCTCTTTGCTTTCTCGCGAGCTAGTTAAATTTACCGGTAATCATGACTATCTTGAGCACGCTCTTGCGGGTCGTAAGCACTAAAGCTGCTTCTATAGATAACAAAACCCTCGTATCATCATAGATACGAGGGTTTTGCTTTTAGATTTGAAAGAACGTTTAGTTGAACTTAACAACTTTCTGAGCTACGCGATAGCCACCAATAGTGACCGTCTTACCAATCTTGCCAGGAAGGTTTGTAGCAGTGCCTACAAGACCGTAGCGAGCCTTGCGGTACATCTTCTTGTCATAAGCGCGAAGCTCATCCCAGAGCTCCTCAAGCTGGTCCATAGCGTCCTCACGGTCGCTCATCTTAGAGAAAACTGAGCAGATAGCCATGATGATAGTGAAGTAACTCATCATGTACGTCTGAAGACGTGGAGAAGAGATATCGTCGTAGATGTGATATGCGTGCATCATATTGCGCGCTACGCGCCAGTAGTGATCAACGCGGCTTGTTAAGACCTTCTCGTTAACTGATTGATCGTCTCGGCCAATGAAGTAACGATACAGGTCAACGTCAACGTAGTAGATGGTCTTTACCTTAGGGAATGGAACGTAGGCGTAAACATTATCTACATAGAAAGTGTGCTCAGGCATCTGAATGTTTGCAGAGCGCAGAACCTCAACGCGGTACGTAATTGCGTGCATCAGAAGGTACTGAGACAGCTTGAAGCGGCCAATCTCTTCCCAGCCAATAATCTTGTTAGTAGGAACCGCGTCGCGATAGTCTACAAAGTTTTGGGTATTATCCTCAACGTGCTCGTAGACGTAGTTTGAGAGTACCAGGTCAACAGGGTTATCGGAGGCAATAAAAGTACGAAGTTGCTGAAGGAAGGTCTTCAGAGCATCACCATCTACCCAGTCATCTGAGTCAATGTTTTTGAAGTACACGCCATCAGCATGAGAAACAGCCTTCATAACAGCAATGCCGTGGCCGCCGTTTTCCTGATGGACTGCCTTAATGATGTTTGGATAACGCTCCTGCCATGCATCAGCCTTAGCAGCAGTGTCATCTTTTACAGAACCGTCGTCAACAATAACAATCTGCACGTCATCGGCATAATCAGAGCCCTCAAGAATAGACTCAATACAGTGATCCATGTACTCCGAAGAGTTGTAGCATGGAATACCAAAAGTGATTGTCTTTTTCATGCAAGCTCCCTATGCCTGATGAGCAATAAGCTCGTCAGAGAGTTCCAGTGCAGAAGCAACAACGCCATCCATATCGTAGTAACGATACTCAGCAAGGCGACCAACTGCGTGGAAGTTCAGAATGCCAGAGGTGCGCTCCTTGTAAGAGCGATAGAGCTCCTGATTTTCTGGCTCGAGAATAGCGTAATAAGGAGTCTGACCACTCTCTGGAACATATGCGTGTGAGTACTCACGCATGATGGTAGTTTTACCAGGAAGAACCTGACCAGTCATGTTCTTAAACTCAGTGATACGAGTAAAGTCCTCGCTGGTAGTGTAATTGACGGTACCAACAGGCTGGAACTGGTCCTGATCAAGCGTCTCAAACTGCATATCAAGCGTACGATAAGGCAGAGCACCCTGATCAAGGTTGAAGAGCTCATCCAGAGGTCCGGTGTAGATTACCTCACCTGCAAATGGTTTCTCGCAAACAGACACGTTAGAAGCGCTGAGCTTCATGATGTCACGAACATCAACATCCAAAAAGACGTCAATCAAGTCATGGTCAAGCATGTTTTCAAAGAGCTTGGTGTAGCCCTCTTTTGGCATGCCCTGATAGGTTGCACCTGGGAAGTAACGGTCATCATCGCCGACAAAAATTGGAACGCGACCTGTGATGGACTTGTCAATCTGGTCTGGAGTCTTACCCCACTGCTTCATGGTGTAGTGCAGAAAAACGTTCTCGTAAACGTAGTCAGCAATCTCTTCCAGATCTGGATCGTTCTTCTCGCGAAGCTCCATGATAGGAACTTTAACGTTCTCACCAAACGTAAGAACCAGCTTCTGATAGAGTTTCTCGCCACGCTCTTCTCCAAAGGCAAGCTTCAAAGACTGGTGGTTAAAAGGAACAGGCATCAGCTGGCCGTTAATGTTTGCTAGAACTTTGTGCTGGTAGTTAGTCCACTCAGTAAAGCGCGAGAGGAACTGGTGAACGCGGTCACTCATGGTGTGATAGATGTGTGGACCGTACTCGTGAACAAGAACGCCCGCGTCATCAAGGCGATCGTAAGCGTTGCCGGCAATGTGATTTCTGCGCTCAAAGATTGCCACCTTTGAATTGCAGTTTTCTGCCATACGACGAGCAACAACTGCGCCTGCATAGCCAGCTCCAACAACAATAACATCGTAGTTGTCGGGGTTAAAACCGGCAGGAAGACCATGATTGATAGACATGTAAACCTCCGTGTGCGCCTAAGTGCGCAGGATTTGTATGTGAAACTTCACTCATTTTAACACGCGTCTATAAAGTGAGCCACGCGGGGCGCAAAGCTCTGCCGTTAGGCGTAAAATATGCAACTGGTATGAAAATGCATTTCTTGGCTTTTTGTGTCTAGCTTTTATACAAACTACAAGCTGAGAAGTGCAAAATTCAACGAGGCACAGATGTCAAAGTATGATTGGAGCACGACACATGAGCAAGTTTCTTGACCGTATGAAAGAAACCGCTAAGTCCGACGTAAAGACTATTGTTCTTCCAGAGGGCGAGGACCAGCGTACCATCGATGCAGCTAAGAAGATTGTTGCAGAAGGTATTGCAAAGGTCATTATTCTGGGCAATCCTGAGCAGATTGATGTTCCAGGAGCAACTGTGGTAGATCCTGCTACTGACGAGCGCCATGAGGTATATGCTCAGAAGTTTGCTGAACTTCGTGCTCGCAAGGGCGTCACCATTGAGGAAGCTCGCAAGCAGATGAACGACGCCACCTACTTTGCAACCATGATGGTTAAGATGGGCGACGCTGACGGCCTGGTTTCTGGCGCTTGCCACTCTACCGCAAACACCCTAAGGCCTGCTCTGCAGATCATCAAGACTGCTCCTGGTACCAAGCTTGTTTCTGCATTCTTTATCATGAGCACCACTACTGACTTTGGTGAGGACGGCACCCTGCTCTTTGCTGACTGCGGCCTCAACATTGACCCATCTGCAGAGGAGCTCTCCGAGATTGCTCTTGCTTCCGCTGATTCTTGGCGCGCATTTATGAGCGAGGAGCCTCGCGTTGCCATGCTCTCCTACTCCACTATGGGCTCTGCTGGCGGCGCAACTGCCGAGAAGGTCCAGGAGGCCACAAAGCTTGCTCACGAGAAGAACGCTGAGCTTGCACTCGACGGCGATCTTCAGCTTGATGCAGCTCTTGTTCCTGAGGTTGGCAAGCTCAAGGCTCCATTCTCTAAGGTTGCAGGAAACGCAAACATCCTGGTCTTCCCTAACCTTGAGGCTGGCAACATTGGCTACAAGCTTGTTCAGCGCTTCAGTGGCGCTGAGGCATACGGTCCAATCCTTCAGGGCATTGCTCGTCCTGTCAACGACCTTTCCCGTGGTTGCTCCGCTGACGATATTGTTGGTGTTGTTGCAATTACTGCTGTTCAAGCTCAGATGGCAGACAACAACTAGTCTTTCTGCTCTTCTAACTTGGTATACTAAGCCAGTCTCAAAAGAGGCTGGCTTATTCTTTAGCTGGAGGCATCTATGTCTGAAATTATTTCTATTTCTAACGGCTCTCTTACCGCTTCAATTGACACCATGGGCGCGCAGCTCATGAGCTTACGCAAAGGTGAGTCCGAATACCTCTGGCAGGGAGATTCCAACTGGTGGCCAAGGCGTGCTCCCATTCTCTTCCCCATTGTTGGTGTACTTAAAGGCGGCAAGGCAGAGTCCGCGGAAGGCACCGTATCTCTTGCCCGTCACGGTCTTGCCCGACTCAACCAATTTGAGATTGTCGAGCAGAGTACCTCTTCTGTAACGCTCCAGCTAAAAAGTACCGAAGAGACTCTCAAGGCCTACCCCTATGACTTTGAACTTAAGCTGATTTTCTCGGTAGATGGCGATACGCTGACGCAAACGTATGAGGTCAACAATCCTGCAAACGTTGTACTGCCGTTTACCCTTGGCGCACACCCGGCATTCAACATTCCGATCCCTGGTGTTGAGGCAGCCTCTTTGGACCAGTATCACCTCTTATTTACGCACTCCTGGACCAGCTACGGCCCTTCTATTACCGACGATGGACTTTGTGACTACGCAACGCCACAAAGGCTTATCGTGGACTCTGACACGCTTTCCCTGTCTTGGGAACTTATTGATCGCGAGAAGACCATCACACTTGAAGACGTTCCTGATAGACGCATTACACTTGCGACTAGCACAGAAGCTCCTTCTGAGGCCCATGGTATTCAAATGGATTTTGAAGGCTTTGATTATCTGGGCATTTGGAGCGCTGCTCCTGGTTGTCCATTTGTTGCTCTTGAGCCATGGTGTGGCATTGCAGATACCGTTGATTGTGACGGCATCTTTGAGCACAAACCGGGCATCATAAGCCTTGAGCCTGGCCAAAGTATTGCTAAAACATTGAATATTAAGGTCTTCTAGCAAACTAGTTGGACACGATGCGACGCCTCGTAATGCATTTCATTTTGTAACCCTATAGACAGCGAGAATGCTTTGAACAAGAAAAGAGCCTGTGAATTAATCTCACAGGCTCTTTTACGTTTAACTTACGTTGTTGTAACGTGCGTTACTGAGCGCGCTTCTTACCAAGAACACCAGCTGCAATAAGAACAGAAGATGCAGCTGCTACGGATACTGCAGCAAAGGAAGCATCACCAGTTGAAGGAAGCTTAGGCTCCTTCTTCTTTGGCTGCTTTGGCTTCTTAGGAGTCTCTGAAGGTGGAGTGGTTGGAGTTGGAGGAATGTGAGTATTAGTAATAGTAAAGCCACTGGTAACATCACCTGTTACCTCAGCGGTATAACCTTCAACCTCGTCCTCAACAACGGTGTACGTAATAGCTGTTGTAGTGCCAGCCTGATTCTTATCGAGGTTGCTAAATGTTGCAGTCCAGCCATTTGCGTCAGAAAGAACCTCGCTCTTACCAGTGTCTACGCCGTCTGCATAAAGGTGTACGGTAACTGAAGTAGGACGAGTACCGTCAGCGTTATTTTGATCTTCCCAAACCTTGGATACAGAAACGCTTACCTGCTGCTCGCCAGTTGCAGTACCGGCACCGCGAGGGTTAATCCACCAACCTTCACGAGTGAAGTTATCGGTGTTGCCATCAAAATCAAGAGTTGCTCTATTGTCTACCTGGGTAACGTTGGCTGGAACAATGGTCTTGTACTCAAGCCAGCAATCCTGGATAAGTGGTTGGAAACCAGCAAAGTTAACCTGATTATTGAGTCGAGCAAAATCAAGAGTGTAACCATTAGGAGTAAAGGTAATTGCAGGAAGAATCTGATCTGCAGAAAGAGTCTGAACAGCACCGTTAACAAGGTGGAGAACAAAAGAGTGCTTAAGATATGGACCAGCAAGCTCATCTGAAGGATTAACGCCAGTACCAGTAAGCTTTGATGCATCAACGGTATAAGGATTTACAATCTGATCCTTAACAGTGGCATTAAGCAGACCAACCTGGGTAATATCAGATGGAGTTAGGTTAACAACCCAGCTGGTAACGTAATAATCATTTCCAGTTGTAATAGTTGCACCAGAAGGAAGCGTATAGGTTGTCTCTGCAGTTGCACCAGTTCTGTTGTACTTAGTAATTGCAGTATCCATTGCAGCAATAGAACCGCCATACGTCATGTTAAGACTGGTGTTACCAATATTGAGCGTAGTGCTGCCATTGCCTCTCTGTGCAATTGCGCTTGACCAATTGAGCGAGAAAGACATCTGGCCATGAACGTTAAGAAGACCCGCAATATTGTTATTGAAGGTAACAGTCATGGTATTAGGGTTACTGGTAGGAGTTGCCGTACCAACAGAAATACTATTTCCGTTTGCATCTACACCCATAACCTCAAAAGGAGCTGGAGTATTATTCTCTAGCTCTGGAGGAAGCATAATAGTAAAGGTATCACCTGGTTGTGCAGGGGCACCATTGTTGAGCGCATAATCAAAATTTACACGCACGTTACTACCAACTAATGTTGTATAGCTAGCATTTGAAATAGTTGGTGTGTACTCAACAGCTTGTGCCTTTGTGTTGAATACAGTGAGCGCAGCAAATACAGTGAGCACAAACATAACTGCAAAGCTCAAAGACCTGCTAACTAAACCCTTAGACTGCATGATGCTCCTCACAGCTAGTTCAAAGATTTATTTATCTGCACACAAATAGCTGTACAAAACAATAAGATTTCTTTGAAACTCTAACTTATTATTTAAAAATATAAAGTTCTAAAGTACTCATGTCAAAGAACTATCTATATCTCCATAAAAAAACTCCCACACGAAGTGCGGGAGTTAATATTTTTTTTGGATTGTAAGGAAAGCCTACTTACCCAGAAGCTCCTGAACGTCAAGAGCAATCATGTATTCCTCGTTGGTAGGTACAACCAGGACGCGTACCTTTGAATCTGGAGCAGAGATGTCACGGATTTCACCGGAGCGAACCTTGTTCTTCTCCTCATCAATCTTGACACCCATCCACTCAAGCTCTCTGACAACGCCAAGACGCATCTCGTCGGAGTTCTCACCAATACCAGCAGAGAATGCCATGGTATCAAAGCCGTGCATAGCCTGAGCCATCTCCATGATGAGCTGAGACGTACGATAATAGAACATATCAAGTGCAAGCAGGCAGTCCTTATCGCCAGCGTGAGCGCCATCCTCAATATCACGAGAATCGGAATGACCAGACAGAGCGAGAAGGCCAGACTGCTTGTTCATCATAGTGTCAATCTCATCGATGGAGTAACCACCAACGCGAGAAAGATAGAAGACAGTAGCTGGGTCAATAGTGCCGCAACGAGTGCCCATGATAAGGCCATCAAGTGGAGTAAGGCCCATGGTGGTCTCAAGATCGCGACCATCCTCAATAGCGGAAAGAGAAGCACCAGAACCAAGGTGGCAGCTAACCAGCTTGTGAGTCTGACCGTTGGTAAACTCATTGGTTGCACGCCAAATGTAGCGGTGAGAAGTACCATGAGCGCCATACTTACGGACGTGGTACTTATCAACAACATCGCGAGGAAGAGCATAGCGATGTGCCTTTTCTGGCATATTGAAGTGGAAAGAAGTATCGCAAACGATTACATTACCGACCTCTGGGAAGAGTTCGCGGCAAATCTCAATAACATCAGCCTCAGCATAGTTATGAAGAGGAGCAAGTGGAGCAACCTCACGGACCTGAGCCAAGACCTTATCGTCTACAACAGCAGACTCTGGGAAGTACCAACCACCCTGAACAACACGGTGACCAATGCCATCGATTGGCTTATCAATAGTCTTAAGGATGTCAAAGACATGCTTAATAGCAGTCTTGTGATCAGGAAGAGCAACCTCAAGCTTCTGCTTCTCTCCACCAAGCTCCTCGTGACCAACAAAAGAACCTTCGATACCGATACGCTCGCAGTTTCCTTTTGCGTAAACCTCGCGGGTGTCAACGTCAAGAAGCTGATACTTAAGAGATGAGCTACCTGCGTTGATAACCAGTACGTTCATGTGACTCCTCTTTCCGTGAAGCAGTGCAGACTATTAGGTCTTACTCTCCTACTTCAAATAAACATAACCGCATGACATCATAAACCCCAAGATACCCCGGAGTTAAATAGACGAGCAAAAAACTTGAATATTTTTATTTTCCGCCCATAGAATCATTCAACTGCTTGCCACCTAAAACGTGGAAGTGGACGTGATTGACTGACTGGCCACCATGCTTTCCGGTATTGGTAACAACGCGGAATCCAGTCTCCTTAATTCCTGTCTTTTCTACTACCGCAGCTATAGCCTTAGTAACACTCTCAAGGGTTGCAGCAGGAATACCATCAATGATGTTGTCGTAGTGGTTCTTTGGTACAACAAGAACGTGAACAGGAGTAATAGGATTTAGGTCATTAAAAGCTACAACGTTTTCATCCTCATAGAGAAACTCTGTAGGGATTTCTTTGTTAGCAAGCTTACAAAAAATACAATCAGACATAACCTCTCCTTTACTCGTCTAAATATGCAGTAGAAGGCGCTGCGGTTGTATCAGTAATTGCAGCTCCTGCCTGGGACTCATCAAGCAGAACCTTAACCTTCTGCTCTGCAGTATCAAGCCTTCCACGAAGATCCTTTACCAGCTCAACGCCACGAGCATACAGAGCCAAAGACTCCTCGAGCTCCAAATCTGTGCCCTCAAGCTTACGAACAATCTGCTCAAGCTCAATAGAAGCATCTTTGAAAGTCAGCTCTTCAGTCTTCTTAGTATCCATGTTGTTCCCCTTATCTATGAAAGCTCAATATCAGAAACAGTTGCCTTAATTGTTCCATCCGTCATTTTGACAAGCAAAGAGTCTCCAACCGAGGCATCTTTGGCCGTTTTAATGACAGACCCCTTTTCATCTTGGACATACGCATATCCCCTTGTAAGAACCTTTAGAGGAGAAAGTGCATCTAATTTTCCTGCAAGCGAAGACAGCAAAGCCTCATGTGGATGGAGCATGGCAGCACTAGCTCTGGTTAGCCTTTGTGACTCAACAGAAAGCGTCTCTTTCTTTCTTGCAAGAAGCGCTGGCAGAGCGTCCATAAGCCTTTGCTCAGTCTGATTAAGGTCTTCTGTTCTTGTTGAAATAATATAAGCAGGGTCTTTCAAACAAGGACGATCTGATAGCTTCTCTATCTGGTACTGTTTACTTGCTAGAGCATTTTTTATTGCCAAGTTAGAGCGTTGCTCAACAGTTGTAAGTCCCGTTTTATAGAACTGCAAAATCTTTCTTGTAGCATTTCCAAGGCGAGAAATTCTGTTGTTAAACGTAGTTTGTAACTCACTAATAGCGGGAGCCACAGACTCTGCAGCAGCTGTTGGCGTTGAGGTCCTTCTATCAGAAACCATATCTGCAATGGTGGTATCGGGCTCATGACCAATGCCCGTGATAACAGGAACTGGACATGCAGCAATAGCGCGAGCTACTCCCTCATCATTGAAGCACATAAGATCTTCGAATGAGCCACCACCACGCACCAGCAAGATTGCATCTGGCCGTGTAGTTGCAGCAACCTGGAGAGCTCTCATAATAGTTGCAGGTGCATGAGTACCTTGAACAGCACAGCCAGATACCTCAAGCTCTACAAGAGGGTTTCTGCGCGCAAGCGTACGCTTAACATCGTCAATGACGCTGCCAGAAAGTGAAGTAACTACACCAATGCGTGTACAAAACTCTGGAATGTAGCGCTTTCTGGAAATGTCTGTAAGGCCTTCTTTTTCTAGCTTTTTAGCAAGCTGTGCCACCTTTTGGCGAAGGTCTCCTTCTCCAGCGATCTGAATAGTACGCGCATGAAAAGAAAGCTTGCCGCTTGAAGCGTAAATATCAAACTTTCCTGTCATCTGGATTTTCATGCCGTCTTGCAACGTAATGCCACTAGCAGCATAAATCTTTGACCAAACAATGACTGCCATAGAACTAACAGGGTCTTTTACGTCAAAGTAACAATGCCCAGACTTATAGTTTGGACCCCTAAATCCAGAAACTTCACCAACCACCGTCATAGATGGCATTGAGGCAACTTCATTTTTTGCAAAGAGCACCGCATCAGATACCGAAAGAACAGAATCTTCTTTCTCTTGAATCTGATCCATTACTAGTTCCTGCTTCTGGAAGAACCAAGCAGATATAGAAGCTGGAGTGCAGAAACCATTGCAGCGGCTACGTAAGTAAGAGCAGCGGCAATCAGTACCTTTTTAGCGCCATTGTAGTCAAAGCCCGCAGGAGCATTTGCCTTCAAAAAGGCCAATCCACGCCTTGAAGCATCAATCTCTACAGGAAGCGTAACTATATGGAATAAGAAGGTAAATGCATACAGCCAAATTGCTAGCACGGTCATGCCTGAAACATTTAGCAAGACACCAGCAATAAAGACATAGATCCATGCAGCGGATGCTAAATTAACAACAGGAACAAGAGCGGAACGAACGCGAGATGGCATGTACAGCTTAGCGGTCTGAACAGCATGACCTGCTTCATGGCAAGAAACAGCAACTGAAGCTACGCTACCCTCAGAGAAGTTTGCATCAGAGAGGTGCAGGCAATTGTCACGTGGATCAAAGTTATCGGTGAGCTCACCAGAAATTCTCTTAATGCCAACATTAGCTGCTCCGTTAGTGTCCATCATGGTACGAGCAACTGAAGCGCCAGTGGCATTAAACCCAGAGGGAACTAAAGAATACTTTTTAAATTCATGCTTGATGTACCACTGAGTACCCAATCCGAGCACCAACGAGGCAACTACTAGAACAACGTATGGGATAAACGCACCTGAGTAATACATATTTTTCTCCTATCTATGTATAGAGATGAGTATACCCAACTCACCGGACAAAAAGTCAGGTTTGCAAGAGTAATCGGTAGCCACTTGTTCTTAAGCTTAGGAGCAGCTTTTACAGTAGCTCTACTCGACCGTTTTTAACTGTTAGTCCTACCTCGCCATTGAGCAGTCCAACAAGCTGCTTACCTACTAATTGATAGCGCCATCCGGTTTTAAGTCTTGCGTCAGACCTATCCAAAAGCAGATCAGTAAGATCATCTTTATTGGCAATTAACGGAGATGCAATTCCCTCTTTTTCTGAAACAATCCTGATAAGAGCATACATAAGCTCAACAACACCTTCAGAACCAGCTGAGGGATGAGCGTGATGCTCGATTTTTGGACACTGATCTGCAGGTGTCTTTTGTCCACGCTTAATTGCATCTAGTAGATGCACTACCCCACCTTGAGAGATTTGCTCAGTGCCGCGAATTTTGCGCAGTCTATCTGGTGTTGTAGGAACACGACGACAAATCTCAATAATGAGTTCGTCAGAAAGCACCCACTTGCGTGGAACATCTCTTTTAGCAGCAGTTTCTTCTCGCCAGGCGCACACCTCTCGAGCAATAGCAAGTTGTCTGCGCGTAAGCGAGCCAGAACGTTTCAAACGGAGATATGCCTGATAGGGGTCTCGGCGATACTGCTCAATATTAGTATGCTGGTCCATCTCTGGCTTTACCCAGCTCAGACGATCAAGCTTGATGAGCTTCTCGACCATTTGATTGTAGATTGCGGGAAGATATCTCACGTCATCCTCGGCATATACCAGCTGCTCTTTATCAAGAGGTCGCTTTGACCAGTCTGTTAAAGACTCAGCCTTAGCAAGCTTGACGTTAGCAAAATTTTCTACCAGACCGGCGTAGCTCACCTGCTGACGCAGGCCCAAAAATGCAGCTGCTACCTGCGTATCAAATACAGGAGCGCACGCGCAATCCATTTTTTCTAGTAAAACTTCAAGGTCTTGTGAGCACGCGTGGAAAATTTTGACAATCTGCGGATTTTCCAAGAGCTCTTTAAGCGGAGTTAGGTCATCAATAAGCAAGGGATCAAGCGCAGCAATCTCTGAACCTGTGGAAACCTGCACCAGGCAAAGCTTGGGAAAGTAGGTTTTCTCGCGAAGAAACTCCGTATCAACTGCAAGGATATGCGAAGTCTTTGCTCGCTCACAAAATGCGGAAAGTTCTTCTGAGGTTGCTATATACAATGCGTCCATCCAATTGCCGATTAAGTATCTAACGTAAAGCGATACACTCATACGTATCAAAATGATATACCAGCTTGTCGCAAATCTTCGGAGGATATATGAGAACCCTCATCATTCACAATCCTTGCTCGGGTTTTAGCTCTGACGCAATCTTTGAATTTGAGCGCGCTCTTTTGAAAAGCGGCGACGAATGCCTGGTAAAGCTAGTTGAAAGCCATTGGCGCACAGATGAGGTTCTGAGTTCTGTTCAGCCTGAAGATTTTGACGTAGTGGTGCTCTCGGGCGGAGATGGAACCGTATCTAGCCTGCTCTACGGCCTTAGAGGATGCCAGACACCTATTCTTGTCTTTCCTTCTGGAACCGCTAATCTTCTAGCTGCAAATATTGGAAACGCTCCTGAACCTAACGCACTGGCGCTGGCCTGCAGAAACCTTCAGACCGCACAGCTTGATCTGGGTGAGATTACCTGGACCACAGTGTCGGGAGAAACCCATGTAGCTGGAGTTCCTTTAATGGCCGGTACAGGCCTTGACGCAGAAATTATGCGTTCAGCTATCCCCCACAAACAAACCTTTGGAGAAGCCGCATACTTTACTGCGGCCCTAGCCAACCTTATGCCGCCAGTTCACGACTTCAAAATTACCGTTGACGGCAAAGTACATGAGCTTCAGGGCATTGGCTGCCTTATTGCAAACAGCTCCATGATGCAAGCAGGAATTGAATTAGCCCCTGGTAATCGTATGAATGACGGTTTGCTTGAGGTTATTGTCATTGAGACTCACATGACTGCAAAACTGGTACGCCCACTGCTTTCTGGTTTCTTTGATCGCACGGGAGACTCGCTTGGTAGGCCCTACCTCAATAGCTTTAGCGGCAAAGAAATTACCGTTGAATCAACAGCACCTATGCCACTGGAAGTAAATGGCGAGGTCACCTGCCACGACATCTACGCCTATTCTGCTAGGTGTCTTCCTGGCGCAGTAAACGTAGTAGTGGACTACATGAGCCCCTACAGTAAGAAAGCATAAGAGCAGTTAAACAGCACAATAAGCACCGCCAAAGCTTGCGTTTTCTTTTCTTTCGTTTTCGTAACATTCAGCCAAAAAGATTGCACGTAACCGTCAGATTAACTAATCTTTTATAGATACATTGCTAAGGTACGCTCACGATTTTCTAATGTGTGCGCACAGTTGATGGGATATTTTTTGGTTGACGTTTCTAAAATTCGCGAGAGGTTCGATGAGCTTTCGACTCCTATTCTGAAGTCTGGAAGACTCTATCAGCTTGCAACTTTTACACAACATGGAACTACCAGCACGCTCGACCACGTTATTGCGGTTGCTTATAGCAGCCTTGCATTTGCCATGAACGCTGGCATCAAAGTTGACGAGCATGCCCTTGTACGTGGCGCGCTTCTGCATGACTACTACCTCTATGATTGGCACGATCACGAGGCCGCGCCAGACAACTGGCACGGATTTACGCACCCTCGCCATGCACTTGATAATGCTCGCGAGGATTTCCCTGATTTAACCCCTGTTGAGGAAGACATCATCTTGCATCACATGTTTCCTCTAGTTCCTATTCCACCTCATACCAAAGAGGCTTGGATTGTAACAACTTGCGATAAAGCTTGTTCAACTGCAGAAACACTAACAGGCAATCCATACAAAAAAGATGGTTTCCGCCCAACGGGTTTCTCGACACCTGAAAGCGATTTTCAGGGCACAACAAACAGTGAGTCAGGTGGGTTTAACGACTACATGGATTACGGAAACCTCTCGTGAGCACCATGACTGAGACACTGCGTACACTCTTTGCACTCGATAAGAATATTGAGATCTTTGTGCAGCATCTGCCTCAAATGGTCATAATTTTTGCGCTGATTTCTTTTGGTGGTTGGGTATACGAGACCATTTATTGCTCCGTTGTTGAGGGAGAATTTACCAAGCGCGGTTTTCTTTTTGGTCCTACCTGCCCTATTTATGGCATTGGAGCGATTGCAGAATGGCTGGTACTAGGCCAGATTTCTAATCCAATTATTGTCTTTATCATTGGTGCAGTTTTAGCCACAGTTATTGAGTACTCGACCGGCCTCTTTTTGGAGCGTCGCTTTAAAAAGAAGTGGTGGGACTACTCCATGTTTAAGTTTAACTTGCATGGTCGAATTTGTCCCCAGGCCAGCGCGGTGTTTGGCGCGTTTTCTGTTACCTCAGTTTTTGTGCTCGTTCCAACAATGCTTGATGTTTTGATGATTTTCTCCAAGCACACTGTCTCGGTTGTGGCGTTTATTGTGGTTACGCTTTATTTTTTGGACACGGTTGCCAGCCTTCTTTGGAATGGACCTACTACCCATCACAAAGTTGAAGCCGCAGCTCAAGATGCATCAATGAAGGTTGAAGAAGCCGCACAGAATGCGTCACAGAAAGTAAGCGCTGCAGCGCAAAACGCATCGCAGAAAGCAAACGCAGCAGCTCAAAAGGCAAATGCGGCGGCCCAGAATGCAACTCTTATTGCTACCCAAAAGGCTCAACAGGTTTCACAAAAAGTCCAGGTAACTAAGCAGAAACTTGACGATACCACGCAAAAAGTCAGAGACCACTTGCCGGGTTCGTTCCCATGGGACAACTAGACGGGTTTCTCGACATAGTGTAATACCTCAGCAAACGCTGATTTCGAGTTTGGATGTGTATGTACACCATTGAAAGTAGAGTTAGATATAGCGAGTGTGATGAGACCGGAAAGCTTTCCCTGGTAGGCGTTATGAACTATCTGCAGGACTGCTCGACGTTCCACTCAGAAGATATTGGCCGCGGCTTTAAGCAACTGACCAGCGAGGGATACGCATGGGTTCTGGCAACGTGGCAAATCCAAGTTGACCGTCTTCCCCAGTTTGGCGAGAAGATCTACGTAGGTACCTGGTCGTATCAGATGAAGGGTCTTCAAGCATCTAGGTCGTTTGTTATTAATGATGCAGACGGCGCAACCATCGTAAAAGCGGACTCTACCTGGTATTTGATGGATATCAATGAAGGCAAGGCTGCTCGTGTTCCAGAAAGCGAAAACGTCTACATTACTGGCGAGCCTCGCGTAGATTTGCCACCAACTCCTCGAAAAATTGCACTTGATGGAAATGCTGTTGATGGTCCAGCCATTCATGTTTCTCAGCAGCACCTGGATACAAACAAGCACGTCAACAATGCTCAGTACGTGCTCATGGCTGTTGACACGCTTGTGGCCCTTGGCTATTCTCACAAGCTGCGTCGCATTGTGGTGCAGTACAGGAGCCAGGCGCACTTGGGCGACACCATTACTCCCCAGGTATACGCCGATGAGACGGGTTTCTCGGTAGTGCTCAAAGATGCCGAGAGTTCCACCGTCTTTGCAACAGTCAGGCTGGAGGGATAACATGACCGAGGCTAAAATAGTCAATGTAGCTGCAGCTATCTTCTATAAAGACAACAAAATTCTTGCCGCGTGTAGAGCTGATGCGGATAATGCTGGCTTCTGGGAGTTTCCTGGCGGAAAAGTTGAGGCTGGAGAAACCTCAGAGCAGGCGCTGCGTCGAGAAATTCAGGAAGAGCTGCACTGTAGCGTGCAGGCAGCGTTTTTCTATGACACGGTAGCTTACTCCTACCCCACCTTTGACCTGCATATGGATTGTTATATCTGCACGCTGGGTGAGTCTGAAGAGCCTGTCGCGGACCCAGAGATTCACTCTGAGCTTCGTTGGCTTTCCCAAAACGAGCTGCTCGACGTGCAGTGGCTTCCTGCGGACATTGAGCTCATCAAGCAGCTTGGCACGTTCTGGAACGACATCTTTGCGTCGCAGCACCTGTAGGAGCTACCTGCGCGTGAACCGCGGGCGCGAGCGCTGTGGGTGTAAGCGAGCCGCAGGCGCGAACAAGTCGTCGTGTACAAAATACTTTGCAGAGAATGTGGAGTGACAAAAAGAGGGGTTTCTCGCCATGAAATCCTTGGGCGACGACGGGTATCATCAAAGTGTAAGCGTTTGATTGAGGATTGATGGCAAAGAAAGACGACAACCAAGATACCAGGGACAACAGGCATGAATTTGGCGGCGAGGGCCCTGACTTTGACCCAAACGATCCGTCGCAGATGCCTGACGGCTCTCCTTTCCCTGCAGGCTTGCTATTTTTTATAGTTATTATGCTGCTCTCGGGACTGGGACGTTCTTGTGTTTCGAGCAATCAGACTTCCTCAAGTCCGCTTTTTGGAGACCCCTACAGCGCTTATACTGACAGCAACTGGTAATGTACTTGGAAAAGACTTGCTATACGTACAACTAGCAGGTGTTTATTCCATTTTGTACGATATTTTGAAGGATTGAATATGAGCAAAGCAGATCGCATTTTTATTGATATGTGCTCCGACATTATTGAAAACGGCACCACCACCGAGGGCGAGAAGGTCCGTCCTACCTGGGAAGATGGTACCTCCGCATACACAATCAAGAAGTTTGGCGTCTGTAATCGCTATGATTTGCGCGAGGAGTTTCCAGCGCTGACGCTTCGTCGCACTGCGCTCAAGAGCGCTATGGACGAGATTCTGTGGATTTACCAGAAGAAGTCCAACAACGTTAACGATCTTAACTCACACATCTGGGATTCATGGGCTGACGAGTCTGGCTCCATTGGCAAAGCCTACGGTTATCAGGTTGGACAGGTTTCTCACTACTCCGATGGCGATTATGACCAGATGGATCGTGTACTCAAGGACCTCAAAGAGAATCCGTTCAGCCGTCGTATTATGACTAACCTGTATACCTTTGCCGATCTTTCTGAGATGAACCTCTACCCTTGCGCATTCAACGCAATTTACAACGTTACTCAGGAGCCAGGTAAGGATAAACCTACGCTCAACCTGCTGCTTGTTCAGCGTAGCCAGGACATTCTTGCAGCTAACAACTGGAATGTTTGCCAGTACGCTATCTTGCTCATGATGGTTGCGCAGGTCAGCGGCATGGAGGCTGGTGAGCTGGTTCACATGATTGCCGACGCTCACATTTATGATCGCCACGTTGACATTGTTAAAGAATTGATTTCTCGCCCCACCTTTGATGCGCCAAAGGTGAGCCTGAACCCTAACATCACCAACTTCTACGACTTCACTACTGACGACCTCATTGTCGAGGATTATCAGCACGGTCCGCAGATCAAGAACATTCCGATTGCGGTTTAGGCGCAGTTGCTGCAGACGCGGCTGGCGCTGCAGGCACGCCTGAACGGACCGGCTGGCGTTGCAGGCACGCCTAAGCAGACGCGGCTGGCGCTGCAGCGCACCCGAGCGAATGCGGCTGGCGTTGCAGGCACGCACGAGCAGATGCTCAAGCTAAGATCATCATTTCATTTAAGACAATACTTGCCAGGAGAACCACATGAACGCAATTGTTTCTGTAACACGCGATTGGGGCATCGGATGCGACGGAGATCTTCTCATCCCCAACAAGGCCGACATGAAGTATTTTGTTGAGCACACGCGCGGTTGCACGGTTGTCATGGGCAGAAAGACGCTGGAGAGTTTCCCTGGTGGACCGCTTAAAGGTCGCCGCAACATTGTCATTTCTAGAAATGCCGATTACCAGGTCGAAGGCGTTGAGGTGGTGTCGTCGGCAGAGGAAGCGCTTCGTTTAGTTGAGGATGAAGCTCCCGAGAAGGTCTGGCTTCTTGGTGGAGCTTCAATTTACCGCGCTCTTCTCGACAAGTGCTCTTACGCGTACGTCACGAAGCACGACACCGTGGTTGATGCGGATACGTACTTCCCCAACCTGGACGAAGATCCTGCCTGGGAAGTTTGCAACGAGGAAGATGGCGGCGTGACTCCAGAAGGTATCGCTTTCAAGTTTGTGACCTATCGACACGTTTAGGCGTTGTGGGGGCCTACCAAGAGCGTTTTTGTTGTTGCGCGCTAAACACGCATTATTGAAGCAATGTATAGCCTTTTTTGACAGATTAAGTGACATAGATGTGTTTTGTGAATCTGTAGCAACAGTTTCAATCGAATTTGCACATCAGGCGATCAGGCAGAAAGTTCAGAAGACAAGAAAAAGAGCCGGTTACCTAGGGTTTAGGTAACCGGCTCTTGTTTTGTGCTTTACGCGCTACGAGTCGGAAGCGGTGAATGCGCGACGCAATGGATGCGCTACGTAGCGGCCGTGGCGGTTGCGACTGTGACGCACGCGAGAGTTAGTCCTCGTAGAAGCCTGGCTCGCGACCGTAGTAAGCATCCAGGTAGAGCTCGCGGAGCTCGGAGACAAGTGGGTAGCGTGGGTTTGCGCCAGTGCACTGGTCATCGAATGCCTGCTCAGACATCTCGTCAAGGGTATCGAGGAAGTACTTCTCATCTACGCCGTAGTCCTTGATGGTCTCCTTGACGCCGATGTATGCCTTGAGCTCCTCAATCTTCTTGACGAAGTTCTCAAAGACCTCGAGGTCATCCTTGCCGGTAACGCCGCAGAAACGACCTGCCTCAGCATAACGTGCGAGGGTGTGTGGGTGATCGTATTGTGGGAAGGTACCCATCTTTGTTGGACGCTCAGCTGCGTTGTAGCGCATAACGCGAGTAAGGATAACTGCGTTTGCCCAACCGTGTGGAATGTGGTGGAAAGCGCCCAGTTTGTGAGCCATAGAGTGGTTGATACCGAGGAATGCATTAGCAAATGCAAGACCACCCAGGCAGGAAGCATTTGCCATGTGATCGCGTGCCTCAACATCGTTTGGATTGTCATAAGCACGTGGCAAGTACTCAAAGACAAGTTTCATGCCGCGAAGAGCCATGCCATCTGTGTAGTCAGATGCCATCATAGAGACAAATGCCTCGAGGCAGTGAGTAAGGACGTCAATACCAGAAGCGGAGGTCAGGCCCTTAGGCTGGCTCATCATGTTGTCGGTATCAACAATTGCCATGTTAGGCAGCAACTCGTAGTCTGCAAGTGGGTACTTAACGCCGTTGTCAGCATCAGTGATGATGGCAAATGGAGTTACCTCGGAACCAGTACCAGAAGAAGTTGGAATAGCAACGAAGAATGCCTTGTTGCCCATCTTAGGATAGTTGTAGACACGCTTGCGGATATCCAAGAAGTCCGCTGCCATGTCCTCAAACTTCTCCTCTGGGTTCTCGTACATGGACCACATAATCTTACCTGCGTCCATAGCAGAACCGCCGCCGATTGCGATGATGCAGTCTGGCTCGAAGGAGCGAATGCGAGCTACACCCTCAAGAGCGCACTGAAGTGTTGGGTCTGGAGCAACATCCCAGAATGAAGAGTGGACGATGCCCAGGGAATCCAGAGTCTCCTCGATGGTCTTGGTGAAGCCACTCTTGTATAGGAACTGGTCTGTGACAATGAAGACGCGCTTCTTGTTATAGACCTCTTTGAGCTCACGGAGAGCAAGAGGCATGCAGCCCCTCTTGAAGTAGACCTTCTCAGGTACACGAAGCCAAAGCATATTCTCTTGCCTCTCTGCAACAGACTTGTAGTTAAGCAGGTGCTGTGGGCCAACGTTGCCGGAGACGGAGTTGCCGCCCCAGGTGCCGCAGCCAAGGGTTAGGGATGGAGCCATCTTGAAGTTGTAGAGGTCTCCAATACCACCCTGAGAGGAAGGAGTATTAATCAGGATACGGCAGGTCTTCATTGCCTCCTGATGCTTAGCAATCTTCTCTTTCTCGTTGATGTTGACGTAAAGAGAGCTGGTGTGACCGTAGCCACCATCAGCAACAAGACGCTCAGCCTTAGCAATAGCCTCGTCAAAAGTCTTTGCACGATACATGCCAAGAACTGGAGAAAGCTTCTCGTGAGCCATCTCTTCTGAAGGCTCAACAGAGGTTACCTCGCCGATAAGAACCTTGGTCTTCTCTGGAACATCAACACCAGCGGTCTTTGCAATGAAGTGAGCAGACTTACCAACAATACCTGCGTTAACAGCGCCGTTAACAATGACGGTCTTACGGACAGCGTCAAGCTCTTTGCCCTGGAGGAAGTAGCAGCCGCGATCAGCAAACTCCTTCTTAACCTGGTCATATACGCTGTCAAGAACGGTAACGGACTGCTCGGAAGCGCAAATCATACCGTTATCGAACGTCTTGGAGTGGATGATGGAGCTAACTGCAAGCTTGATGTCTGCAGTATCGTCGATGATAACAGGAGTGTTACCAGGACCAACGCCCAGAGCTGGCTTACCAGAAGAGTAAGCTGCGTTAACCATACCTGGACCACCAGTTGCCAGGATGATATCAGCGTTGCTCATGACTGCTGCGGTCATATCAATGGTAGGAGCTGGTACCCAGTCGATAATACCCTTGGGGCAGCCGGCCTTCTCGGCAGCATCGCGAACAATACGAGCGGCAGCAATGGTGCACTCTTTAGCGCGTGGGTGTGGGGAAATGATAATGGCGTTTCTTGTCTTCAGAGCAAGAAGTGTCTTGAAAATTGCGGTAGAAGTTGGGTTAGTAGTTGGAATAACTGCAGCTACGATACCCATTGGCTCGGCTACAACTCGATAACCTGCAGCTGGATCATCCTCTACAACGCCACAGGTCTTCATGTCCTTGTACTTGTTGTAAATGTACTCTGCTGCGTAATGGTTCTTGATAACCTTGTCTTCCATTACACCCATGCCAGTTTCTTCAACTGCCATGCGAGCAAGAGGGATACGATTTTTCTCGGCCGCAAGAGCAGCTTCATAGAAAATCTTATCGACCTGCTCCTGAGTGAATGTTGCAAACTCTGCCTGTGCCTCACGCATCTCTTCGAGGCGCTTGAGCAAAGTATCAACATCCTCAATTTGAGTAGCCTTCTTTGCCATAAAATCCCCTTCTGTTTAGGAACATTAATTCAAATTATACCAAGGTCTGCTAAACAAGTGCTTACCGTTAACCGAGTCTCTCAAAATTTATAATCTGCGTTCTGGCGTCTTCATCCGTTGCTACAAATCTATGCCATTCACCTGGCGATTCTTTCCACATGTAATCCACGTACGGGCCAAATCCGCCCACCAGCTGAGACGTTGCGCGCGCAAAGCTCGGATCCGCTTTGAGACCCGGATAGCGCACCGCCTCGACGCGCGGATGGCACGCCAGATACGCGGCAACCACCTGCGCCGCGTCGCTCGCCGCGTGGCGAGAAACCCGTGCACTCGCCTGCTCTTCCGCTCCCGTGGCAGCTACCGTCACGTCCTCTGTAGAGCTCGCCTTAGCTTCAACCGCCTCTGCTACCCACGGTATGCAGCACTTCCGCATGCACACGACAACATAACCCGGCACCCGAGCGTCCTCGGCTACTGCGATCTCTGCTCCCAGACGACATGCCGGGCTGAACTCGGCTCCAATCGTACGCACATCCGCCACAAGCAGCTCCCCTGCCGCAGCTCTGCCTTTGATGTCGCACACCTCAACGGGCACGCCAGCAAGCGGCTCCACGACGGTTACACCGCCCGAAACCAGTGTGGCGAGAAGTTCGTCTACATAGGAAACAGGGACAAGCCGCGCACGGCCTGCCCCTGTCATTTTTACGTATTCAGCTACAACATTGGTTGCGGTTTGCGTGACAACGTCGGTTACGGTTTGCGCGACAACGTCAGTTACGGTTTGCTTGACGCCGTCGATTGCACCGACACTCTTCGTGCCGCCTGCGCCATCCTGCGCGGTGCCACCCATAACCTGCACTTTGTCTGAAGCCTGTTTAACCAACGCGCTCAGCATTCTCTTTGACAACCTGAGCAATAAACTCGTCAAGCTCTGCCGTGTGAGTCTCGTTGGAGCGGTCGCGGACAGAAATGTTTCCTGCCTCAACCTCCTGCTCACCAAGGATGAGCATGTAAGGAACGCGATCAAGGGATCGAGCCTCACGAATCTTATAGCCGATCTTCTCGTCACGGTCGTCAACCTTAACGCGAATACCAGCAGCTGCGAGCTTCTCGGTAACCTCATGAGCATAAGGGCGAGACTTCTCAGAAACAGGAAGAACCTTGACCTGGCATGGGCTCAGCCAGACAGGGAACTTGCCTTCGTAGTTCTCGGTCAGAATACCAATGAAGCGCTCGAAGGAACCAAAGCCAGCGCGGTGAATCATAATTGGCTGCTTCTTGGTACCGTCGGAGTCAATGTACTCAAGCTGGAAGTTGTGAGGCAACTGGAAGTCAAGCTGGATGGTGCCGCACTGCCAAGAACGACCAAGGCAATCGGTCAGATGGAAGTCAATCTTAGGACCATAGAACGCACCGTCGCCTTCGTTGACAACGTACTCAATGCCCATAGACTCAAGTGCATCGCGCAAACCCTGCTCAGCGCGCTCCCAATCCTCATCAGAACCCATAGAATCCTCTGGGCGCGTAGAAAGCTCAACGCGGTATGGGAAGCCAAACTGTGCATAGTATGCGGTAATGAGGTGAGACGCATCCGTGACCTGCTCAGTAATCTGATCAGGGCGGATAAAGAGGTGTGCATCGTCCTGAGTAAACTCACGGACACGGAACAGACCGTGCAGAGCGCCCTTCATTTCATAACGGTGATCAAGACCAGCTTCAGCCAGCTTCATAGGAAGATCCCTATAAGAACGTGGCTTGGACTTGTAAATCAAGCATGCACCAGGGCAGTTCATAGGCTTAATTGCAAAGTCCTCTTCATCTACCGTGGTGGTATACATATTCTCTTTGTAGTGATCCCAGTGACCAGAAGTCTCCCAAAGGGAACGTGAGAGGATCAGTGGGGTCTGAACCTCCTGGTAACCAAAGCGAGCCTGCATCTCATGCCAGTAATCGGTCAGAGCGTTGCGCAGGGCCATGCCGTTTGGAAGCCAGAATGGAGAGCCTGGGCCAAAGTCGGACATCATGAAGAGCTCCATCTCGCGACCAATCTTCCTGTGGTCGCGCTTCTCGGCCTCTTCAATCATCTTGAGGTACTGAGCAAGCTCCTCTTTGGAACCAAATGCCACACCATAAATTCTGGTGAGCATTTTGTTGTTCTTATCGGCCTTCCAATAAGCGCCAGAGATGCTGGTCAGCTTGAAGGCCTTAACACCCTTGGTGTAAAGCATGTGAGGGCCAACGCACATGTCAACGTATTCGCCCTGCTTGTAGAAGGTGATGTGTGCGTCAGGAGCAAGATCGCCAATGTGCTCAACCTTGTAAGACTCGCCACGCTCCTTCATGTAGGCAATAGCCTCGTCGCGAGGAAGTTCAAACGTTTCAATCTTGAGGTTCTCTTTGGCAATCTTCTTCATCTCAGCTTCGATAGCTGGGAAATCGTCCTCGTTAACCTTGGTGTCTCCAAGATCAACGTCATAGTAGAAACCATTTTCGGTTGCTGGACCATAGGCAAACTGTGCGTGTGGATACAGACGCTTCAAAGCCTGAGCAAGCAGGTGAGCTGCATCGTGACGAATAACCTCAAGCTCTTCAGCTGGATTGTTAATCTCGCCCACATGGCCGTCGTTATATAAAACCTTCATGTAAAACCCCTCAGAGGTAGCTACTCATAGAAACAGGCACGGCGCCTACTCTGCTCACGTGGGAGCTTAGGAGCAGACGCCTACATAGTCTCTGTTGTAAAACACCTGATTGCCATCATAAAGAACAAAACCAAACGTTATTGAATGCGAGTACGGCAGTAAGGGCAAACCTTCCAGTCTGCATTCAGTGGACGATGGCATGTTGGGCAAACGTTTCTAACCTGCGTATTGCAGATTGGGCACACGATAAAATCGCGGTCAATTGGAGCGGAGCACTTAGGGCAGATGCCGTAGTGAGAAAGCTGGTGCTCACGAAGGGCAATATCAAGGTCCTGCTCCTCGCGGTCAATGAGGTAGCTGCTTGGACGCAAAATAACGTATGCAAGCAGACCAACAACAGGAACAACAGAAATGACTGCCCACATCCACCAAGGCTCTGCGCCGCGACGCTGAGCATCGCGAATAACGTAGATGATGGAAAGGATATAAAGCATTACGACGCAAATGACCATGAGGTAAATAACCATACGTACCTCAGGTGTAATAATCTGATCAAGAATCTCCTGCATCTGACAGCCCCTTCTGCTGGCTTTTTGTTCTCTCCTAAATCGTACGACAAACCGCACCAAAATGGAGCGAAATGTCGCAGATAAATTTATTTTACCAAAGCATCACTAAATTGTGCAGCAACCTCGCCAGCAAGTGAAATTGTTCCACATGCTACAAAGCCCTTCTCGCGCAATGCGTCCACTGCTTCGGGAACGCTTCTGTACACAGCTACCACGTTAGCGCCGCAGGCTTTGTACAGCTCAGCAAGCTCATCTGCATCCATGGCGCGCTCGTTATCCGTCTGGGTTACCGCCACCTCAGGGAACTCTTTGGCGAGAAGTTCTGCGATGCCCTTGACATCTTTATCTGCAAACACCGCAGTCAAAAGCATAGGACGGTTGGTAACTTCTGGCTCAATTGAGCGGATAGCAGTTAAGAATGTCTCAATTGACTGGGGGTTGTGAGCCGCGTCGATAAGCACTAAAGGCTTTGGCTGAAGCAACTGGAATCTACCTGGTGTAGGGCACCTGGTTGTGGAGAAAAACGCTTTCTCCGCATCAAGCGGACGTCCAAGAAAATCCTCGGCCAAGCAGGTTGCCAGAGCAATGTTTGCTGCCTGATAGCTTGGCTTCAGTGCGGCAAGATCTTCGTAGGTTGCACGCGGTGTTACAACCGTAAGCTCAAGAGGAAAACCAATGCTCTTAGGCTTTTTGGTAATAAAGAAATGTGCGTGAGGTAGCTCTGGATGGTCAGTAGCCTTACCAGCAGAAACCTCTCCCTCAACATCTTCAGGCTTGTCAGCTACAAGAAGAGTTGGGACAACGCCTGCAGAAGCCGCCTGGGACAAGAATACGTCCTGGACGCTCTGAGGAGTTGTCGTTCCCACGCCAAGAACGCAGGTACGACCAGGTTTGATGATGGCGGCCTTCTCGCCAGCAATAGCCTCGAGGGTATCGCCTAGGATGCGCGTGTGATCCAGGCCAACGCCCGTGATGGCAACGGAGGTGATGTTTTGAGCAGCGCTTGTTGCGTCCCACCTGCCGCCCATGCCACACTCAAGCACGCAGGCATCAACCTCTTCCTCCGCAAAGACAACCAAAGCTGCAACGGTCAAGAGATCAAACTCGGTGATGTCATAAGGACGCTCGCCCAAGGCGGTTCGCTGAGCATTGACGCGCTCCCCTGCCACCTGAGCTGCAGATACGCCGTGCGCAAAAGCTTCCTCAGAAACAGGTGTACCGTTGATCTCCATACGCTCGGTATAGCTGATGAGCTCAGGAGAGGTATAGAGAGCGGTATTGAGACCTTCCCCTTTAAGCAGAGCTGCAGTGTATCTGGAGGTAGACGTTTTGCCGTTAGTGCCTGCAATCTGGACACTCTTAAAGCAGAGATCAGGGTTGCCCAGCTCTTTGAGCATGTCTTCCACACTCTCTAGCAAGGGCTGAATGCCAAACTTTTTTGTATCGTGTAGCACCTTTAGCGACTGCTCATAGCTCAGCTCAGGTACAGAAAAGGGAACAGAATAACTCATAGCACACGTACCTCTTATAGACAAAGCAGACGCATAGCCTCTGCACGGGTTTTCTCGTTAGTTTTAAAAATGCCACGAACCGCAGACGTGGTGGTCAAAGCACCCGATGCCCTAATGCCGCGCATGCTCATGCACGTATGCTCGGCCTCCATAACCACCAAAACGCCCAGGGGATCCAACTCTTCTACCATAGCGTCTGCAATCTGGCCCGTTAAACGCTCTTGTACCTGCAGACGGCGAGAATATCCGCTGACGCAGCGAGCAATCTTGGAAAGGCCGGTAATGCGACCATTTTGTGGAATGTAGCAGACATGCGCCTTGCCCACGAATGGCAGAATGTGATGCTCGCAGGTAGACGAGAAAGGAATGTCGCGGACGATAACCATCTCTTTATTGCCCTCTTCATGGAACTGCTTACGCAGGTGAGCTGCAGGGTTTTCCTGCATGCCACCAAAGAGCTCCACACAAGCGCGCGCAACACGGTCTGGTGTATCAAGCAGACCTTCTCGCTCTGGATCCTCACCAATAGCAAGCAAAAACTCCTTGACCGCGGCTTTTACGCGCTCTTGGTCAAGCTCTTTATAGTTATTCTCTGCTGCCATGAGGCAACCTACCTTTCACTCTTATGCAAGCGTTCTTTGAGCTGCGGCAACAACATGGCGAGCAAGAATTGCGGTAGTCACGCTACCTACACCGCCAGGAACAGGAGTATAAGCACTTACCAGAGGAGCTACCTGCTCTGTGTTGACGTCGCCAACAAGTTTCTGAGCTGCTTCATCCCAGTTAATGCCCACGTCAATGATGATTTGTCCTGCTCTTACGCAGTCAGCTCCAATAAGGTGCGCACGACCTGCAGCCACAACTACAATCTCTGTCTGCTTAAGCGTAGCAGCAAGGTCCTTGGTCTTGCTGTGACACACCGTCACTGTAGCGTTTCTTGCACTTAAAAGCGCAGCCACCGGACGACCAATAACATTTGAGCGACCAACAACTGCAACAGACGCTCCCTCAAGGGGTACCTGGTAAAAATCGAGAAGCGCCAGAACTGCCTCTGCAGTACAAGGTCCCAGAGCACCAGGAGTTCCACAAAGTGTTGCCAGCAGCATGGAATCAGTTGCGCAATCAACATCTTTTTCTGGGACTAGATGCTGAAGCGCTTCATGCTCGTCAATTCCAGCAGGAAAAGGACGCATGGGCAGACAACCATGCACCAATACATCGGCGGAAACCTGATCAAACGTAGTATTTACCTGCTCTTGTGTGACGTCTTCTGGAAGCTCAATGGTCTCAACTTCAAAGCCTACCTTCTCTGCACGCGTATAAGCCGCGCGCTCATAGGTAAGGTCATCACTTTTCTGTCCAATGCGAACAATAACCAGCTTAGGAGTTACGCCTTGTGCGCGAAGTTCCTTGACCTGAGCGGCAAGTTTTTCAGTTATTGCTTTAGCAACAGGAGCGCCACGAAGCTCCTGCGACAGAGTCTCTGAGCTCATGTTATGCCTCCTGTCTCAGCTGTGCGCTCACCGCATCACTTACGGCGTCAGCTCGTGATACATAGGTGTCCAGAAGCTTATCTGCCTCATCAAGCAATGTTTGAGCATAGGCCGTATCATGCATGGAGCGCGTGTTTACAAACAACGTGTGAGAAGCTGCAATCAAAGCACCGCGCGCAAGAGCAGCACCGCAACCTACGTCGGATAAAAGCATACGAGACCCCTTGATAAGCATCTCTTCGAGAAGTTCAATGGACTCGCACACTTTTCTCATAACCTTCAGCGGAGGTTGAGCTGCTTCTTTAAGAGCATCCTCGACAATCTCTACGCGCTTTGGATCATCTTTAGACACGCTAAACGCGCTGGAAACCAGCAAAAACTGGCGAGAGTCCTCATCCATAAGCTCCATGAAGTCTTGGCGAAGAGCTCCAGCTCGGGCGATGTATTTTGCAAGATCATCTTCATGCTGAGCATAGGCAGGTTTTCCTTGTGCGTACACACCAGCCATTGAAGCCAAAGATACTGCGAGGGCGCCTACATAGGCAGCGGCACTACCACCACCAGGAATAGGCTCTTTAGCAGCAAGATGCTGGGCATACGAGTCTGCGCTATAGGTTGTAAACGCAACTTCTTCTGGTGAAGAGGGATAAGACATTAGAAAAGACCCACAATTCTTCCATCATCAAGAACATCAATATGCTCTGCAGCAGGAACCTTTGGAAGTCCCGGCATGGTCATAATGGAACCCGTAAGGCAGACCACAAAGCCAGCACCTGCAGAAACACGAATTTCTCGCACGGTAATCTTAAAGTTTTCTGGAGCGCCCAATTTAGTCTGATCGTCAGTAAAAGAGTACTGAGTTTTTGCCATACAAATAGGAAGCTCGCCAAAGCCAAGCTCTTCAAGCTGCTGAAGCTGCTTGGCGGCACTTGGAGCAAATTCAACACCATCGGCGTGGTAAATCTTGGTAGCAATGTCAGTAATTTTCTGCTTCAAAGACTCTTTGACATCGTAAGCAAAAGTGAGCTTAGACTCAGTCTGGCAGAGGCGCATAACCTCTTCTGCCAAAGCCTGGCCACCTTTTCCGCCCTTTGCCCAAACCTCAGACAGCACTACATTTACGCCACGCTTCTTGCACTCCTCCTCTACCAGAGCAAGCTCTTCAGCGGTATCGGTTGGGAATGCATTGATGGCAACGACTACAGGAAGACCATAGACCGTCTGGATGTTGTCAACGTGGCGAAGCAGGTTAGGAATGCCCTCTTTAAGCGCCTCAACGTTTTGCTGGTTAAGGTCTGCTTTGGCAACGCCTCCATTGTACTTAAGTGCACGAACGGTTGCTACCAGAACAACAGCCGATGGAGCAAGGCCAGTAGCTCTGCACTTAATGTCCAAGAACTTCTCGGCACCAAGGTCTGCGCCAAAGCCAGCCTCGGTAACAACGTAATCTGCAAGACGCAGAGCAGTCTTTGTTGCCTCAACGGTATTGCAGCCGTGAGCAATGTTGGCAAAAGGTCCACCGTGGACAAGCGCAGGCGTGTGCTCAAGCGTCTGGACCAAGTTAGGCTGAATAGCATCTTTGAGCAGCGCTGTCATAGCGCCCTCGGCATGGATATCGCTGACGGTGACAGGCTTGCGGTCATAGGTGTAGGCAATAACCATTCTGCCCAGGCGCTCTTTAAGATCTTTGATGCCGGAAGCAAGGCAGAATACAGCCATGACCTCGGAAGCAACGGTAATATCAAAGCCGTCTTGTCTTGGCATGCCGTCTGCAATGCCGCCAAGTCCGTCAACAACGTTTCTGAGCTGGCGATCATTCATGTCTACGCAGCGCTTCCACACAACACGACGTGGATCAATGTTGAGACTGTTGCCCTGCTTGATATGGTTATCCAGCATGGCTGCGCAGAGGTTGTTTGCAGCGCCAATAGCGTGGAAGTCACCAGTGAAGTGAAGGTTAATGTCCTCCATAGGAACTACCTGGGCATATCCACCGCCCGCAGCACCACCCTTAACACCAAAGACGGGACCCAAAGAAGGCTCTCTAAGGGCCAACATGGCAGACTGTCCCAAGCTGGTCAAAGCATCTGCCAGACCAACTGAGGTAGTAGTCTTTCCCTCGCCCGCCGGCGTTGGGTTAATAGCGGTAACCAGCACAAGCTTTCCGCGAAGAGGCTTATCTGCCAGAGCACGTGCATCAAGCTTTGCCTTATAGCGGCCATAAGGCTCCAGAAGATCCTCTGGAATACCCGCACGCTTTGCCACCTCAAAGATGGGAAGCATCTCGGATGATTGAGCAATCTCGATATCGGATGTAACCTCAGACATGTTGTTCCTAACCTAAAGTGGACTGCATGCACGTACTAAACACAAGATGCGGCTGTTACACCGCATCAAGTTTTACCTATGAGAAGTCAGCAATCTGCTGTTCTAGCTGAGCAACAAGCGTAGTAAGTTCTTCTGCGCGTGCACGTTTCTTCTCGATAACTTCAGGCGCTGCCTTAGCAACAAAGCCCTGGTTAGCAAGGGTGCGCTCCACGCCAGAGAGTTCCTTCTTTGCAGACTCAAGGTCTTTCTGAAGACGCTTGGCCTCAGCAGCAAGGTCAACAAGCTCGCCAAGAACAACGTACATTTCAAGGCCAGCATCGGTGACAGAAACAGAACCAGCAGGCTTCTGAGGCGCCTCAGCAACCTCAAATGAGCTTACGCGACCAACGTTCTGAATGAATGCTGCTTGCTCCTTCAACGCTGCAACATCCTGTGCTGGAGCTTTAACCACAACAGCAAGGTCTGTCTTTGGCGACAGCCTATAACGTGCGCGAGAAGAACGAACAGCAGAAACAACAATCTTAGCAAGCGAGAAGTTATGCTCAGCTGCCTCGTCAACAAAGTTAGCAAGCTTCTCTGGATTTGGCCACTCAGAGACCATCAAGAACTCTGCGTCATGACTCAAAAGACCAGATGCAGGAAGGGCATCCCAAACGCTCTCGGTAACAAATGGCATGGCTGGATGCAAAAGCCTCATGCTGACATCCAGGACAAAGACAAGGTTGCGCTGAACCTGCAGGCGCTGATCAGGAGTTCCATCCAGAAGGCGACCCTTGCAGAGCTCAATATACCAGTCGCAAACATCATTCCAGAAGAAGGACTGAATGTTGCGGGCATACTCACCAAAGCCATAGGTCTCAAGCTGCTCAGTTGTCTCTGCAACAACCTTTGCAAGGCGCGAGAACATCCATGCATCTTCTGGTGTCTCTGCCTTTGGCATGCCGGCTGTGTAGCCGTCGAGGTTCATCTGAACAAAGCGGCTTGCATTCCAAATCTTAGTAACAAAAGAACGTGCCTGATCAGTTCTTGGAGACTCAATAAGCTCACGAGTCTTCTTATCAAGAACAGCATCAAACTTGACGTCCTGGTTGTTAGTAATAAGCGTAAGCAGGTTATAACGCATTGCGTCTGCGCCATATTTAGCAATCAGGTCCATAGGATCTACGCCATTACCCTTTGACTTGGACATGCGGCTGCCGTCCTTAGCCAAAATGGTTGCGTAGATGTAGACATCGTGGAATGGAATCTCTTTGGTAAAGTAGAGCGAGCTCATAATCATGCGAGCAACCCAAAGAGCAATGATGTCTCGAGCGGTTACCAGAACCTGTGTTGGGTGGTGACCCTCAAGCTGCTCAGGATGGTCTGGCCAACCCTGTGTAGCAAAAGTCCACAGCTGAGAAGAGAACCAGGTATCCAGAACGTCCTCATCCTGATGAACGTGATGACCGCCGCACTTTGGACAGACATCGGTGTCTTCCATAAGAGCATCCTGCCAGCCACAATCATCGCAGTAGAACACAGGAATGCGGTGTCCCCACCAAAGTTGCCTGGAGATATTCCAGTCGCGGAGATTCTCCATCCACGTGAGGTAGGTCTGAGTCCAACGCTCTGGGTGGAAGGTAACCTGACCGTCTTTAACTACCTGTGCTGCAGGCTCTTTGAGCCTATCGACAGCAACAAACCACTGCTCAGAGAGCCATGGCTCAAGAGTTGTGCCGCAGCGGTAGCAATGCATAACGGAGTGATCAAGGTCTTCAACATGATCAAGCAGGCCGTGCTCTTCAAACCAAGCAACAATAGCCTCACGAGCCTGATCTCTATCAAGACCAGAAAACTCACCGTAGCCGTCAACAACAACAGCGTGCTCATCAAAGATGTTGATCTGCTCAAGGTTATGAGTCTGACCCATAGCAAAGTCATTAGGGTCATGAGCTGGAGTTACCTTAACAAAACCGGTACCAAAGCCTGCATCAACGTGCCAGTCAGAGAAAATTGGAATCTCTCGGTCAACAATAGGCAGAATAACGGTCTTTCCAACAAGATCTGCCTTTTCTGGATCCTGAGGAGAAACAGCCACGCCCGTATCGCCCAGCATAGTCTCTGGACGAGTAGTTGCTACGGTAATGTACTCAACGCCATTAATAGGCTCTTTGAGCGGGTAACGCAGGTACCAAAGATGGCCCTTCTCGTCAGCGTACTCTGCCTCATCGTCAGAGATAGAAGTCTCGCAATGAGGACACCAGTTTACGATGCGCTTTCCGCGATAAATGAGCTGGTCATGATACCAGTCAACAAAGACCTTACGAACAGCCTGAGTGTACTCAGGAGACATAGTGAACTTCTCGTCATTAAAATCAATGGAGCAGCCCATGCGCTTAATCTGAGAAACAATGGTTCCGCCGTACTCGCGCGTCCAATCCCAGCAAGCATCCAGGAATTTCTCGCGACCAATTTCAAGACGAGAAATACCCTCTGACTTAAGCTTCTTATCAACCTTAGTCTGGGTTGCAATGCCTGCGTGGTCAGTTCCTAGAATCCAACGAGTTGAGTAACCACGCATGCGAGAATAACGAATGTAGGTGTCCTGGATGGTGTCATCCATGGCATGGCCCATGTGAAGGATGCCGGTAACGTTTGGTGGAGGGATAACTACCGTACGGTCTTCAGTTCCCTTACTACGACCATAGCAATCTGCCTTTATCCACTTTTCAATGAGCTCAGGTTCAGCTGCCTGAGGATCATAATTCTTGGGCATTTCTTCCACAGTAATCTTGCCTTTCATATGCTTTTAGCAGTATTCCTATTAACCATTTGAACAGTATAATGCATTAAAACAGATGTGGTTTAGGGGAATATATTAATGTAATTTTAATATTACATATAAAAAATTACACTTTGTATAAAAAGTAGTAGTATTGATTTGTCACAACATTCAATTCAAAGTTTTAGCTGAAAGAAGCCATAACAAACATATCAAACACTAAAATTGATTGAAAAAATCAACAACATTTAAATCAAAAGTATAGTCAACAACTTTTTCTACAGGTTAAGAAGGTTTGACATGAAAAGCACTGTTAAAGAAATTCAAAACGACCTTAAACGGAGTCTTTTTTGGAGTAATAAAAAGTTATTACTCGGCTCCTTTTTCTTTACAACTTCTTTAGAACTAGTTACGGTATGTTCACCCTACATAACTTCAATTCTCATGAATTCCGCTGTGTCAGGATCATTTAATGATTTTCTACAAGGTTGTCTATTTGCCGCCATATTAACAATCTCAGCAATTACAAATAAATTAGTGGTTCGTTATTTTGTTCCTAATTATCTCTATCATGCTGCTAACTCTTATCGCAACACCGCATTTAAATACATGCTGAAAAAAGGTATAAACTCGTTTGAAGCAAGTGGTAGTTCTGTTTATGTATCTGCACTTACTAATGATTTAAATACTATAGAGACTACATATCTTGAACAGATGTTTTCTTTGGTAAGCGATAGTATATCTTTCATTGTGGCCCTCATAATGCTAATGGTTCAAAGCATTCCATTAACTATGGTAGCTATTGCCGCTTCAATTCTTCCTCTAATTATCGGTGTAAAACTTGGCGGCACGCTTGGTAAAATTCAAAAAGAATCTTCTGCGAAAACTAGTCAATTCATTGCCCAAATCACTGATCTGGTAAAAGGCTTTCCTTTGATAAAAGCTTACGGAGCAACAGGGGCAGCCGTAAGACTATTTGAAAAAGATAATGATGCTCTTGAAAAATCAAAAAAAGAGAGTAGAAAGACTACTCGGTTCATTAATACTCTGAGTTGGAGTGCTTTCGGATTATCTCAATGGGCTGTCTTAATTGCTGGTACATATCTTTGTATCTCAAATCAAGGAGTTACCCCTGGTGTAATTCTTATGGCTACGTTACTAATGAATTACATCAGCCTCCCTTTACAAACAATTCCACCGCTACTCGCAGCACGTAAGGCTTCAAATGATTTGATTTTAAAATTTTCTGAGACTCTCGCTGACAGTAAGGAAGAAGAAGGACAACAAGTATTAGATAAAGTTACAAAAGGAATAGTCATCAACAATCTTTCATTTGGCTATGAACAAAATAAAGCTGTGCTGAAAAATTTATCAATCAAACTTCTACCTAATAAAAGTTATGCAATTGTTGGAATATCAGGATCTGGAAAATCTACTTTATTTAATCTGCTCATGGGTGGCAATTTAAGTTATCAAGGAAATATATTTTACGATAGCTTAGAGTTAAGAACTATTGATAAAAAGAGTCTCTATCAAAATGTTTCACTCGTACAACAAGAGAATTTCTTATTCAATGCATCCATTGAAGACAACATTACTATGTTCGAAAGTCACTCAAAAGATGCTATTTCTCAAGCATGTGAAAAGGCTGGGCTTACAGAGTTCATTAAACAAAATAAACTGAGCTATCAATGTGGTGAAGCAGGTTCAAACCTTTCTGGTGGCGAACGTCAAAGAATCTGTATTGCTAGAAGTTTGTTAAAGGGTTCTAACGTTCTGTTTTTCGATGAAGCTACATCAGCGCTTGACCATTCAACTACTGACCAAATTATAAATTCAATAACAAATCTCACAGGAACACTACGCCTAGTTATTACACACAACTTAGAGGAAGCTCAGCTGAAAAAATTTGACGAAATTATTGTAATGAAGGAAGGTAGTATTATCGAAATGGGTTCGTTTGAGGAACTTATGCAACAAAATCATTACTTTAAGGCCCTCTATACTCTTGAACAATAAATACTATCTGCAGATACTTTTTATGAGGAGCTCTATGTCTGCCACAATTCCTGAAGCCACTGCTCGACTTGAACTTGTTCTAGGAAAAGACCGCCTTGGACAGATTCAAAATTCCTGCGTCATGGTCTTAGGTCTTGGTGGCGTTGGTTCAAACTGTGTTCAGGCGCTGGCCAGAGGCGGTGTAGGCTCGTTTGTTTTAGTGGATGCCGATGCAGTAGAAGCATCCAACCTAAACAGGCAGGCTATTGCCTATGTGAGCACCATTGGAAAAAGAAAAGTTGACGTTACCAAAGAGATGATTCTGGACATTAATCCAGACGCTCACGTGGTCACACTTGACGCTTTTTTGCTTAAAGACAACGTTGACGAGCAGCTCTCTGCTCTTCCAAAACCAGATGTTGTAGTTGATGCCATCGATACCATTTCTGCCAAATTAGCTGTTGTGGCATGGTGTCAGAAAAACGATATCTACCTCATCTCCAGCATGGGCGGCGGCAATAAGATCCACCCAGAACTTCTGGAGATTACTACGCTTTCAAAAACGCATACCGATGCTCTTGCAAGGGTAATGAGAAAAGAGTCCAAGAAGCGTGGACTTGCCGACTTCCGTGTGCTCTACTCCCCTGAGCCAGCGCGACCAGTTTTTGCACCAGAGAGTGCAACGGGAAAATCTGCCAAGCTAGGAACTATGTCCTACTACCCTCCTATTATGGGTCAGATGATTGCGTCAGACGTCATTCTGCATCTGTCGGGGCTTGATCATGAATAACCTCACGTATTTTGATGCGCACGTCCATGCCAACCTTATGGACTCTCCACTCAATGTAGCGAGAAGTTCCCATGACGCCGGATTAGGTTTCTTTACCTGCGGTGTTACTCCTCACGACTACCTAGAACTTGCTCCTCAGCTTACGCAAGCCAACATCCGCGTGGGACTAGGAGCACATCCCTGGTATATCTCTGATGGGCGCGTTACTCAAAAAGATATAGAGCTCCTGCTAGAACTTATGGAGCAGACGCCTTACATTGGCGAGATTGGACTAGATTTTTCTTCTCGCTATTGTGTTGATGGGTTGCAAGATTTGCAGGTTAAGGCCTTTACGAAGATTTGCAAACGTGCAGCAGAGCTTTCAAGCAACGACCAGCCACGAGTGCTCTCGATGCACACCGTTAGAAGTGTTGATACGGTGCTAGATATTCTTGAACAGACAGGAGCTGCTCAAGCATGCATTCCTATCATCCACTGGTTTAGCGGTAGCTCAGAAGAGCTCCAGAGAGCCATTAAGCTTGGCTGTTGGTTCTCTGTTGGCGAGATGAGCCTTAAGACTAAGCGTGGCCGTGAATACGCTAAGGTCTACCCAAAAGATAAACTTTTTACCGAGACTGACCTTCCCTCCAGTGATCACACAGATATTGACTCGGCGTACATTGTGAACAGCCTTAAGCGAGCACTTCTCGGGCTCAGTGAGGCCCGTGGATACTCTGTGCAAAGTGAAGTAATGGCAAACGCAGCAGGCGTTTTTGGCGTCTAAGTGTTAAAGTCTTACGTATGAGAAGATTACGTAAAATACCCACACAACGCCTTGTTGGAACAGGCAGGGCACAGCTTTCTGGAGCAATGCTTGCAAGCTCATCCGATGAGCTGGGTCTTGCTCTTAATGATGTTGTGCTTGTTTTTGCCTGCAGCGATAACTTTGTGCCGTATTTATCTGTAGCAATTCAATCCATCATTGAGAATGTCAATCCAGAGCGTCGTTACGACATCATTGTTTTGACGCGTGACCTTACTCCTACCAGCATGATTACGCTTACTCGTCAGGCTCAGCTTGTTGATAACGTCCATGTTGGCTTCTTAGATGTTGACGCTGCCCTTGGTGATATTGAGCTTCCTCATCATGGTCACTTTAGACCAGAAACTTACTACAGGCTGCTTGCTCCCTCGCTGCTTCCTAACGTCAATAAAGCCATCTACCTTGACTCTGACCTGGTAGTTAATACCGATATTGCAGAGCTCTATGATATCGATGTCACAGGATACTTGGTAGGCGCTACGCGCGACGCAGATACTATTGGACAGATTGATGGCTATGACGCCACAGTTGGCCCCTACCTCAAAAATGAGCTGGGTATGGATGATCCTCACGATTACTTCCAGGCAGGCGTCATTTTGATGAACCTGGAAGAGATTAGAAAGCAGATTTCTCCTGAGGAGTTTCTAAAGGTATCAACCATGCGTGCATGGCGCTGGCTTGATCAAGATGTTCTTAACAGGTTTGTAAACGGCCATTATCTTCGTATTAATATGAAATGGAATTACCTGGTAGACTGGCAATTCCTTCGCCGTGATCACATTGTTGCTCAGGCACCAAAAGACGTGCGAGAAGAATACGAAGAGGCTCGTAAGAATATCTGTATTGCTCATTTTGCAGGACCAGACAACAGGCCTTGGCTCTATCCAAACTCAGATCTAGCAGGCCTTTTCTGGTTCTATGCTCGTCGCTCCCCTTATCTTGAGGAGCTTCGTTCACAGCTTGAAGAGTCAAGACGTACGGTAAGAGGTCTTTCTCACCGCGTGCAAAGTGGTGTTCTTTTCCGCGGCTTGATGCCTTTGTTTGATACCGTTTTTCCACCAGGCACTAAAACCCGTACCCAACTTATTACGTCATACAACAAACTTGGTGGCGGCAACCTATAACGCAAAAGGAGGTCTTTCGACCTCCTTTTTTATTACTAAGCGAGTTATTTCTTTTTGCCCCTAATGATTTCTGGAGCATTGTCTCCACCAACGCTTTCTGGAGTAACCACAACCTTTGTGATATCCAAATCTGATGGCAGGTCAAACATGGTCTCTTGTAGCGTAGACTCACAGATTGCACGAAGACCACGAGCACCGGTGCCGCGAGCTAAAGCCTTCTTAGCAATCTCTCTGAGTGAATCCTCAGTAAACTCCAAATCTACGCCCTCAAGCTCAAACATGCGCTTGTACTGCTTGGTAAGAGCATTCTTTGGATCTGTGAGGATGCTCATCAGATCCTCCTCACCAAGCTCACGAGTAGAAGTAATAACAGGAATACGTCCCAGAAGCTCTGGAATCATACCAAATCTGTGCAAGTCCTGAGGCATTACCTTTGCAATAAGCTCAGACTCACCTTCTTTGACATTCTTAGCAACGTCAGAGTTAAAACCAATTCCCTTTTTACCAATACGGTCAGCAACAATCTTATCCAGGCCAACAAAAGCGCCACCACAAATGAACAAGATATTGGTGGTATCAATGTGAATAAGCTCCTGCTGAGGATGCTTACGTCCACCTGTTGGCGGAACACTTGCAACCGTACCCTCAAGAATCTTCAAGAGTGCCTGCTGGACGCCTTCACCAGAAACATCACGAGTAATAGAGAGGTTCTCAGCTTTGCGAGCAATCTTATCAATCTCATCGATGTAGACAATACCTACCTGAGCACGCTCAACATCGCCATCGGCGGCAGTGATGAGCTTAAGCAGGATATTCTCGACATCTTCACCAACGTAACCAGCCTCAGTAAGGGTTGTTGCGTCAGCAATAGCAAACGGCACTTCAAGAAAACGAGCAAGCGTCTGAGCAAGCAGCGTTTTACCAGTACCAGTCGGACCTAACAGTAAGATGTTGGACTTTGCAATCTCAACGTCCTCCTGGCCCTCCTGAGGATCATCGTTGCCTGAAAGAATACGACGATAGTGGTTATACACCGCAACCGACATAGCACGCTTAGCGTCTTCCTGACCCATTACGTACTGAGACAGCTCATCGTAAATCTCATGCGGAGTTGGCAAGTCTTTGATGACAGGTTCATCAGAGTGAGTCTCAATCTCTGACTCTTCATCAAAGCCAAGGGACTCATCAATCATATCTGAGCAGGTAGAGACACACTCATCGCAAATGCAGACGCCACCTGGGCCCTGAATAAGCTTATTTACCTGCGACCTACTCTTTCCGCAGAAAGAACAGTGCATCTCATCTAATCCGCCAAAAGGCGAGAAGTCCTGGTCTTTAGCCATAACTTAAACCCTCGATACAAGAACAATTATTGGTCGTTACGAGAAGAAATAACGCGGTCTACCAGACCGTAATCACAGGCCTCCTGTGCACGAAGATAATTATCGCGCTCGGTATCTGCATTGACCTTCTCGATAGGCTGTCCAGTATAATCCGAAAGCAACTCGTTGATGCGCTGGCGAATCCACTTTGTCTCATCTGCAACAATCTGGATATCGGTCTGCTGACCCTGAACGCCACTTGATGGCTGGTGAATCATAACCATAGAGTTAGGAAGCGCAAGACGCTTACCCTTTGCACCAGCTGCAAGAAGAACAGCGCCCATAGAAGCTGCCATACCAACGCAGATGGTAGACACGTCAGGCTTAATGAAGTTCATGGTATCAAGAATGCCCAGACCTGCATAAACGTCTCCACCAGGAGAGTCAATGTAGAGAGAAATATCCTTGTCTGGGTCCTGGCTCTCAAGGTGCAAAAGCTGCGCAATAACAAGATTTGCAGAATCGCGCGTTACCGGCTCACCCAAGAAAACAATACGATCGTTGAGCAGTCTAGAGTAGATGTCATAGCTACGCTCACCACGAGGAGTCTGCTCAATAACATACGGAATAGTTGGAATGTTTGTTGGATAATGCATAATCCTCCTTCAAAGGTCTTTCCTTAGAAACATACCCCGGGAAGCGTGTCTCTAACCCGGGGTATGAAAAATTCAAAGTAACTGCAACTTTTGGCGCAGTCTTTCTGGCGAGAAACCCAACCAGCTGCGGACTACTCAGCGTCCTTCTCTGCGTCCTCGTCCTTCTTAGCTGCCTTCTTCTTAGCAGGAGCCTTCTTAGCAGGCTTCTTCTCTGCCTTCTGCTCTTCCTTAGCAGCCTCAGCAATCTCGTCGACAACGGTGACGGTTGCGTTATCGCGCAGCCAATCAAGAGCCTTGGAACGACGGATGGACTCACGGATTGCAGGAAGACGGCCAGCCTTGCGCCACTCCTCAATTGCAGACTCAACGTTTGGAACACCAGCGCGCTCAAACTCTGCGCGGATGTCCTCCTCAGTTGCCTCAAGCTTGAGCTCAGCTGCCAATGCGTCAAGAGCCAGGGACTGACGTGCGCGCTCCTCAGCCTGAACACGAAGATCAGAGATGAAGTCATCGGTCTTAATGCCACGTGCAGCCAGGAACATATCAAGGCTCATACCCTGCTGCTGAAGACCATTCAAGAACTCCTGAGCAATCTCGTTGAAGACCTCATTCTTGTACTCCTCTGGAACCTCCTCAAGCTGAAGACGCTTGCCCAGAGCCTCTACAACACGGTCCTCTTTAAGAGTTGGAAGAGAATTCTTCTTGTCAGACTCAATCTCAGACTTAACAGCCTCGCGGAGTTTCTCGACCGTGTCATAACCAAAGGTGTTCTTTGCAAGCTCGTCAGTCAGCTCTGGAGTGACGGACTTCTTGTGAGCAACAACCTTGACGTTGATATCGTAATCGTGGGAGTGAACCTCATCGCCGTGAGTGTGGCTGTGAGTCCATTTGACCTCTTTCTCCTCACCTGGCTTCATGCCGATGAGTGCCTCCTCAAGCTCCTTTGGAGCCTGGGTGCCATTAAGGGTAAGAACGCGGTCCTCGCCCTCCATGTGAGCAGCACCCTCAATGTTCTTGATGTCTACACCAATGGTGTCGCCCTCTTTGACAGCGCGCTTCTCCTTGGTGTTCTCAAATTTAGCCTGGTAAGACAGAAGCTGCTTGATTTGGTGATCAACCTCAGCCTCAGTTGCCTCATTTGGTGGCATGTTGATTGCAGGAGCATCGTAAGAATCAAGCTTAGCCTCAGGACGAACGTTGAAGACTACCTCGTAGGAGTAATCCTGGCCCTCAACAGGAAGGTCTGCATCCTGGTTGTAATCACCACGGCCAACAGGAACAAGGTCAAGCTCCTCAAGAAGCTGTGGCTCTGCTGCGCCGAGAAGATCGTTGGTTGCCTGAGCAAGGACTGCCTCGCGGCCAACAATGCCGTCAATGACAGGACGAGGTGCGCGGCCCTTGCGGAAACCCTGGAAGGAATACTTGTTTGCAATGTCCTTGTAAGCCTGCTTAATTGCAGCGTCTACCTCTGCAGCAGGAACTGTAACCTTGACGGTGAGTTTCTCGTCAACTGGCTTATCTGCGGTAACGGTGATGTTCAACGTTCCTCCAGTGTCTCGTAAAAAATGCTGGCGTACCAGCTCTTAACCAAATTTCTGCATGGTGCGGGCGGAGGGAATCGAACCCCCACGGACTTAGTCCACTAGAACCTAAATCTAGCGCGTCTGCCAGTTCCGCCACGCCCGCATATTTATGCAGCCTTGCAATAATAACAAACTTTTGCGCTCTTCACTAGGAGAACTTCGTATTCTAAACACTTCCCTCACGAAAAAAGACCGGCCTTTTTCAAGACCGGTCTTGTTCAATTGAAAAGCTCATTCTCCAAGCACGTTTTAAAGATCTTGTAGTGCAAAGGTCTCGGGCTCACTCTTTCTTGCCGCAGCAAGTGCCTGAATAAGAGCGGTAGCAGCAGACATTGCGGTGACGCAGGTAATGCCCTGGCTGACAGCTTCTGCGCGCATCTTGGTGCCATCGCTATGAGCCTCGTGACCGTGAGGCGTATTGATGATGAAGCTGACGGTCTTATCGCGCATAAGGTCAACAACGTTTGGATGACCATCGGAAATACGATTGACGGTGGTGCAGTCAATTCCAGCCGCACGCAGCGTCTTTGCGGTACCGCCCGTGGTGTAGATGCCATAGCCAAGGTTCTCCAGAGCCATAGCAACAGGAGCAATGGCGCGCTTATCGCGGTCGCACACACTGATAAAGACGGAGCCCTGCTCAGGTAGCTTGTTCTCAACTGCCTCACGAGTCTTTGCGTACGCTGCTGGGAAGGTGCGGGCAATGCCCATGACCTCGCCGGTAGACTTCATCTCTGGGCCAAGGATTGAGTCAGCACCAGGGAATCTAGACCAAGGCATGACCGCCTCTTTGACCGCGTAGTAATCGACGGTGCGATTCTCGTCTGGAAGCAGGCCTTGTGCTCTGAGCTCACTGATCTTCTCGCCAGCCATGATGCGAGACGCGTACTTAGCCAGGGAGACAACCGTTGCCTTTGACGAGAATGGCACGGTTCTAGAAGCGCGAGGATTGAGCTCGATGACAAAGACGTGCTCGTCACGGACGGCGTACTGGATGTTCAGGAGGCCTCGGATACCGCAAGCAAGCGCCAGCTTTTTGGTGATGGTCCTAATCTGGTCAACAATCTTTTCAGAGAGCGAGAAGGGCGGCCAGCAGCAAGCAGAATCGCCGGAGTGAATACCGCACTCCTCGATGTGCTCCAGGACGGAGCCTACGTAGCACTCCTCGGTGTCACAGAGCGCGTCAACGTCCAGCTCAATGGCATCCTCAAGGAAGGCATCCAGGTAGACAGGACGGTCTGGTGTGACGTGTGTAGCGGACTCCATGTAGGTGATCAGGTCGGAATCGTCGTAGACAATGGCCATGCCGCGACCACCAAGAACGTAGCTTGGGCGAACAATCAGTGGGTAACCAATGCGACGAGCGGCGTCGCGAGCCTCGTCCATGGTAGAAGCAACTGCCGAAGGTGGGCAGGCGATGTTCAGGCGGTCAAGAAGGGCTGCGAAGCGGTCACGGTCCTCTGCCAGGTCAATTGCCTCTGGCTGAGTGCCCATGATAGGAACGCCAGCGTCCTTAAGAGCGCGAGCAAGCTTGATTGGAGTCTGGCCACCAAGGGTAACAATGACGCCTTCTGGCTTCTCAACCTCAATGACATCCATGACGTCTTCAAAGGTCAGAGGCTGGAAATACAGACGGTCAGAGGTGTCGTAGTCCGTAGAGACGGTCTCTGGGTTGCAGTTGACCATGACGGTCTCATAGCCCTGCTCGCGAAGAGCGTAGGCAGCATGTACGCAGCAGTAGTCAAACTCAATGCCCTGGCCAATACGGTTAGGACCTGCAGAGAGAATCATAACGCGTGGCTTTTGTGCCTCGACGTACTCTGTGGCATTGCCCTTCTCGTATGTGACGTAGTGGTACTGCGTAGTTGCACCAAACTCACCTGCGCAGGTATCAACTGTCTTGACCTGCGGACGGACACCCAGCACTTCCCTCACAGCGCGGACAACGTCTGTCTTAGTGCCGGTAAGGTGTGCGAGCTGCTCATCCGAGAAGCCCAGCTGCTTGGCAGCAAGCATGTTATCAGTGGTAAGACCAGAAAGACCCAGCTCCTTGATGCGTTTCTCGGCGTTGATGATGCCTGCCATACGGTGCAGATACCAAGGATCGATGCCAGTCATATCGTGGATGCGCTCAACGCTCCAGTTTCTGCGCAGAGCCTCAGCAACGTAGAAAATACGCTCTGGCGTTGGCTTGCTGACCAGCTCGTCAAAGTTCTTCTCGTCAAAGACATCGTGGCCGTCTGCGCCCAGACCAGCGCGATCTTGCTCCAGGGAACGAAGTGCCTTCTGCAGAGCTTCCTCAAAGGTTCTGCCCATAGCCATAGCCTCGCCGACCGACTTCATACGGGTGGTCAGAACGCGGCTGGTGCCCTTGAACTTGACAAAGGCAAAACGAGGAACCTTGACCACACAGTAGTCGATAGAAGGCTCAAAGGCAGCAGGAGTTGCCTTGGTGATGTCGTTGGTAATCTCGTCAAGCGTGTAACCAACAGAAAGGAGCGCAGCCATCTTTGCAATGGGGAATCCGGTTGCCTTGGAAGCAAGCGCGGAAGAACGACTGACGCGAGGATTCATCTCAATGACAATGACGCGGCCGTTAGTTGGGTTGACCGCAAACTGAACGTTAGAGCCGCCGCAGGCAACACCTACACGCTCGAGAATAGCGATGGAGTAGTCGCGGAGGTTCTGGAGCTCTTCATCGGTAAGCGTCTGAGCTGGCGCAACGGTGATGGAGTCTCCCGTGTGGACGCCCATTGGATCGAGGTTCTCGATGGAGCAGACAACAATGCCGTTACCTGCGGTATCGCGCATGACCTCCATCTCAATCTCTTTCCAGCCCTCGATGGACTCCTCTACCAGTACCTCGTGCTCTGGAGAAAGCAAGAGTCCCTGCTCCACAATCTCTACGAGCTCTTCTGGGGTGTGCGCAATACCGCCGCCTGCGCCACCAAGGGTGAAGCTTGGACGAATGACCACAGGGTATCCCAGCTCAGCAACGATGCGCTGAGCGTCTTCCATGGAGTGAGCGATGTCTGCGCGAGCAACCTCCAGACCAATGTCTTGGACTGCCTCGCTGAAGAGCTCACGGTCCTCACCGGTACGAATGGACTCCAGGTTACAGCCAATGACCTCAATGTTGTACTTGTCAAGAACGCCAGCCTCGCCAAGGCCGATAGTACAGTTCAGAGCAGTCTGACCGCCCATGTTTGGCAGGAGCGCATCAGGGCGCTCGCGCTCAATGACGCGGGTCACCGACTCAACGGTGATCGGCTCAACGTAGGTTCTATCTGCAGTTTCTGGATCTGTCATGATGGTTGCTGGGTTTGAATTGACCAGAACAACCTCAAAGCCCTCTTTGCGAAGGGCGCGGCATGCTTGAGTGCCAGAATAGTCAAACTCGCAAGCCTGGCCAATAACAATTGGGCCAGAGCCGATGACTAGGATCTTCTTTATATCAGTACGCTTTGGCATTAGAAGCGCCTCCCCTCACGAACGTCGATGGCAAGATAGTCAGACTGTCCCTCCATCAAACGCGCAAACGCCTTGAACAAGTAGGATGAATCGTGAGGTCCTGGGCTTGCTTCAGGGTGATACTGGACGGAAAACGCTGGAATATCCAGGAACTGAATGCCCTCTGGAGTGCCGTCGTTAAGGTTTACGTGGGTGAGCCTGACGCGGCCGAACTCTTTTGTCTGGACAACAGGAGCAATGCGCCTTGCGGACCACTCACAGAGGTTGTCAAAGTGCTCGGAGATTCCACCAGACTCCTCTGCAATAAGCTTGCCCAAGCTTGGGAAAACCAGACCGTAATTGTGGTTCTGGGCAGTAATTTCTACCTTGCCGGTCAGAAGATTCATGACTGGTTCGTTGCCGCCATGGTGGCCAAATTTGAGTTTCTCGATATCTGCACCGGCAACAATGGAGAGCATCTGGTTGCCCAGGCAGATACCAAAGACGGGGACCTTGCCCAAAACGCCGCGAGCGGCCTCCTGCGTAGCGTCAACCTGCTCTGGGTCACCAGGGCCGTTGGAGAAGAAGATGCCGTCTGGGTTGTAGGCTAAGGCGTCCTTTGCAGGTGTGTTCCACGGTACAACCGTGACCTCGCAGCCGTTTGCCGCAAGGCCCTGGAGAATGCCGTTCTTCTCGCCACAGTCGTACGCGACAACGTTAAAGCGCTTCTTGGACGTAGCGGTAACCATGTGAGGCGCGTCAACGGAGACATCGGGGACAAAGTTGTGCTCGGAGATGCTGGGCGACGCCTGGACGCGCGCGAGCAGATGGGCGGGATCCAGGTCCTCGGTGGAGATGGCCGCCTTCTGTGCGCCATGGTCGCGCAAGTGCATGGTCAGCGCGCGGGTATCGATGCCCTCGATGGCAACAACGCCGTTTTCCTGCAGAAACTCCGGCAGGCTCTGCTTGGACGTCCAGTTGCTTGGCTCGTAGCACATGTCGTGGACGACAAAACCACGCAGGTGCAAAACGTCTCGCTGCATGACTGCAGGATCGATGCCGTAGTTGCCTACCTGCGGATAGGTCAGCGTGACAATCTGGCCGGCGTAACTTGGATCGGAGATAATCTCCTGGTAGCCGGTCATAGACGTGTTAAAAACAATCTCGCCGAAGGTCTCTCCACTCGCACCACAGCACCTCCCCTCGAAGGTTGTTCCGTCTTCGAGAACAAGCAGCGCGCGAGGCTGCGAGGTGGCACTTGCCAGTGGATTCATATACTCTCCGATCTGCGTAGGAGCATGCCGAGCCATAAAAAAAGAGCGCTCCTTGTGGAGGCTCAACAGCGAACATGCGCACTCAACGCTATGGGCCTTGCCGGTGTCTCGCACCGTCCTTAAAGGTTGGTAGTATTGTAGCGCATAACCAATAAAGGAGATGGCATGTTTCCAGATTTTCTAGAGAATCCCTCAGATGTGGCCGCGCCGCTGCTGCTGGGATGCACTCTGACAAGGACAATTACGCTTAATGGCGAGAAACACAAACTAGTTGCAAGAATTGTGGAGACCGAAGCGTACGACCAAGACGATCCGGCGAGTCATGCGTTTGGCGGTCCTAGCGAGCGCAATGCAGCCATGTTTGGACCTGCAGGTCATCTGTACGTTTATGTTTCGTATGGTATGCATCACTGCTGCAATGTGGTGTGCGGTCCTGAGGGCTTTGGCAGCGGATGCTTGGTGCGCGCGGTTGAGCCTCTTGAGGGTGTAGAGGTGATGCGCGAGCTCCGTGAAGCAGGACGCGCGCGCAAGGGACTGCAGGCAGCAAGCGCAGGCGTCGGCTGCAAGGAAGCACAGGCGGGACGTGCTGGCAAAGCGCAAGCGGAACGCGCGCGTAAGCACCCGCTCAAGCTGCGCGACCTCACCAACGGGCCAGGTAAAGTGTGTGCGGCGCTTGGCATTGACAAGGAGCTCTACGGACATGATCTAAAAGTTGAGCCGCTTGTGCTGAAATTTGCTCCCCTGCTACCAGGTGAAACGATTGGGTGCTCACCCCGCGTGGGAATTAGCAAAAACACTGATGCTCCAAAGCGCTTTTTCATCGAAGGAAACGAGTTTGTTTCACGGGCGTAGAGTGTGGGCGTACAGGGCACGTCAGGCGTGCGAACAAGACATGCGATCATGACATGCGATCAAAAAGGACCTTGGGAGACCAAGGTCCTTTTAAATCTTACGTTAAAGCCAAGCCGGCAGTGAAGATAGACGATCAAATGCCGCTACATCGGTTTTCTCGCCAAATGCGATGCAATCTAGCAGACACCCTGCGCCATCATTGCGTTTGCAACCTTGAGGAAGCCTGCGATGTTTGCGCCAAAGACCAGGTTGCCGGGGTGGCCATACGTTGCTGCGGCCTCTGAAGCAGCAGTGTAGATGCTCTCCATGATTCCCTGCAACTTTGAGTCTACCTCCTCAAACGTCCAGGAAAGGTGCTCGGCGTTCTGGGACATCTCAAGACCGGAAACTGCTACGCCGCCTGCATTTGCAGCCTTACCAGGTGCGAAGAAGACGCCATTCTCGATGAGGTAATTGGTTGCCTCGAGGGTGGTAGGCATGTTAGCACCCTCGACAACGTACTTGGTGCCATTAGCAACAAGTTTCTGCACGTCGGCGAGCTCAAGCTCGTTTTGAGTTGCGCATGGCATAGCGATGTCGCACTTCTGGCTCCAAGGGCGCTCGCCTGGGAAGAAAGTTGCGGAAGAACGTGCGTCGGCGTACTCCTTGATGCGTGCGCGACGGACCTCCTTGACGTCTTTCAGCAGCTCAACGTCGATGCCCTCTGGGTCATAGACATAACCTGAGGAGTCAGAAACGGTTACTACGGTTGCTCCCAGCTGCTGTGCCTTCTGGGCAGCGTAGGTAGCAACGTTTCCGGAGCCGGAGATGCAGACCGTTTTACCTGCGAGCGCATCGTTCTTCTCGGCAAGCATGTGAGTGAGGAAGTAAACCGCGCCGTAGCCGGTAGCCTCGGTGCGAGCAAGGGAGCCGCCGAAGGAGAGGCCTTTGCCGGTCAGGACGCCGGTCCACTCGTTGCGGAGGCGCTTATACTGGCCAAACATGTAGCCAATCTCACGTGCGCCGGTACCGATGTCACCAGCTGGGACGTCGGTGTTTGGACCAATGTGACGAGCAAGCTCGGTCATGAAGGACTGGCAGAACGCCATAATCTCGCGGTCGGACTTGCCCTTTGGATCGAAGTCGGAGCCACCCTTGCCGCCGCCCATTGGAAGTGTGGTCAGGGAGTTCTTGAAGATCTGCTCGAAACCGAGGAACTTCAGAATAGAAAGATTAACGGTTGGATGGAGACGGAGGCCGCCTTTGTAAGGTCCAATTGCGGAGTTGAACTCGATGCGGTATCCGCGATTGACCTGGACGTTGCCGGCATCATCAATCCATGGGACGCGGAACATAACAATGCGCTCTGGCTCAACAAGACGCTCGAGCAATGCGACTTTCTCGAACTCTGGATGAGCATCAAGTGCAGGCTGGATGGTGGTAAGAACTTCTTTTGCTGCCTGGATAAACTCAGGCTGATCTGCGTAACGCTCTTCAAGCTGTGCGATTACCTTAGATGAATAGCTCATGAAACCCCTTTCGAAGTGGTTACGAATAGCATAGTCATCCAATGTTTCGATTACATAACAAAATAAAAAAAATCTGATAGACAAAAATTAGTTCAAAAAAGATTGCAATTTATTCTTGCTCTTGGGCGATTTGTCACCTATACTTTTCTCTCGGCTCGGGGTGTAGCGCAGCTTGGTAGCGCAACTGCTTTGGGAGCAGTGGGTCGCTGGTTCGAATCCAGTCACCCCGACCATTTTTTCTTTTTGCTTTACCCTTGCGGCGGTAGTTCAATTGGTAGAGCATCAGCCTTCCAAGCTGACTGTTGCGGGTTCGAGTCCCGTCCGCCGCTCCATAAAATTTCCTATTTTAAATTATCCCCTGTTCAAGGCATAATTCTGAATATTTATCCCGTCTCTTGTTTCTTCATGGGTGCTGGTGGTTTTAGATGAGTTAGCGATTTTTCCACGGTTATCTCTGTTTTCACAGACATCTTATTAGCAATTTTCCTCTTTGCTTGTCATGATCAACTTTTGATTTATTAATTTGAATATTCATGCAATAAAATTCATTTCCATGAATACGTAATTTTTGCGCTCAAAATTATGTGCCGAAAAAGGTAAAAAACGCGTTTAGTTGGAAATGAAAATTAAAAAATAGACGTTTTATCTCCAACTAAGACGATTTTTTACCGCCTCAAAAACTTTTATCTGGACAAACGTTGTATGCAGAAAAATGTAATCTCCAACTAAACGCATTTTTTACCGCTTGAGGATATGTTTTGACTCAAACAGTGTTGATTGCACAGACTGCACAGGCCAACGTCCAACTAAGCATCTACCTTGCTCTACTTTACCAGCAAAAAAGAAGGCTGTGCGAAGCATAGCCTTCTTTGCACTTGTGATCTATACGCCAAAACTAACGGCGAGCCTTTACAGAGTACGCAAGACCGGAAGCAATAATACCTGCAGCAGCAAGTGCGCTTGCAATGGACATTGCTTCGCCAGTATCTGGCAGGTTAGACCTCTTCTTCTTAGGAGTCTTAGGCTTTGGCTCTGGATTAGGATCCGGCGTTGGGGTTGGTGTAGGAGTTATTGGCTTATCGGCTGTAGCAACTTCCGCAGGAACAATGGTCTGGTCTGCAGCATTGAATGTTGCAGGAGCTACCGTAAATGGAATCTGATTTGCATTGAGTTCATAACCCTCTGGAGATGCAGTTTCAACCAGGTAATAATTGCCTGGCGTCAGATAGAACTTATCTCCATCCTGATAGATACCCTTAGTCAGCAAATCTGCAGTTGCAGCAGTGTTCTGAACCAGCGTAGTCAACTCAGTCTTTGTAAGAACATCTCCGGATGTAAAGGTACCGTCTGCACCAGTAGTAAGCCCCTCTTTAACCAGTGTGCCATCAGCCTTGTATAGGCTATAAGTTGCACCAGCAACAGGCTTGGAAGCATCATCAGAGTCAGTCTTCACAAGCTTCAAAGGAGAAGGAACTGCACGATACGTGAGGTAATACTGCCTGGTACGGTTTACAGAACCGTCTGCGTTGAAGCCAGGGGCCAAAACAGAATTGTCACGAGGACCAGAGTTATACGTACCAATTGCAAGAGATGTTCCCTCTGGGACATCGATATCGTTTGCAATGTAGACGTAAGAATCACCAGGTCCCGCAGACTTAATCTCGTCAACCGACTTGCGAACAGTGGTCAGCAACAGATTGGTTGAAGGATCAGTCTCGAACTTATTACCGCCGGCAACAGAGTCATCTGCAGCAACGCCAGCATACTCGGGCATGTACACAACATGACCCTTTGTGTTGTAACGCGCAGACACCTGACGATCCTCAAATGCTGCGGAGGTTGTATATGTAGCAGCCAGATCATCAAGACCAAGAACACTTACTGCACCGTTACCATAAATAGGAAGGCCAGCATTTCTTTGCGCAATAGGATCACTTAGACCAAGGCCATTAAGCTGCCTGTATGCAAGATCGTCGACATAGTGATACACAGCCGTTGCTGTATCAATGACACGCGCAGGATAACGTTTGGTGTATGCGTGAGTGCCTCCCCAAGATTTCTTAATGCCACCCTGAATTCCCAGTTGATATGACCTATCAGAAATGTTCAGTGGTGCGGAGAACTCAATGTACTGACGAGCTGTGACTGGTGCAGTAAATACAGCAGCAGGCTCTTCATAAGAAGTGCCACCCATAATAGACTGACCATTGACCTTGACGGTAAACATCAAATTAGTCTTTGGACCACCGCCGGACAAAGCACCTGTTGCATCCATAGGTTTGTAAGTATCAACGCCAGAATGAACCGAAACAGCCACCTTACGTAGACCGTAGCCATTTGGATCGTTTTGCGGGAAGTTAATCAAATTCTCTGCATCGCCGAGAAGAACGTAGTAAGCACGAATTTCTCCACCCTCAGCAATCATCTGCGCAACGGAATATTTAGTTGGATCCATGTCCAGCTTAAGCGCAGTGCCATCTGGCTTCACCCAGTAATAACGAGCGATGACACCCGTGCGATCTTCTCGCGGTTTAGCCGCCTGAGCTGTAATCTCAGCCTGAATCTCCGCATCAGAAATGAAATCTGGGAACGGATTTGCAACGGTCTGAGTTCCGTCAAGTGGCGCGCCATCCACGTCATCGGAAAAAATTGCTGGATCGTCAGCAAATGCCGTGTGTGGAAAAGCAAACGCCAAAATCGCGCCCACAAAAAGCATAAGAATTGCTAAAACCGTAAAGCGAGAAAATCGAGTGCTTCTAACGCTTCTAACAGAAGTGCTGTTCATACATCCTTCTTCCCTCGTGAAGGGTGAATATTTATATATATATACCATAGCTCATTTCTTGTCATTTATGCAGATGAGACCAAAACAGATGATATTTTTGCTAATAAAATTGGTAAAGAAACACATCAAGCGGTCTAGACTACTTGACTAGACCGCTTGTTTAGAATGCTTGTTTAACAGCCACTGGTTAAAACAACTGACTCGCTGGTTTGTACTGCGTGTCTTTACTTATCAGGAGTAAGGTGCCAAATCTCATTGTTATATTCGGCAATAGTTCTATCAGATGAGAACGTTCCTGCCATAGCAATATTTACAAGAGACTTCTGGAGCCACGCTCTCCTATCCTCATAATCATCGAACACGTGCTCTTTTGTTGAAATGTATGCTTCCAAATCAAGCAGCGTCATAAACCAGTCTTTTGAGCACAAGTTTTTGTGGAGACGCTCCAGGCGCTCCTCATTTCCAAGAGAAATAAACTCTGGGCTAATTAAGAAATCAACGAGTGGTTTAATCTGGGGTTTCTTATAAAACTCTTTTGCTTTGTAACCTTTGTGCTCATAAAGGCTTACAACCTCATCACTTGAAGCACCAAACGCGTAGATATTCTCCTTGCTTACCAAGTCGGCAATTTCTACATTTGCACCATCAACTGTGCAAACGGTAACAGCGCCGTTAAGCATGAACTTCATGTTGGAAGTTCCAGAAGCCTCCTTGGAAGCCAGTGAAATCTGCTCAGAGATATCTGCTGCTGGAATAACGTGCTCAGCGGCAGTAACGTTGTAATTCTCGATCATTATCACCTGAAGATATGGTGAAACATCTGCATCGTTTGCAATCAAAGACGAGAGAACAAGAATTGCATGAATGATATCTTGAGCAGCCACGTATGCTGGTGCAGCCTTACCACCAAAAATGACAGTAATAGGATGCTTTGGAAGGTGTCCAGACTTAATATCAAAATATTTCCAAATCAAATAAAGCAATAGCATTTGCTGACGCTTATATTCGTGGAAACGCTTCACCTGGACATCAATAATGGAGTCGGCATTAACTTTTGTATCTTGATTGTCCAGCAAAAACTTGCTCATTCTATCTTTGGCTATATGCTTTATCTCTTGCAGCCTATTAAGAACTTCATCGTTATTCTGATACTCTAAAAGTCCCTCGAGATTACCAGTTGTTCTCCAGCTATCTCCTATCAACGCATCAAGATACTCGGCAAGCTCGGGATTACAACCCATGAGCCAGCGACGGAAAGTGATTCCATTAGTTTTGTTAGAGAATTTCTCTGGGTACAAATCAAAGAATGGCTTGAGCTCTGTCTCTTCCAAAATCTTAGTATGAAGCGCTGCAACACCATTGATACTAAAGCCGTAATGAATGGCAAGGTTAGCCATGTGAACTTTCTTATCAATGATGACTTGTACACTTGGATCTGCAACGGTACTACGGATGTGTTCGTCAAGCTTTTTGATAATCGAAGCAATCTTTGGAGAAACTTCCTCGATAAATTTAAGAGGCCATTTCTCAAGAGCTTCTGCCAAAATTGTATGATTTGTATATGCGACAAGTGAAGAAACAATGGCTACAGACTCTTCAAACGAGATATCGTATTTCTCAGTCAAGATACGAATAAGCTCTGGAATTACCATTGTGGGGTGCGTATCGTTAATCTGAATCACAACATAGTCAGCGAGGTCATGAACATTACTGCCGCGCTTAACCGCCTCTTTAACAATCAGCTGTGCAGCATTTGAAACCATAAAATATTGCTGATACACACGAAGAAGCTGACCGTCTTCGTCCGAATCGTCGGGATACAAAAAGAGTGTTAGATTCTTTTTTAAAGCAGTCTTATCAAAATCAATAGCGTCATCAGAAACTAATGATTCGTCGATACTTTGCAGGTCAAACAAACGAAGTCTGTTTTTCTTTGTTCGGCCATATCCCAAAACATCAATTGAATAGAGCTCAGACGTCACCGAGAAATCTCTAAATTCCACGGTAAATGATGTCTTCTCGTCTTCAAGCCACCTATCATCAGCAAGCCAAGCATCTGGAACGGCAGTTTGCTGTCTATCTAAAAACTGCTGATGAAAGAGGCCAAAATGATACTTAAGACCTACACCATCGCCTGGCAGACCAAGTGTTGACATGGAGTCGATAAAGCATGCTGCCAATCGACCAAGACCACCGTTACCAAGTGAAGGCTCAACTTCAATCTCTTCGATGTCTTCGAGCGAATGGCCTGCTTTAGAAAGCTGCGATTTTACTTCGTTATAAATTCCCAGATTGATGAGGTTATTTGAAAGCAGCTTGCCAATCAGAAACTCTGCGGAGATGTAATAGAGCCTCTTCTTACCATTATTTAACGGAAGAGCTTCCGACTTACTCTTAACCACTTGAAGCAGTAATTCAAAAACCTGCCTGTCAGTAATTTCAGACAGGGGTTGGTTAAATTGTTGAAGAGATAAAGTGTCTAAGTTCATTACTTCTCCTCTTTGTACACTCTGAAGTACATCTCAGTAATAGTTCTTAAAAAATCTTCTATGTGACGCGTAATGGCTCCTTGCTTCATACGCCAACACCAGTTACCTCCAACAGTGGCTGGAACATTCATGCGTGCAGAATCATCTAAGCCAAGAAGATCTTGCATGGTATGAATACAAGTGTCACTCACAGAAGCTGCAATTCCACGTGAAAGCGCCTCACCAATTGGCTCATCTTTTGAGCGATGCAGGTAAATATCTGCCTGTTCACGCTCTCTATCAGTAGCCTGAGTCTCATACCAACCACGAGCAGTTGGATTATCATGCGTTCCCACATAAGCAATGGTATTTGCAGTGTAATTGTGAGGAAGATCTCTTGAATCATGCTTTCCATCAAATCCGTACTGCAAGATTTTCATTCCTGGGAAACCAGTTTTATCTCGCATGGCGATAAGCTCTGGTGTAATTAAGCCAAGGTCTTCCGCAATGATTGGAAGCTTACCCAGCTGCTTTTCCAGTTCCTTAAACAGCTCCAAATCTGGCCCTTTAGTCCATTTGCCTTCTGTAGCATTTGCAGCTCCGTAAGGAATCTCCCAATAGGCTTCAAAACCTCTAAAATGATCAATTCTAAGCACATCAAACATCTCAAGATTTGTCTGTACACGCCAAACCCACCATGAATAGTGCGATTTCTTCATATACTCCCAGTTATAAATGGGATTTCCCCAATATTGTCCAGTTGAAGAAAATTGATCTGGAGGAGTGCCCGCAACCGTAATAGGCCGTCCTGTTTCATCCGTTTTAAACAGTTCTGGCTGTGCCCACATCTCAACAGAATCGCGCGAGACATAAATGGGAAGATCACCAATTATAAGTACTCCCCTTTTATTGGCATAAGTCTTAACCTTTGCCCATTGAGTAAAGAAGAAATACTGAGTCATCTTGTGATACAAAACTGACTTTTGCAGTTTCTTAATTTCTTCTGCAGTAGTCTCGTTTCTGTGCTGATAAAGTTTTGGCCACTCCCAGTAAGCTCTATGTCCAAATTCTTCCTTTAGGGACATGAACTCTGCATAAGGATCAAGCCACTCTGCATGATCATGACAGAACTTCTCAAAATCAGCAGGAACATCTTGCATAAACCTATCAAAGGCACGGTTAAGTAAACGACGATGATTTACAAAAAGCGCACCATAATCAACACAAGTATTGCTAGTCCCAAAAGAAATATCTTCAAAGTCATCTGACTTTAAATAGCCAAGTTTCTCAAGATCTTTTAAATCTATATAGTAAGGACTTCCCGCTGCAGCAGAAAAAGACTGATAAGGAGAGTCACCATAACTAGTGGTGGTAAGAGGCAAAACTTGCCAATATCTTTGTTTTGTTCTGACGAGAAAATCAATAAAATCGTAGGCTTCTTTGCCAAACGTGCCAATCCCATATGAATTTGGAAGAGAAGAAACGGCCATAAGTACTCCGCTTGCTCGTCCCATAGTTGCCTCTTTCACAAAAAGAGTACTGGCTTATCTTTTCAAGATAAGCCAGTACAAAGGTTTAATACTTAACTAGATTATCTTGCGTATTCTTATCAAAGAGATGAACAGCATTGTCTTCGAATTTAAACCACACTTCATCACCAATTTTGAGATCTCGTTTTGCAAGTTCAGTTGCTGGAACAATAAGGACAAAATTACCGTCTTCAGTATGAACATGAAGGTGAACAGTAGAGCCCATAAGCTCACTTACCTCAAGATTGCCCTTGAAAGCGCCAATTCCATTTGGCTCAGTCAAATAAATTTGCTCGGGCCTAATGCCGACAATGACATCTGTTGCTGGCGCAGCGACCCAAGACTGTGCTAACAGATTAGCCATCTCAGGAGAAATTTCAAATGACATGTTATCTGTCTCCACATGGAACTCATTGTCCACGCGAATAAGATGTGCGTTAAAGAAATTCATTTGAGGCATGCCAATGAAACCAGCAACAAAGAGATTAGCCGGTCTATTAAACACTTCTTGTGGTGTTCCAATTTGCTGAACAAAGCCATCCTTCATAATGACAATGCGGTCGCCCAAGGTCATTGCCTCTGTTTGGTCGTGTGTAACATAGACAAAGGTTCCATCAACCTTCTGACGAAGCTTAATAATCTCTGTACGCATCTGATTTCTCAGCTTTGCGTCAAGGTTTGAAAGTGGCTCATCCATCAAGAAGACTTTTGGATCGCGGACAATTGCACGACCAATTGCAACACGCTGACGCTGACCACCAGAAAGTGCCTTTGGCTTACGATCAAGATATGCCGTGATGCCTAATGTTTCTGCAGCTGCACGGACTTTTTGATCAATTACTTGTGGGTCAACCTTCTTAAGCTTAAGGGTGAACGCCATGTTGTCATAAACGGTCATATTTGGATACAGCGCATAGCTTTGGAAGACCATTGCGATGTCTCGATCTTTTGGTGCAACATCATTGACAAGCTTTCCATCAATATAAAGCTCGCCAGCAGAAATATCTTCTAGGCCTGCAATCATGCGAAGCGTAGTAGATTTGCCGCAGCCCGAAGGACCAACAAGCACCACAAACTCGTGCTCCTTGATAGTGAGATTGAAGTCTTGAACAGCGACAACACCCTCTTCAGTCACCTCAAGGTTGCTCTTTTTCTGCTCAGTTTTCTTACCAAAGAGAGACTTGTTCTTCTTCTCATTTGGGTAAATCTTTTTTATATTCTTTAAAACGATTTCTGCCATGATAAAAACCTTTCAGAAATGCCTATAGCTTGCTGCAATACATTGAGATTTAGCCTTTTACCGCGCCAGAAATGACACCATTGATGATGTAGCGCTGGCACAGCAAATACATAATGACAATTGGGACAATAACCATCATGATGCAGGCAAACATTGGACCCATCTCTACGCGTCCATATCCACCTCTAAAGTACTGAATCAGAATTGGGATAGTTTGGTATTTGGTTCTATCCAGTACGAGGTATGGAAGCAAATAGTCATTCCAGACCCACATGGTTTCGAGAATACCAACAGAAATATACGTTGGCTTCATAATAGGTAAAACAACATGGAAGAATGTCTGAAGTGGGTTGCAACCATCAATAGTTGCAGCTTCCTCAATCTCAAGAGGAATGGTCTTAACAAATCCAGCAAACATGAATACTGCTAATCCAGCGCCAAAGCCCAAGTAAATGAAGCAAATATTGAAAGGAGTATTAAATCCAAGCGTGTTTGCCATATTGGACAGCGTGAACATAAGCATCTGGAAAGGCACTACCATCGAGAAGACAAACAGGTAGTACAAAATGTTGCTAATGCGATTTTTTACACGAACAATAAACCATGCACACATTGAGCAGCAAACCAAGATCAGTGCTACAGATGTGATGGTAATTACTAGAGAATATCCAAAGGCTGCTAAGAAACCTTGCTTCTCTAAAGCGGCAATGTAGTTAGCAAAGCCTGCAGAGTTCTCTGATGTAACAAAATCAAACGCCGTGGATGTGGTAATAGTTGTTTCTTCTTTGAATGAATTCATCAAGATCATAACCATTGGATAAATCCATGCAAGAGAAAGGATAGTAAAGAATACAGCTAAAATTTTGTTAATGATCTTATCGCGCTTCATTATTGCTGCACCTCCCTCGACCTGGTGGCTCTTAGCTGAATCATGACAATACAAATAACTAAAATGCAGAAAATAACAGCTTTAGCCTGGCCGATACCCATCCACTTTGCTCCCTGTCGAGCGTAGAAGGTGTTGTAGATATTAAGAGCAAGCATTTCGGTTGCGTGCTTAGGCTCACCTGCAGTAAGTGCTAAGTTCTGATCAAATAATTTAAAGCCATTTGTTACCGTCAAGAAAAGACAAATAGTAATGGTAGACATAAGGTTTGGAATTTTTACCTTCCAAAGTGTCTGCCAAGCATTTGCTCCATCGACTCGTGCTGCTTCAAGATAATCACTTGGAATAGATTGCAGGCCAGCAATATAAATGATCATCATGTAACCAACTTGCTGCCAAAGAGTAAGAAGAATCATTCCCCAGAATCCAGCAGTGCTATTAAGCGCAAGAAGCTGCTCGCCCACAATAGAAAGCGCGCAGTTAATCAAAATATTCCAGATGTATCCCAGAACAATGCCGCCAATAAGATTAGGCATAAAAAAGACAGTTCTAAATGAATTGGTACCCTTAAGGTCTTTTCTAGTTAAGGCAAGCGCAATTGCAAGCGCTAATACATTAATAAGAACTGTTGAGACTAATGCAAATAATGCGGTATACCAAAAAGCATGAGCAAACTGTGGGTCAGAGAAAGCTGCTACATAGTTATCTAGACCAACTGGTTTAGCATCGCTAATGGTAATAAATTTACAAAACGAAAGATAAAATCCCTGCACAAACGGAATCATAAAGCCAAACAAAAAAGATAGCGCAGTAGGCAGAACAAATAATGGCCACCACCGCTTCAACATCTTAGCCATAGAGATACCCTCCAATAACAAGAGACGAGAAGAGAGATCTCTCTTCTCGTCTCTCACCAATCAAAGCATTACTAGAAGGGCTACTATGCGTTAGCCTCTTTTTCAGTCTTCCAACCGTCAACAAATGCAGACTTAACAGCATCCCAGTCCTCTGTTCCTGCTGCGTAGCCCTTAAGTGCACTGGAGAGATTGTTCTTCCACTCCTGAGAAGGAATGTAAATGAAGTCCCAAGCAACAGACTCATTGCCCTTCTTTGCATACTCAGCTGCAATGTTTGCAAGAGCATTCTTAGTTGCCTTTGCGTTCTTGAATGGAATGGTGAAGCCCATTTCCTCAGCAATTGCAGTGGTAGCTGTATCAGAAGTCACGCACCAATAGATAAAGTCAAGTGTTGCCTTCTGGGAAGCGTCGTCTGCCTTGGAACTTACGCACCAATAGTTCTCGCCGCCGGAGCACATACCCTGCTTCTCTTCACCCTTAACACCAATATAAATTGGAATCATACCAAGAGCATCGTCACCAAGCTTCTTGATGTCATTGTATGCCCAGGTACCGTTCTGGTAGAAGACTGCGTCGCCGTTAACAAACTCTGCCACAGCGTCATCACCAGTCTTGCCAGAAAGCTCTGTTGGGCTGCATGTGGCATTGTTGATATAGAGATCAAAAATCTGCTTGTAGTTAGGGAGATACGTTCCCTTAATTTCTTTAGCCTCAGGATTACCAGTATCCTTGAACTCATAGTACAGAGGAAGATTTGCAAGGTGTGTGGTAAAACGCCAGTCAGAACTGGAATCAAGGCCAGCACTGGTAAATGCGCCCTTTACGCCAAGCTCTGCTTTGCGAGCCTGAATATCCTCAACGACCTTCTTCAGTGAGGCAAAGTCCTTGATGTCGTCTCCCTTATAGCCAGCCTTCTCAAGCAGCTTCTTGTTGTAGATAATGCCGTAGTCTTCCTCTACATAGTCAACACCGTAGACAACGCCATCCTCCTGAAGTTTAAGAGCGTCATTGGTGAGCTCATCCAGGATCTTGGCACCCTTAAGGTCAATGCAGTAGTCCTTTACGCCAATAAGACCAGAAGGACCATTTGTCTGGAACAGTGTTGGTGCTACAGAAGCATCCTTGTTAATCTCAGACTGGAATGTCTGTGCATAAGTATCAGAAGCAGCAGTTACTACCTTTACAGGAACCTTTGTTTCCTCAGTATACTTAGCTGCAAGATCTTTCCACTGCTGATCAGCCTCAGGCTTGAAGTTCAGGAAATAAACTGAACCGTTTGCAGAATCAGACCCTCCCTGCTTTTTGTCGTTATTTCCTCCACAAGCAACAAGACCCAGTGAGCAAAGAGCTGATGCACTTAAGGTGACAAACTGCCTACGATTGATACCGGACATAAGACTCCTCCTTAGAGAGTGCTCCTAACCCTTTGCTAGGTTGCATCTCTTCTCATGATTTTCATAAGCTATGCTTTGATACACGTTCAAAACAATTTTGCTTATGTCTACAAAATAAAAGTATATTAGTATTAACGAGTTGTTTAAACAACTCACTTCCGAGCGGTATGAAATTATCGGTAAATGGTATGAAAGGAATCATTTTATGTAACTTTCATTTTATAAAGCTACTATCTAATCAAGAGCAACTTGAACATGCAACTCCAACCTTCAACAGCACGTTAAGGAAAAAATATGCCAAGCGCACGGTTTAATACGATTTATCATGATTTAAAAAATAAGATCTTAGACGGGACATATGCGTATGAGTCCTATTTACCAACCGAGATGGAGCTTACTAAGATATATTCCTGCTCCAGAAACACCGTTCGACGTGCGCTCACACTTCTGTCCGATGAAGCTTTTCTTCAGCCTATTCACGGTAGAGGCGTACGCGTTATTTGGCAGAAAAAGCCAAGTGAGGTTATTGGCTCATTAGAAGGACTTGAGTCCTTTCAAGAATATGCCCACAGAAACAATCTTGTACCTGAAACAAATGTCATTGTCTTTGAGCACGTTCCTTGCACAGACAGTATTTCTCATCAAACTGGTTTTAAAACAGGAGAAGAACTTATCCACATTGTTCGAATCCGTAAACTCGACGGATCTTCTCGCCAGATAGACAACGACTACCTTTTAGCATCTGCCGTTGGAAATCTAACCATTGCTGATGCATCAACGTCTATTTATGCATACCTAGAAAACACGCTTCATATGAAAATTCTAAAGAGCAAAAGAACAATCAGTGTTGAACTGGCAACTGAACAAGACCAGCAACATTTAGAGCTTGGAGATTTTAACTGCGTTGCAGTGGTGGAAAGCCATTCATTCAACTCAAAAGGCGTTATGTTTGGCTTCACACAAACTCGTAGTCATCCAGAAACGTTCTGCTACAAGGTTATTTCAAAAAGATAATCTGCGGTTAAATGTGCAGAATAAATTTCTTCTCTAGTTTGTGGAAAACGGTATAGCCAATTACGAGAGCAAGAACTGCAGAAACAAGGCAGCCTAAAATGGTGCTTGTTGCAGGAAACTTCTGGAAAAGAAGGCAATCTCTAATAAATGTTACAAAGTGGAACATTGGATTAAAGCGCTCAATCTGAAGCATCCAAGGCGACATGATATTAACGGAGTAAAAGAGCGGTGTACCATACATCCAAGCAGTGGTTACAACGCTCCACAGGTGGATAACGTCTCTAAAGAAGACTGCAAGGGCCGAGAGAAGCATTGCAAGACCGATGCAAAAACAAGCCAGAAGAAGCAAAGCAACAGGTGTGAGCAATGAATAAATTGTCAGCGGAATGCGGAAGACAAGCATAACAATGCCAACAGCAATGAGCGAGAAAAGATAGTTTACAACCGCAAAAAGCACCTTCTGAACAGGGAAAACAACACGATTGATGCGAACCTTCTTAAGCAAGCTAGATGCATCAATAATTGAACGCATTCCCATAGTGGTTGCATCGTTCATCAGCTGAAACGCTGTGTTACCAAGAATAAGATACAGAGGATAGTTCACAACATCCTCGGCGCGGTTGCCTAAAAACGTAGAAAAGACAACTGCCATAACGGTCATCATCAAAAGTGGGTTCAAAACTGACCACACAACGCCCAAAATGGAACGGCGATATTTGAGCTTAAAGTCTTTACTTACCAGCTGACGCAAAATGAACTGGTCACGCTGATGTGTTGGATACCATGCATCTCGAGCAGAAACAGCAACAAGACTTGCACTATTAGTATTGGCAGAAACTACGCTTGTGTCCTGCGCATTATTAGTTTGTGTTGAAGACTCGCTCACGCGCTATCCTTTTCTACCGATTTCTGTATGGTTTATCCTAGCACAGACAGACAAAGCCGTTTAAACTTGAAACGTTGTTGAACTGTTTTCTCCACTATTTTATTTTGATATGTGGTGACAAGACTATTTAGTAACAGCGCGCTCAACAGTAGCGCTTGTAGAAATGGTGCAATATGTCTCAATCCCCTCTTGGACGCACGCTTATCATTGCTAATCCGGCTGCTCATAGCGGTAAAGGTGCTGCTGGTGCAGAGTTTGCTCGCCACTTTTTAACCAGCTATTCTGCTGCAACAGACGGATACGAGCTCAAGCTCACCACAGCTATGGGAGATGCGCGTGTCATGGCCGCAGAAGCTGCGGACTTTGATACGGTTGTCGCACTTGGCGGAGATGGCGTCATCCACGAGGTGGTCAACGGCCTCATGACCTTATCGCCAGAGGTTCGTCCAGCGCTTGGCATTATCCCTATGGGTTCGGGAAACGACTATGCACGCACTCTGGGTATGAAAATTAACGACCCCGAAGGCGCGTTTGCACAGCTGGTTCGCGGCAAGGTTAAGCAGCTAGAGATTGGTCGCATCAACGACGTCTACTTCATGGAGACCATGTCGTTTGGACTTGATGCAGCTATTGCAGCCGACACCACAAAGCGCCGAGCGAACAACTCCTCTACCGAGGGCGAGGCGCTCTTCTTAACCTCGGGTCTCAAGTTTATGGCTGCAGGTAGCAAGGGTTACCCTTGCACCGTTTCGTTTGATGGCGAGAAGGACATTGATCTTCAAGCGCTTATCATGGCCTTCCAGATTGGCCCTACGTATGGCGGTGGCTTTAAGGTCTGTCCGCATGCGCAGCCTGACGATGGCCTTCTTACCGTCTGCTACAACACTAAAGTACCTATCATTCCTCACCTGTTGGCTCTGTTTGGCCTGGCTAGGGCTGGCAAACACGTCAACTCCCGCATCATTGAGGAGCGCCACCTCAAGCAAGCAGTGGTAACTTTCCACAAGCCTGTCCCAATTCAGGTAGACGGAGAAGAGCTTCCCTTTGCAGAGCAGTTTGTCATTGAAGTTATTCCCGCTGCACTTTCCGTGATTGTTCCCTAGCGCACAGAGCGACTCCTGCGCCGTAGGTCGCGCTTCGCGGCTCGGGCTTTGCTGGTTGCGCATTGCGAGAAGATCGATCTTCTCGCCAAAAGGTTTAACGTTAAAGAAACAGGGGCACCTGCCAGCGCAGATGCCCCTGAATTTGTATCGTGTAGGCTAAGACTTTACGACTAGAACTTAGCGAGCTTCACGCTCAAGCAGAGCCTTAACCTCAGCTGCGGTATCAAGCTCCATAACGCGAGCGGTAAGCTCGTCTGCCTCAGCCTTTGTCCAAGCAGCAATGGTCTTGCGGGTGCGCAGGACAGATGGTGCAGAAACGGAGAACTCGTCCAGACCAAAGGAAAGCAGGACTGGAATGAGCAGTGGGTCTGCAGCTGCCTCGCCGCACATACCAACCATGATCTTCTCCTTGTTGCCCTCGCCGATGAGGAACTTGAGGGAACGGAGAACGGATGGCTGGTAGACCTCGTAGAGGTAGGCAACGCGATCATTGCCGCGGTCAGCGCACATGGTGTAACCGATGAGATCGTTGGTACCAATAGAGAAGAAGTCGCACTCACGAGCCAGCTTATCTGCAATCAGAGATGCAGATGGAGTCTCAATCATGGTGCCAACCTCAATGTCCTTGTTGTAAGCTACGCCCTCAGCGTCAAGCTCACGCTTGCACTCCTCAACAAGAGCCTTTGCCTCACGGACCTCGTCAACAGTAGTAACAAGAGGAAGCATAATCTTGATATCGCCAAATGCGGATGCGCGGAGAAGAGCGCGGAGCTGAACCTTGTACTGCTCAGCATTGTTGAGGCAGTAACGGATAGCGCGGAAGCCCATGAATGGGTTCTCCTCGGCCTTCATGTTGAGATAAGGAATCTCCTTATCACCGCCGACATCAAGGGTACGGATGATGACAGGCTTATCCTTCATGCGCAGAGCAACCTTCTGGTAAGCAGCAAACTGCTCCTCCTCGCTTGGAAGCTCCTTTGCGTCCATGAACAGGAACTCGGAGCGGAACAGACCAATGCCTTCAGCGTCAGCGTCAACTGCGCCGTTAGCGTCATCTGGGTTGCCGATATTAGCAACAAGCAGAACCTGGATGCCGTCAGCAGTTACGGTCTCCTTGCCACGGTAAGCCTCAAGAGCGGCCTTCTCTGCAGCATAAGCCTCAGCCTGAGTCTTGTACTCAGCAAGCTCAGCCTCAGAAGGATTAACAACAACCTTGCCGTTAGTGCCGTCGACAACAATAGCGTTGCCAGTTGCAACCTCAGAAGTGATATTAGGAACAGAAAGAACTGCAGGAATCTCAAGAGCGCGAGCAATGATTGCGGAGTGAGAAGTACGACCACCAGTCTCGGTAACAATACCTGCAACGTGGTCCTTATCAATGTCTGCAGTCATAGAAGGAGTCAGCTCATGGCAGACAATGACGGAGTTCTCTGGAAGTGTGGAGAGGTCAACAACCTCTTTGCCAAGCAGGTCAGCGAGAAGACCGGTCTTGACGTCAGCAACGTCTGCTGCGCGCTCACGGAAGAGCTCATCCTCCATGCCAAGGAACATGTTGTAGTACATGTCGTAGGCGTCGCTTACAGCCTGCTCAACGCAGGTGCCGCCATCAATAGCACCGTTAACAGCCTCTTTGATGCCCTCATCCTCAGCAAACTCAATGTGAGCACCCATAATAGCAGCGGCTTCCTCGCCCACTGTCTTGGTCATGCGCTCAATCTGTGCGTTAGTCTGTGCAATAAACTTAGTTACTGCCTCTGCGTAACGAACCTTCTCTGCAGCAGTGTCCTCAACAGTGTGCGGAGTAAAAGTGAGGTCTGGATCTACGGCAACCTGAGCAGTACCGATGCCGATTCCGTTGGATGCATTGACTCCCTCAAACATACATGCTCCTATCATTGTCCGTTTAGCGGTGTATAACGTTCTGCAAGCCTATCAACACAGGACAATAGTCGCAGAAACTAACCTGTCTTTTTACAGGGTAACATTTTTTTGACCTGTTACGTTGTGAGTATCTTTAAATAAATTTCAATAAAAAACACTTGGCGAGAAAATCCTTCTTGCCAAGTGTTTGTACGTTAACAATAGTCAAAACGCTCAGTATTTCTTACGCGGCGAAAGTGCACCGTCTGAGGGTTTCTCGCCAAAAGAACTACGTGTTCTAGCTGCGATTACTACTCAGAATCTGCAAGCCAAGAAGACTTACCCTCGCGGCTCTCTTCTTTCTGGCGAGCAAGCTGAATCTCTTCTGCGATAGAAGCAGGCATTTCTCGGCCCATCTTCTTGTAGAGAGCGGTGACAACACGATCGATGGTTGCGCGCTTTGCGATTCCTCGGCTTGCTGCAGTTGCCGTTCCGCAAGCAGAAGCGTAGATAAGCGCAGTGTCGTAATCATAGCCAGCGGTGGTCTTTGCCAAAAAGCCTGCAACCATGGAGTCACCAGCGCCAGTTGCGTTAACAAGGCGAATCTTTGCAGTTGGGACAATGTGCTCAGTACCGTACTCGTCCAGGAGCAGCGAACCTGCACCGCCGCAAGAGACGATAACGTTGCGAGCGCCGCCGTCCTGGAGCTTCTTTGCAAATGGAATGCACTCTTCTGGAGTCTCTGGACTTGCACCAAAGATACGGCCAACCTCGTGGTTGTTAGGCTTGATCAGGAATGGTTGAGCCTTAATAGCCTCCATAAGCAGCTGACCAGGAGCGTCAACAACAAACTGAATACCGCGACCAGCAAGCTGAGCCATAAGGCGAGTGTAGATATCCTCTGGAAGCGAGCTTGGAATAGAACCGGTAAGAACCAGGGTGTCACCTGCGCCAACAACATCCATGCGCTCCAGCAGCTCATCAACCTTTTTCTCCGGAATGCGTGGACCATTGCCGTTGACCATAGTCATAACAATGCCGTTAAGCTTGACATTAATGCGGGTAAAGCCTGAATCCAGCTTGACAAAGTTACTTGGAATACCCTGACGCTGAAGATCACTCAGCAGGTATTCACCGGTAAACCCACCGACAATGCCCATAGCAACGGTGACTTTATCAAGCTCATTTAAGAGTGTGGAGACGTTAATACCATTACCACCGCAGTGCAACTCTTCTGAGGAGGAACGGTTAGTAAAGCCCATGTCCAATGTGTTTGGGTGCATGACATAGTCAAGCGCGGGATTAAGCGTCATTGTGTAAATCACGGCGAGTCCTCCGAACTACAATAAAATCATGGAGACTTCAGTATGACGCAATCCCTCGCAACAAACAATTAGAAACTAGTGACTCACAAAAAATAAAAACCCCGACGCATGCCGGGGTTTGAAATTCAAATGGTGGATCGTCAGGGGTTCGAACCCTGGACCTTGGGATTAAGAGTCCCCTGCTCTACCAGCTGAGCTAACGATCCAATTAACGTTTCGAATGGGGTGGGAAAAGGGGCTCGAACCCTCGACCTACGGAGCCACAGTCCGTCGCTCTGCCAACTGAGCTACTCCCACCATTTGGCCACCTCATGAAACGCAGCTAAATCATTATTACAGAATCAGAAAAAGATGCAAGCGAGAAACGCAGTTTTTTCAAACTCTTTTTTGATTTTCTTAGAAATCTGCCGGTGCAACGGGTTTCTCACCAAACAAAATGCGGAGAAGAACGAGCTTCTCCGCAGGTGATTTCATGCACTATACGAGCAGGTATATGGTGGTATGGCAGTGGTGCGGTGTCAAGAAACCGCAATCAGTCCGCTTAAAGCCGCAGACTGTGTCTAGAAACCGTGAGCCGTAAGTGCTGCATCCAGACGATTCAACGCTTCCTCAATCTCGACGCGAGGGGCTGCCAAATTCCAACGCTTGAAACCCTGGGCAGCCTCGCCAAAGAAGACTCCGTCGGTGAAGAAAATCTGAGCCTCAAACTGCAACAGGTGGTCAAGCTCTTCTGGAGTAAGGCCAAGGTTCCTGAAGTCGAGCCACTGGAGGTAGGTTCCCGTGATTGGTGCAAGCTTCACCCGAGGGTGCTTGGTGGCGAAGAAGTCCAGGACCAACTTCTGGTTATCGTCAACAGCCTTGATGCATGCGTCAAGCCATGCCCCACCCTTGCTATAAGCCAGCTCACAGGCCTTGAAGCTGATTGGATTGCATGAGGTGGTCTCTCGGGTCTCCAGGCGCTTCTCGAGGCGGCTACGCAGTTCTGGATTGCTCACGATGATGTTGCTGAACTGTGTGCCAGCCAGGTTGAAACTCTTTGAAGCGCTTGTGCAGGTAATGGTACGCGCTGCGACTTCATCAGAAATTGTTTCAAAGACGGTATGCGTAGAGCCTGGCATGATGAGGTCGTGATGGAGCTCGTCAACGACCACGATGAGGTTGTGCTTAACCGCAATCTCTGCGATGCGCGTGAGCTCTTCTTTGGTCCACACGCGACCGCTTGGATTATGGGGTGAACACAGGATGACCATGGTGTTCTTTGGCTCTGCAGCAAGCTTCTCAAGCAGGTCAAAGTCAATGTCGTAGTGAGGACCTTCTGACAGGACAAGCGGGCACTCTACCAGCGCACGGTTATTCTCCTCAACTGCCATGTAGAACGGATGGTAGACAGGGGTAAACAGGATGACACCTTCGTCTGGCTGGGTGAACTCGGCAACAGATGCAAAGAGCGCGGGCACCACACCTGAAGAGTTGAGCAGCCACTCTGGTTTTACATCCCAGTTGTGGCGGGTCTTCATCCACTTGCACACAGCCTGCTTCATCTGATTGGTTGGCACGGAATAGCCAAGGATTGCGTCATTGATGTATTCCTTGAGGCCCTCGACAATCTCTGGGGCTGTGTGATACTCCATATCAGCAACAGAAAAAGGTGGAATACCAGGAGCTACATCAGGATTCACCTCATACATGACGTTCCATTTTCTAGAACCAGTACCAGCACGATCAACGCGTGATTCAAAATCGTAAGACATAGTGTCTCCATTCACGTAAGCCTGTAATCAGTGTAGCTGCTTTTAGTGTAGCTACTTTTCTTTTCCTTTGTCATTCTTCTGATAAGAAAATCTTTGATGGCGCGACGTATTTGCAATCCTTATTGCTATAATGAACGACGCTATATGTCTCCTTAGCTCAGCTGGATAGAGCGTCGGTCTTCTAAACCGCAGGTCGCGCGTTCGAATCGCGCAGGAGGCACCAAAAACCCAAGGTAGATGGCTTGCTGTCTACCTTTTTTGTTAAATTTTTTATCAGCTGCCTCCATTTTGCCTCCAAACTGTATGGCTACTGTAAAAGTAGAATACCTGTTCGAATAAAAGTTTTAACTATTTAGATAGTCGATTTACCTCGATATATTCAAAAGAAGAGAATTGAAGGGGAAACATTGTTGTTAACCGTATTGAAACAATCAATAAAGAAAAGCGAGTAAATTTACCTTTACAAATTCCCAGTTAAACGGCTTGCTGTAAGGCATTTTAAGACACGTAAATTATGAGTTGGAGTATTTACCCATGAAAAAAGCCCCTCTCGTCAAAACGAGAGGGGTAAATATTACTTAATTCCAGCGATGTATCCATCATCATTGGTCGTGACTGTGATGTCGCCTGTGAGAAGCTTTCCTTCCTTATCGAAGGCGCAGATGTTGTCTGCTCCAACCTCATAAAGGCAATCTTCAACTCGTGAGCCATCGGAGCGTAGATAGAACCAGTCATCGTTGAGGTTAAGCCAGCCAGTAATCATGCGGCCAGTTTCGTCGAGGTAATAATGGTTTCCGTCGCGCTCCTGCCAACCTGTGACCATGCGCCCGTCAGAGCCTAGCAAATACCAGCTTCCGTTGTACTCAAGCCAATCTCCCGATTCAAGTGCGCCAGTCTCGCCGAAGTGCCACCAGAACTTCTCAGAGCCTTCCCAAGAAGCGTGAACCCAGCCGGTGAGCATCCAGCCTTTCTCGTTGAAGTAATACCACTTATCGCCGACCTTATACCAACCAATAGCGTACTCACTCGATGACTCGCCTGTTTGGTACCACCAGCTGCCCTTGCCGTCTGTGTGCCAGCCAACCTCAGAGCTTGAGCGTGCACCAGTCATGACCTCATACCAGTAGCAAACACGCTCCATAAAGTGCGCATTCTGAGAGCCGGCAAGCTCGCCAGGGCAAGCGGTTGCCACGATCTGCGAATGTGGACGGACGTTACCACCCCAACGTGGATATCCTAAGCCGTACTTAATAAGAAGAGCGGCCACGAGGTGTGCGCCGCTCTCTAGGGTAGCTTCAGAGACAGTCCATGGCGAAGTGGAATTATTAGCGTGCTCGATGCTAATACTCTCGCAGTTAGCAACCCAGCGGCCACACGCCCATGCGGTGTTGCTCTCCAGTACGTGCTGGGTGATAGTACCTGCTCCATCCACAGAATAGTGCGCGGATTGTGCCTGCATTCTGTCCCACATGGCTGTAATGGCTGCACCGTCTAAGCCTGTGGCAGCTTCGTGATGCACCACGATATACTGCACGGAATGACCGTCTCGCCCAGCTGAATATGCTGACGTTGGAATATACGCATCCGCGGTAATTTCACCCGAAAAATCAGCCATTATCTGCCCTCCAGTGGAGACTTTCCCTCGCGTACCTCCGGAATACCTGCAATGGAGGTAAGCAGGGACACAACGGCTGCGAGAGCTGCCGCAGAAGCAACGGCCACCCAATCAACGCCTGTGATGCCGATTGCGTTTGTGCCGATAAGAGCCACTGCGGTTTGTGCCGCCGTCTTGATTGCTCGTACCAATGCTGCCTTGATCCACTCGTTCATAGTGTTTCCTTTCAAACGATTTTAAGTTGTCGATAATTACCTAGTGTGTACGCGCCTGTTCTAGGCGTTCCAGCCGTCCCGCCTGATTACGGGTCACATCCTCAACCACAGCGAGACGCGTATCGTGTACAGAGAGCACATCGCGAATATTCGTAATAGTTTCATCAGTGCGCGCCATGTAAGCCGTGAAGGCTTTCTGCGTGTCGTCTAAGTCACTCTTGAGCTGCTTCACGCCTTCTTCGATACGCACCAAACGCATCGCGTCTTCCTGGCTTGCGCGGTTCATTGCCTTAGCGCCATTGATGAGCGTGAGCACCATTCCAAGAAACGACACGGCGGCGACAATCTGCTCGAATGTTAGTGGGTTCATAACGTCACCTCCTACTCGAGACTCTTAGGAAGAATCGGAATAATTCCCGTAGCGTAACCGCTCGACCAGTTATAAAAGTACACATGACCGTCACCGCCACCCGCTGCACCGACCCAAATTTTTGCCGTATTATTAGCGGTCTGAGTGCCAAGCGGGTAATATCCATTGATTGCGGGTAGTACCTCATCGGGTAATTGCGCTGTGGTTGTATACGTCGAATAGCCCGCTGCGAGGTAACAATCTAGGTACGCCATTCCACCACGAAAACAGTAGCGTACACGGCATGCGCCGTTGTCCATTAGTGTTATCCACGGGGTGAACTTTAGCAACTTAATAAGCTGCTCAAACGTAATATTTACTTTCTGAGCATTGTTGTTAGTTGATACGCTCAGACTGCTAACGTTTGCACTAATGGCGGTAGTGTTCATTCTATCGCTGCTTGTTAGGCGGTTAGCCATGTACACCGCTTCTGTTTCAAGCCCGTTAGTAGGCTTAATAAGCAGATTAGAGGTCATCAACGCCGTAGCCCTGCTATCGTCTCTACCGTTGCTATAGCCCGCTACGATGTTTAGGGCTGTTCCTCCAAGGGTGACAATACCGGCGCTAAAAGACGCTAATTCCTTTTGATTGTTCAGTAGCTTCATTCCTTGAGCGTCAATAGTAGTGTGCATACCTGCCTTATCGCCAACGTGTGCGCCATCTACATCGTGTGAGAACGTGTTGGTTAGATTTGCAACCGCACTCTTGACTTCATTAGCATCACTCTGCGCTTTCGTCGCCATGGTCTTCGCCTCCTTTGCTGCATCTTTGGCGTTCTTTGCATCTGTTGCTACGTGGCTCACTTCCTCCGCCGCCTTCTCAGCTTTAGCCGCGACAGTCTCAACTTTCTCGGCTGCCGCTGTGGCCGTGGTTGCAACGTCTGCAATCTTCTCCGTGGCTGCGTCAGCTTTCTTCTCAACCGCTACCGCTTTCTCCTCAACTGCTGCAACTTTGATGGTTGTTGTCGCTGCGTCTTTTGCGATATTTCTTGTTGCGTTAGAGAGAGAAGTGACACGCTTGGCAATGCTTTCCTGGGCTGACTCTTGTGAGCTCGTGCCACCTCTTGTCAGCGTTGCAGTTATTGCGCCAAGCTTAAACTGAGTAGCAGCTGGGTTAGTTAGGTTGATTGTGCGACCTGAACAGATCATGTAACGCTCAATACCGTGTGGCTCACTCTTAACGAATACACGGTCTAAGAAGTCGATTGGCAACGTCTGCTCATTAAGGTTGTGCAAGTCAAATGCTGACACCTCGATAGAGTCATCTAGCTTGCCTGCTGCGAGGTCAGCAACAGCCTTGTCAGCAAGTGCTTGAGGAGTATCCAAGTCATAGGACATCGTCTTCTCGATGAGTCCATACTTCTCAACCGCTGTCATATCGACAACTGCATCGCCCTGGATTGCATAGCCAAAGGGAACGTAAGCAGTCTCAGCTGACACGTTGACTTTATGCTCATCTTCGCCTTTGCCAGTCTTTCCGACTGGAACAATAGCCGTGTAGATGTCTTTTCCGTCAACCTGTGTGTCGAGGTCTAAGAGGTTGCTGCCTAGCTCTACTCTCTGAGTTGCTTCTGCTGCGCCTGTATCTGGCAGCCAGTCGATAATAGATCCTGTTGCGTCATACCTCACACGCAACCAACCGCCGCACGCTTTCTCAAGCTTGTCGCGCATCTCTTTGAGTGTTGCGGGTCTAGTACCTGTACCGCGTTGCAGCTTGCCATAATTTGCGCCAGCATTAACGCCAATTATGAACTTCTCGCATGCGTTCATGACGTGTGAATTATGCTGTTCAATGAACCACTCAAATAGCTTATTAGCTTCAGCAGGTGCGTTGATGTCGCACTCAATCTCATCAGTGTCATAGGTCTTGTAAGGTCTAACAGTGGTGTCATTGAGGTATGCCATCGCACCCTCGCATGTCAGCTTCTTACTACCGTCAAACTCCATAGAGATTGCTCTAACACGGCCACGGAAGAGCACAAGACCAGTCTCAACCTCAAACAACTCAACCTCTCTGTTTGGAAGCATCACCGTGTCACGGGTAAAGCTATCCCAGAGCGGGTGCGTCGGCTGGATAGTAAGAGAAAGAGTCGAGGACTGTCCCGACTCTTCCTTTAAGGTACCTGCTGAGATTTGAACGTCTGTACGTGGGTCATGAAGCACACTACCTGCATACTTCAAGATGTACATTTAAGCCACCCTCTCCCACATATAGACTGCGCGATATGGTGGCATGTTGTTGTGAGGTTGACCGCCGCCGACCGCGTCAACCTGGAAGCGATAGTTAGTGTAGGTGTCTGCGGAGCGTGCAGTCCACTGGCTGCCACCGCCATTATCCGTGCCGTAGTGCATGCTAGTATCGTGGCTGTGGCTTGGCATCTCATTGATTGTCAGCGTGTGTGTATCCTCGCCGCCTGTTGAGCCAGCTGGAAACTTCTGCGACTGAGCCAAGAGAAATACACCGTTTAATGCTTGCCACGTACCGCCAAGAAACGTAGATGGGTCAGTTGGCTTAGTGCTCTGATAGATTGCTCCTACTGGAAACATTGCGTCCAGCAGGTCGAAGTTCTTTGCCAAGTCCTTAATAGTCTGTGTAACATCATCTGTCACATCTGGCTTAGTGAGTCCAAGCCTTGCTGTTTTAGTACTCATTAAATGTCCTTCCACTCGAACTTGAGTGATACGTCATTGCCTGGATGATTCTCGTTGTCTCCAACGTACATGTTGTTTTGCCACGCGCCGCGAACGCTCTCCCACGTCTTACCTGTGTAAGCTTGCCATTTAAGGCTCTTGAGCCTGTTCTGTCCTGCTCTTGCAAGGTAGCTAAGCGTGAGCCCGTCAAAGCGATTCCACTTATCGCCGGTATAATCACGCCACAGGGCTGTGCCATAGTCAGGCGTGGTGTTTACCGTGATTGTATTCTTGCCATTGTGGAGACGTGCAGCATCGCTCGACCATACGCCAGGACTTAAGAAGAAGCTCGTACCATTGATGTTTACGATTGCATTTGCCTGTGTGGTAATGACCGCCAAAACGTCATGCGCAGGACCGTCAACAACATAAGACTTGCCAAGTTCTCCATTAAGCAGATACTCGACAATTCCTTTGCTCTTATAAGGCTCACAAACAACCTTTACTTTGAGTGCCATGCCTTGCATGAACATCTTCTGAGTGTCGACTTCAAAGCGTCCATGATATGTATAACCTTCATCCCAGGACAGCTTGAAGTCGTACGCTCTGCCATGCAATAAGTTACGCAGCTTAGTAAGAGACTGCTCAATCTCTGGCCAATCAAGAGCGGCATTTGGATAGCAGGTAAACTCGATTGTGCGCTTACCAAAGAGCGGGCGGTGAGCAAACCACTCAGAGAGGTCTAGAACGCCATCAGCTCCAGGAATTGTGACTTGCATTGTCTTTGGTGCAGGTGGTGTATCAACGTAGTCTGTCATGATCATGTTGAATGTCTCGCAAAGCGGTGTGCCATCTACATATATCTCGAGGTTCATCGACTTGCCACCACCTTGTAAGCACCCAGGTTAGCGTCAACGTATGGAGATACGACACTGCCAACAAGTCTTGCATCCATATAGAGCTTCATGTTCTTAAGGTCCTCGCGCATGTTCCTAATCTCAGCAACGACAGCGCTTTCGTAGTTAGACTCATTCATTGCGTCAACCATGTAACCTTTGATGTTGTCGATTGGAAGAATCGCTTCTGGACCTGCTTCACCGCCAACCATAGGGCGTGAGCCATTCATACCAAACATCGTTGGCTTGGTAAGAATGCCGCCCTCTGCGTACCATTCAATACTGAAATGCGGAACAGAAGGTGGAACAATCGAAAAACCGCCGGAGATGTGGAGATAAGGAAGCTTGATGTGTGGTAACTGGATAACAAGACCAGCAAAGAAGCTCTTAATCTTACCAGGAATGCCAGAAATAAAGCTAACCATGTTATTGAAGTTGCTCTTGATACCGTCACCAATCGAGTAACAGAAGTTCTTCCATGCAAGGAATGCGGCTGTGCCAAGTGACAACGCAGCTGCAATACCACTCATACCATTGTGAACAACTGTTGCTAGTCCCTCGATAACGGGTCTAAGACCTCCGCAAATCTCACGAACTGTAACGCCAAAATTGGCTGCGTCACTACCAGCGTTGGACATATCGTCACCCATGTCTTTAAAGAGAGGGGTAACAGACTGAATGCAAGCTGTGAGGTCCTTGGATATTTGGTCAATGAGTGGCTGTAGAGCATAAAAGACACCGTTAACGGTATCAATCAAGAAGCTAAGAACACCGTTCAAGCCTTCCATCGCACCGCGAACAAGCGGCAGCACGCTAACACCAAGCTCCATGAGCGGTTCAATAAATGGAGTGAGTACGTTCAAAATGTTTGAGAGCAAGTCCATAAAGAACTCTAAAGCTAGTGACACTTGCTCCATGTTAGCCTTGAAGATACCGTTGACTTCATCCAGGGCATTTGTATTCTCAATAATGTTGTTAAAGGAATCGCCAATACCCTTAGCAAAGTCTTCAATTGAGCTTATAAGCCCCTCAAGAGAATCAGCAACACCATAGACATCAAAGCCTGTTGTGTCGATAAAGTCGCCGATTGCAACTTGGTTGTCAGACAAGAAAGACTCAATAGATCCTGTCAACTTCTCTGCGACGCTGGCCCCAAGGTCTTTAAGGTCTGTTGCCTTTGCTGCGCTCGTAAACGATGAGAACATACCAGACGCGATTGACTTAAAGTCCAAGCTCTCAACAACAGCAGCAAGCATGTTGCCAAGTTCCTCACCAATGCCCTTTGCAACATCTGGCAGCGCCTTAAAAAGTCCTTTGGTAATACGGACGATTGTTGGAATGAGGTTCTTAACGACTGTTCCAATAGACTTTAGAAGCTTCTCAGACATGCCTTCAATGTCACCATTTGGGTCAGCAATAGCCGTGAGCCAGTTCTCCCAGGAAGCTTGCATCATTTGAATAGAGCCTTGGATAGTCTCTGCTGCTTCTTCAGCAGAGTTACCCATAATGCCTTGCTGCTCCTGGATGTCGTGGATTGCCTGGACGATGTCGCCATACTTCTCGATGGTTAAGTCACCAGCGCGTCCTTGTGCCTTTTCAAAAGCGTTAGCGTCTGCAATTAGACGCTCCATCTCTTGCTTTGTACCACCATATCCGAGCTTCAAGTTGTCAAGCATCGTGTAGTTCTGCTTAGCAAAGCCTTGATATGCGTTCTGAATATCTTGGAGATTAGAGCCGAAGATTGATGCGTTATCAGCCATGTCGGTAATTGCCATGTTGCCCGCACGAGCCGCCGCAACCACATCACCGCCAAAAGACTGCTTGAGAGCTGCACCCATGCTGTTGAGCTGATCCATGTACTGGTTCATTGAGACACCAGCGATAGCATAAGCTGCCTGTGCATTAGCCATGACTTGGCTTGACGCTTCGCCAAAAATTTTCTCAACGCCGCCAGAAAGCTGCTCAAAGTTTGCGTATGCGTCAAGTGACTGCTTACCGATGGCAATCATAGTTGCACCAATAGCAGCAACTGCCGCTGTAACTCCGAGAGCTGCCGTCTTCATGCCGTCAAACGCTGCTGTTGCTACACCTTCATTGAAGCCTTTAGTCGAGGGAATGACAGAGACGTAAGCAGAACCCACTTCTGCGTTAGCCATATTCACCTCCTAATTTAGTGTGAGTCCCACCAGTCATTAAATTGACTAATTGGGATTGGGTCCTTGCCATAGACTTCCTCTTTGGCACTCTCAACGCCTGGGCGTGTGAGTGGCTTAGGCTTAGGCTGCTTCTTGGTTGTGTTAGCAGAGGAATACATCCATGTAAGCTGACTTAGCTGGTCTGAGAGCCTTGCAAGAAGCTGTGGAACAATCTCTTGCGACTCCCAGAGTGCATAGTCAATATCATTGGGATGTGTTGCCTTCCAAAGCGCAGAAGTCTTAGGCAAGTTTTGGATAAAAGAAAAGAGCGCCCTATAACTAAGGCGCTCTCCAAGGTCATCTAATGTGAAGCCTGTGAGTGTCATAAGGTCGTATTCAAGCTCTCCAGTATGCTTAAGAATCACCTGCGAGAGCCAAACTATTCCCCCGCTTCAACCTCACCGGCTTCACTACGCATCTTATTCCACTCAGACATGATGGAAGATAGATCGTCAATACTAAGCTTCTCAACCTCAACAACATAAGGCTTCAAGAAGCTCACGAACCACTTCACTGCTTCCATGCTAGAAGCTTCAGCATTCTCAAGAATGCCAACGCGTTCAATGTCTGCGAGAGTTAGCTGGAGAGGGATATGACACTCTGCACCGTCAACGGTAATATCAAGCGTCTTATGGGAGGTTGAGAAGTTAAGCATTATCGAGTCACTACTCCATCATCAGTAAGAATATAGATACTGTTACCCTGTGCATCTGGCTGGCACTTCAGCTCGACTGGAAGTGTTACAGCTTCAGCGGACTGGAAGTTCATCTCAGAAGGTGGAATAGCCTGGCCACGAGGAACGATAATCATCATCTTCGCAGCGCCATCCTTCAGTTTGAATACCCACTCGCGAACCTCTGGAAGTCTTGCGCCGATTGCAATCTTCATCTGTGTGCCACGGGTAGAAGTTGCAGCGGTAACGGTTACTGCATCCTTACCAAACGCACGAGTCGCTGCACGCTCGGACATCTCAAGCTCAGTGAACTTGACCGTACCATCGAACTTCTCCAGGAGCTGACGAACATTAGCGCCGTTTGCTTCTGTAATGTCCTTGGTAGAGTAGTCGGTAGATAGAGCGATACCGTCACTGGAGATATAGCCAGAGTCCTTAAATGCAGCATTAAGAGCAGAGTTCAAGTCTGTTGGGATAGGAGTTCCAACTGGAGCGTCCAGGACAGCGCCAGTAGTAGCCTGGTCTAGTGCGCCAACAAGTACTTTGGAAGCGTCAACTGCCATAGTTAATTCCTTTCATCTTTAATATTGACTGACATAGAGAATGCGACCTGCCACACGACAAAGTCGCCTTCCTGCTTGCCATAGCTAAATACATTCGGCGGGAAGACGGCATTAATGTTTCTATCGGTTGGTGGGGTCACTTTAAGAGCAATGGCAAGCTCATGAGCAACCTGCTCAGAGCGTGCACTGCTCCTCGTCCAAATTGATATGGTGTACTCAGGGGAATCATGCGGATAGTCCATCTCGCCGCCTGTGCGGTCGACAAGAAGGAACTCATCTGGAGTGTTTTTCTGAACTTCGGTTGAACAAGGTAGACCGATTGTGGTATGTGCCCACTTAATGACGTGCTCCATTGAGCTGAATATCATGATTACCCCCTTGCTGCCTTCTGCAGCGTGTTATGCAGAGCGTTAGAGTTGATTGCGTGTACGCTTGCTGTGTGAACAACCGCATGAGCACGATTCTTACCGACTGTGACCTTCACGCCATAGTCTTTAGCACCATACATCGAAGCGGCACGAGCTCGTATCTTCTCTGCACTCTTACGTAAGACTTCCTGCGTCTTAGCACCAGTTAAGATTGATGTCAGCTTGTTAGCTTTATAGATCATCTTGACTGTGCCGCCTGCATTGGAAGCCGTGAACTGCCTAGCCATCAACAGCTCCAAGCGGTACTAAGCAGCTCCATTTCCAACCCTTCGGAATCATCTGCTCTGGGAAATCGACTGGAGCGCCAACAACATTGAACCAACGTTTACCGTCTGGACTGACTTGAGCACGTCTAAGACGCTCAGCCCAGCCGCGAGGAAAGTAAGCGGTTGCTGTGACTTCAACGCCTTCAGGTCTGCTCACCTCTAAGTCCTTTGGTTGGAATGGCGCAAATAGACATCCAGGAACGCTTATTGGCTCTGAGTATGTGAATGACTCATTGCCAAATCGGTCGGCACCAGATGACGTGCGCTCCTTCACAAAGAGCGTCATTGTTGGCTTCATTAGTCCTCCTTTGGCAGAGGGTTCGCAAATATCGCGTACCCTTCATCGACACCAAGAAGTGACTTCTCAAATGATGTGAAGTAGATGTCTCCTGTTGGGTTTGAATAGGATACAGAGCCGCCAAAAGGTGATGCAGTCCAGGACTCCGACTGCACTCCAATTGGTGTCTCTGAGCCAGCTTGAAGCACTCTAATTGCCACTTGGCAAACGACAAGCTTCAGAACAGCTGGGTCCTTAGACTCAACGTCACAAAGAGAGCCAACAGCAGCAGAGATAAGGGAGAGCAGGTTCTCCGCTCTCCCTTCATCTGTTGCTTCTAAGGTCGGAAACATTGCTTTTAAGTCGCTCAGAGTTGCGAAGGGCTTAACCTGCCCTGCCATGATTAAGCGCTCTTAAGAACTGCAAAACCCTTAGGGTCGATGACTGCGTAAGAGTAAACAACCTCTGCGCGGTAAGCAACCTGGCCAAGACGCTTAAGGTCGCCAAGTCCGTCTGGGTCACCAGTCTCAATGGTCTCGATGTTGATGTCGCGGACAATGCCCCACTTGATGAGGTTGAAGTCGCCCATAACGGCAAGAACCTTAGTAGCAGTCTTAGCAAGAGCACCGGAGACAGTGTTGGAAGTTGCAGCTGCAAGGCCATCGACTACACCAGTGTTAAGGTTGATTGGAATCTCAGGGAACATACGCAGGCCAGTGTTCTTGACACGAACCTTACGCAGGCTGGAAGCGTAAGCCTTAGAAAGACCGATACCAGAGATGGAGTAGCCTGGGTCAACTGCGTCAGCGAGTGCATCGAGGTCAGCAGCTGGGTCAGTGGTTGCGGTGACAGCGGTTGCACCGGCAGTCAGAGCAGTCAGACCAGTTGCAGGCATACCGGTTGCAGGGTTAAGAGCGTGGAAGACAAGATAGTCAAGACCACGGCCAAGAGCAGCAGCGGACTTGTCAACGATTGCGTCAACAATCTGAAGCTGGCTGTCCTCATCTGCCCACTGAACCTCATTAGAGAAGCGGACAGTGACAGAGAGCTTCTTGATGGTGTGATCTACTGGCTTCAGACCGACAGTCTGAGAAGAGTGCTGTGCGGACTCTCCGACAATCTCAGCTTCTGGGTCCTGAGTGAACAGGATGGAAGCGCGGTTAGCAAAGATTGCTGGAGAAGAAGCAGACAGAGTCTGAATGACGGAAGTGTCTGCAACCTTGGAGACAAGGTCCTTTGCAATCTCAACAGGAAGCTTAATGTTAGTAGTGTTTGTTGCTGGCATTGTTAAATCCTTTCTTAGTTACCAAATAATTGACGTGCAAGCTCAACCTTTGCGGAGTTATCTCCTGCTTCTGTGGTGAACTTGCCAGGGTGTGGAGCTTTTACTCCTGCTTTGGGCTTTAGGTGCTTGACGAGTACTTCTGCAAACTGGCGCATATCCTCTTCTGTGGAACCCACAACAAGCTCTTCTGGCACATTGAACTCAGACGCAATCTTTCTCTTCATTGAGGCTTGTTCCTCACGGGTCTTATAACCCTTTATTGCGTCTTCAGCTTCCTGTGCGCGCTTCTGAGCATCTGCGAGCTCTTCTGTGGCTTTGGAATTCTCCTTGGAACGTTTCTCCCATTTGCGTGCTTGAGCTTTCCAGTAGTCAACAGTGTCAGTCTCATCAAGCTGTGCAGCTTCTTCTTTGACTTCCTCTGTTGTCTCTTGTACTTGCTCCTGCTCAGTAGTGTCTGGCATCTTGTGCCCCTTTCTTTCTGTCCGTGCGGACCTTAATAAAAAACCAGCCGTGCGGCTGGTTGATTACACAATGGATTTAATGGCTTCCCGCCTACGAATCGAACGTAGATCTAAAGAACCAGAATCTTTTGTTTTTTCCGTTAAACTAGCGGGAAATGTGGTATATTTAACTTGCAATCGCCCTCGCTATCACAATTTATGGGATGACCGGGGCGATTTTTTTATCTGACAAAATGTATCTTCATGTCATGTCCTAAATAATAGATACGACCAGCTTTAAATCTCTTGCTTTTTAATATATTTTCTTCAAGCTGAACATCTGTCATATCTGGATTAATTGAATTATCAAAAACAACCCAAGTGCAGTCCTCTTTCCTACTCGTATTTTTTAAATACCCATCAATCGTGTTGAATGAAGATGTATTTTTTAAAACTTTAAGCTCAAGACCTTTAGTAAAATCAGCTTTTCCAACTCGTTTCTCTTCTTTCCCATCACGATAAGTCCTAAAATCCTGCTGGAAACAACACGGCATGCCAACTTTAATCATTCTCTGAGCTGATTCGTACTCGTCTTTGTGGTTTGTTAAAATATCGTCTCTGACAGCTTTGCTTGTAAAGGAAACCCTAGGCTCTCTTCCGTTAAGCCAGTTAGAATCTCTTCTAGCACATTCTTTTAAGATTGCTTTTTTGTCTTTAGCATTATTTACATCTAATCCTATTGAATCAGCAACCTCTTTAAATCTACTCCTGATTAACTCTGGTTGATAGCCACCGACTTTAGTTCCAGGTTTTCCAGCAACAACCTTGCATCTGCAATGATCATGATAATGAGAATTTGCGCCTTTTTCTGTGTAATGGAAGCCAAAAGAAGCAAGCCAAGCGCAGAATGGACACTCGCCACCTTGTGGTACGCGAGCAAATTTCATTCCGTTCCTTGCACCAGCTTTGCTTATTGTCCGATTTGCTTGCTGCAGAACCTCACTTGCAACAAGATTGCCGCAAATCTCTTTGAAGTCCCCACTTTTAATCTCGTTATTTTGAGCATATTGATTGATGCGCTCCCTTATTTTGTCATTTACGAAATAAGGGAGTTTAACAAGGTCTGTATTTTTTGACGGAATTCCTATTGCGTCATCAAAAAAATCAAGTGCGACAGTTCCTGCTGCATCACCAAAAGAAAGCGTTGTGCTAATCATTGAATTCTCAACGAGTTTAAGAAACTCGCCATCATCCATGTTTGGGTTAGCTTTTAGACCAGCTTCAACAAGACGACTAAAAGTAGACTTAGACCTTTCTTGAATTTGAGATAGTAGTCGATGGTACGACTCCATCTCCTTTTTTGAAATGTCCATAACTACTCACTTTGTGCAGCAGTTCTAACCAGCTCCTGTGCCGCAAAACGGCGGCGGTCAGCTTGAAGCTCTGTGAGAACATCATCCTTATAACCAAGAGCTCGCAGTGGGACATCAGAGCTTGCAAGCCACGGGAAGGTAGATACCTGCTTTGTGATGGCATCAGACATTGAGACGGGTGATGGTGTCTCCGGGTTAGCAAAGACAGCCGTTGTCTCGTTGTCTCGCATGGCGCTGTAGAAGTCTAAATCATGCTTTACCGCGAGAGCCATAGCTGAGACATTGACAAGAGATCTCTTGCAAGAAGCGATGTAGCTTGTAATGTCGATAATCGCGTCTTCCTGGTTAGCAATGATTGCATCTGCTGAAGTTGGATTAGCGGATGTGAAGCTAAGCGAGGAAAGTGGAACATTCGTTGCGTCTGAGAACATGGAAGCAAGCAGCTTCATATAGTCACTGTGTGGCTGCATAGTAAGCTGTGGAAGCTGTCCATAGTTCGGAATCTGCTTGTTCTTGTTCGATGTTGCAATGAACGTTGAGCCAATGAACGCGCCAAAAGGTGAGTCAGCAATCTTCTGAGCAACGCTTGCATCAGCGCCAAGCAGATACTTCTGTGGAGCAGAAGCAAATGCAGCGGTTGCGCTCATGTTGAGAATCTCACGCTGCGCATCATCAACAAGACTCATAACCGTGCGGCTAATACGTGAGGTGCCAAATGGTCGCTCAAGTGTTGAATGATACGCAACGGGCTCAACGGGAACTCTGCCCATTGAGTGCGATTCTTCAGTTGCAAACCATCTACCATTGAGCAGACTGAGTGTAATAAACGTGTCATCTGTGAAGACGTAAACAAGCGTTGGGGTCTTGATTGATTGTGTTCTGTTCCACTCAGCGTCAACCACTACAAGAGCAGCTTCAATGCGCTTCTTAGCGTCTGACCAAATAGCAGATGCAGCCGTTGCAGGATATCCGGAGATAACAACATCCGGCTCATTAAACTCTGGGTTGCCCTGGGTAACACTAATGAACGCAACTGAGTGTCTAAGTGAACTCATGACAACCTTGCGCACCAAGTTCTCTAAGTCATTCTCGCGAGAAATGGCTCGAAGTTCCTCTTTAACAGCCGTGTCAGTCGCATTGAAGTTCTGGAACTGCACACGATCAGCCCACCAGTTAACGCACTTTGCCGCCCAGTCAATCTTGGCATCAATCTTAGAAGCTAACTGAGGAAGCACGGAAACGCCTAAATCCTTAACCTTGACATTGCCGTTATAGTAACGGTCTCTGAGAACATTCCTGGTATAGTGTTTGCGCCACACTGAAACAAGCTGAGAGACAACCTCTCTGTTCTCATCTGATAGACCAATGGCAGCAGCCATGGAAGCATCGAGTCCTCTATCCATTAGAAGAATACCTCGCCTTCATCTTCATCATCTTCGTATTGCTTTGCTGCCCAAGCAGCTAATGTTGCAGCTTCAACAACCGCTGCTCTTTCACCATCAAAGCCCCAGCCACCTGTGCGGCCGATAGGGCGCTTGTAGGACTCAGTAACTGCCTTTGTCAGCTCATCTTCTTCTGAGTCATCTAAGGAATCAGGCTTAAACCATGTAATTGAGCCTTCATTGACTGCATCGACAAAGTCAACGTTGGCCGTGACTAAGTCAGCAGCCGCTGGAATTACCACATTGTCTTCTGGAACAAAATCGATAACTCGCCTATAGAGAGACTCAGCGCCCGCCTTGCCGTCAATGATGACTGGCGCCGTTTGAGCACGCTTAGTCACAAATTCTGCAAGCGCCTGCTTGCCGCCGATAGTAGCTCTCTTGTCCACGAGCTCAACGTGTGTGCTGTCACCGTCTTTTATCGCAACGCATACAGCGAAGTAGACTCCATCAACTGAGAACTTCACCGCATAGGCAGAAGGTGTGCCTTGAGGTGGCGTAGCTGTTGCACATCTTTGCCAAGTCTCTTTGTCAATGAGTGGTGCTCCTGCACCTCCTGCAAGCTCCTGTGGAGTAAGCCATACTCCTAGACACTCTTGAGCAAACTGCAAACTATCCATTTGAGTTCTAAGAGCTCGCAAAGCCGTAATGTTAGTAATACCTTCGACAAGTGATGGCGCTGCTTGGTACCAGCGTTCTTCATCTGTAACATCACCGACTTCTTCGAGTCCGTATTCAATCCAGGATGTCTCAATCTCGCCATTGTTGTTAATTGCATCTGAGCGCATCTTGTCGAACTTATCAGCAGGAGAACCAGCACGTCTTGGAGTTCCCATGTAAATGAATTGCGGGTTCTTATTAGGACCACTCGAGGTAGTTGGCAACAAGGCTTGAACGTGCTCTGGTAAAAGCTCCTGAGCCTCATCGACCACAATCAAGTCGAAGGTGTTACCAAGGTTTGCCGTCTTAGTTCTTGTAGAGAATGCTATAAAGCCTTCTCCTTTGCCTTCCATTTGCGACTTAAAAGTGAAGCTTTCTTGTGCGGTCTTTGATGAGACTCTTAAGAGCGAATCATTGAAGTACTTGATACCTCGCACCTCATCGTTTGGCTTTGCGCCTAAGATGTTGCGGAAGTCCTCGAGCGTCTTCATTGTCGTGTTGTAGTTGTGCGCGGTCCATAGAACACGGTAACCAAGCATCATCGCAAGTGTGATGATGTACCACTCAACAATGGTTGTTTTGCCATTCTGCCTTGGTACCGATAAACCAAAGATGCGCTGAATGAATTGAAGGTCAGTATCAACCGCTGCAAGAATCTCTAGCGCCTTGATTTGCCACTGTGCAAATTCAAAGCCGCCTTCTTTAGCAAGTGCCACTACAAGCGGTGCCAGGGATTTAGTGTATGGCCTGTAAATGCAATACCTAGGCTCCAACGACGAACTTGAGGGCTTGTGCGACTGCGTCGTCGTGCTTTGTCTCAACGACATCTGTTGCATCAGCTCCCTCCAGCTCAGCAATCTGCGTGACCGCTGCTCGATACTCTTTTGAAATTGCGGAAATGTTGCGTGGATCAGCAACGAGCATTTGCTCTCTGAGCAAATTGCGAAGCTCCTTTAGGCGCTCAATTGTGTTCTGTTGTTTGCGCTCTCTGAATGGCAGCGTGTGAGTCAGCGTCTCTTTATCTGGAAGCTTTTCCATCGCTGTCTTTGCTGCATTGTTTTTCTGTTGATACAGGCTGTAGTACTTCTGCACCACACGCACAGAACGGCCAATGGTATCTGCAATAACCTTGTTTGGAACGCCCTGGTCTTTAGCTTTTAGAATGTAGTTAATTTCAGTCTGCGAGAGTGTTGCTCCATGCTTACTGTTCACCATGCACGCTCCTTCCGTTCACGTGTGCATTCTCATTCGTAGCCATCAATATTGCCCCATCTGAAAAAATGGCTCTGTGCCGCCGAGATAGCCGCTGCTTATAGGGGGTGAGTGTCACCCCGCCCCATCTTTACCACTGTCTGCTTCTGAATATCTTCCCTTGGCTCACATCACAAGGAATCTTGTTGCTCTTCTCACGATTGCAGTGTCTGTGAGTAGCTTGTACGTTGTCCTGGCTGAGCGCCGCCGCTTGCCCAGACTCAAAAGGACCAGCCCAGCAATGACGCTGAGCGTTGTAAAGTCTGAGCCAGTACCTCGATACGGGAACAACTTCATCCACTTCAAATGCATCTGGATGTCCAGCAGGTAGCGCATAGTTAATTGGCTTGCCACAAATGGCGCACGGTAGTCCTTGAGCCATAAGCCAGGCTCTCAGCTTCCGTCTAGCATTGCCATTTCCCTGGCGAACATTCTTTGCCACTAGATCACCTTGCTAAACAAAAAAGCGCCCTGGCTTGTACCAGAACGCTTATTAGGTCCTTTGATGCGTAAATCGCTACTGTACATAATATCACAAAACACCGCGCAAGAGTGCGCAAGAGTATGCAGAACTTATTTTCTCGAGTTCTCCATATCTTTACGAATCAGGTCTTTAATATAGCTCGAGCGGTTCATCTTTGATTCTAGAAACTCTAACAAGTCCTTATCGCTTGGGTACAGGTTAAACATAATCGCCTTAACGTTGTTTTTGCGATACTTAGCACTTGCCCGCTTTTGAGCTTCACTAGTGGCCATTATCGACTTTCCTTCTTGCGAATGGTCTTGTAGAGAATGTGCGTTACTGCAACAGTAACTAATATGAGTAATACGTTTTCCATTTTGTGCTCCTTTATGCTAATCTTAGAGCCTAGGAGATACCAGCTGCAACTGATATCCCCTTTGGCTTTAAGTCCTTACTCTTCGTCGGGGTGGGACTTTTTTAGTTTCTCTGCAATCTTTTCAACTGTGACAGTAGCTACTGCTGTGAAGATTGCGAGAAATAATTGCCATATCTTTTCTTCCATCTCTCACCTCCTTTCTTGTTGTATATAGTATATAACTACTATCTATATATTACAAGCAAAAAGGCAAAAAAGATTATTTATTTTTCAAGAATTTTTCAATATAATTCTCTTCGTCAATTGTCTCAAAGACTTCACGTTCTAACTGTTGTAGTGTTCGCACAGGAGTAAGAAGTCTTTCAGACACATCACTCCACGTCAGGCATTGAAGATAGCGCCATTGAAGCAAATCCGCATAAATAGAGCTGCTCATTAATTGACATATGCCGCCGTCTCCGAGTTGGCTCACACCGTACAGAAGCGTGTAAGCGTCATTGATATAGTCATAATTGTCATTCATTCTTTTAGACAACAATGCTTCTAGATCTATGCGCTTATCAACTTTTGCCATCGTATCTTTATTTGAGCCCTTGCTCCCACCAGCTGAATACGATTGAGCTTTTGCTCCTTCGGTCTCTTGAAGGCTCATAATCTGTTGCAATGCTCTTGTATTCTCTCTTGATGCTTCTGCTACACCATGAAAGAACTCTGATGCAGTTAAACCACTGTAATCCATAATTCTCCAAACGTAGATACGTTTAGTTATAGTAGTTATTTAAATTATATGATTTAGCTGGCTTGATAGAGAGTTTTCAACATTATGTCTACAAGTTTTCTACAACTTATAAACATTATTGTATTGTTGGGCGGAATAACCTCTAATTTTTTATAGGAGGGTGCGCAACCGGTACGCTTGCGAGCCTTTCTCCGCCGCTTTGCGAAATTGCTTTGCGTGCAATTCGCAAGCTGCTTTCTGCTATACCGTTACGCTTTTAGATAGAAAAGCGAAGCAAGTATAGCACATCGAAATTCGCATAATGAGCGTATCGAGCGTAACGAACTTTAATGAGCGCAACCAACAAAATCTACATAATTTTTAGCCTAGTTTTCTTAATTTAGGGGTCTCAGATGACTCCAAGACCCCTTTGCGAAGGCTCTACCTAACTAATAAATAATTTAATTATTCTTTAGAACGGAATGTCAGAATCGTAAAGCTCTACTTCCGGTGCCTGTGGTGCTGTGAATGAAGGTTGGCCCTGCGCTGTGGCAGCTGTTGTTTGAGGCTTTGAAAGAAACTCAATCTCCTCTACAACAACTTCAAGCTTGCTGCGACGCTGGCCGTCCTTAGTTTCCCACGAGCTGTAGTGTAGTTTTCCGTCAATAGAGACCTTTGCACCCTTGGAGATAAAACGTGAAAGAGCTTCAGCACGCTGACCGAAAACAATGCAATCAATGAAATTAGGGACATCTTGCCATTTGCCCGTTTGCGGATTCTTGCGTCGGTCATTAACAGCTACACCAAACGAAAGGATATTTGTTCCTCCTGCAGTAGAGCGGAGCTCCGGGTCTCTTGTAAGGTTTCCGGAGATATTAACGTGATTAATTGACATGTCGAACTCCTAAAAATACTTATCGATGATTTTTTCAACGTCCATTACACGAGGTGAATATGAGTAATTAGACATTTCCCAAACAAGGAACTTATGCGGGAAGCCTCTAATATCGTCACCATATAGAACTGAAACCCAGTTACCACGAGACTTAAAATAAATGTGCTCAACACAAGCGTTGCTGCGGTCAGTCCACGTCTTCCCATAAAGCTCTAGAGCGTCACACAACTCTTGGCAGTATTTACTTCGCTCCATGTCTACCAAGCACCTCCAGAATCTCTTCTGGTGTCTTAGGCATTCCCGCTTCAGACGAATAATCATCTATCGAATGAATAATAGAAACCTCAAGCTTTAACGGAAATCCTCTTGTGACACCATACTCAATGCCACTTGGCGTTACGTAATAAGAGCACAAACAACAAAGTACAGACCCATCATCTAATGGAATCCAAGTTCGCTCAGTAGTAAATCCAGAATGGTCTTCCCAAGGAATATTTTGAGCGTCAAGCAATCTGCGTAGATCCTTTGTAACTTTAGAAATAGCCATGCTGTTGTCTACCTTTCTTTAATTGTCTGATAATTACTTCTTATCTAGCACTCACTAAAGGGGGAAAAGAAATTCCAAGTTGAATGAACGCTTTTTGTAGAATTCAACTTGATTGAAAATTGCTGATTGCAACAAATTGCAACAAGCCTTTAAAACATGGAGCGATTAGAGTTCTCTTTGCTCAATGGTTCTCAGAGCGTCTCCAAACGCTTCTGCCGCTCCCCTGTCACGTCCAGGAAGCAAATGGGAATAGATTCTCAATGTCGTTGCTGGGTCAGCGTGGCCAAGACGCTCTGAAAGAGTCTTTAAATCGACACCACTTGCTAAACACCAAGACGCGTGAGTATGTCTGAGTGAATGGAATGTGATTCCTTGAGGTAGCTGGAGAATGCGTCTCATACGTGTAAAGGACCTCGAGACGCTCGTAGGGCGCATGTATGAGCCATCAAGACTAATTAGTGGTGTAGAAGACTCTACAAAGGCAATATGAGCTTTCTGAAGCTTCATGTAATCGCTAATGAAGCTAATGTCTGAGTCAGTAATGGCTATGTTTCTTGATCTCTTACCCTTAGTAGACTCTCGTCTATATGGCTTTCTGTAAGACTCTTCAATGACAGTACCAGATACGTGAACGTGCTTATATAGCATGTTTACATCACTGTATCTGACAGCACAAACTTCACCGCAGCGCATTCCCGTGACTAACGAAAGCCATGCAGCAAATGCGCAAACAACACGTGAATTAAACTCATTCTCTTGAATGGCTGTAGTAATTCTGGAATTAATAAGAGTACTTATTCCAGCGAAACCCCATTCTTCAATGGAGACAGCTTCATGGACTTCCCTAGACGGCTTGGCTACATTAATAAGCGGGTTATAGTCGCATATGCCAGCAGAAACAAAGTAATTGTATGCACCTCTTAAGAATTGATGCAGGTTAATTACGCTGTTTCGAGACAGCCCTTTCTTCAATAGATCCTGCTCAAAAGAAGTAAGTAAAGAGGACGTAATACTCCTTACATCCTCTTTACCAAGCCGCCCGTTGATATGGTTTCTAATAAAGCCTTCATGCTGCCTTGTGGTATTAGGGCTCGCGCCATTTCTTCGCTTAATTGACACATATTCAAGAAGCAAGTCAGTGAGCTGAGTACTTTTTACTTTGCCGTCTGACGTAATATGTGAAGCCCACATAGTGGCCAGCTCTTCAGCTTCTTTTTGCGTTTTTGCTGCAGGAAAGCTTGCATAAGGCTGGATGATTTTGCCGTTAAGATTCCTTCCCAAGTAAAGTCGACAGCACCAAATGCCGTTCGAATTTTTCCTGACTTTTATGGTGCGGTTCATTAGTAACGCTCCATGTAGCAGCCTTTAAAGCGTCTCCATTCAAGAATCAAGCCAATCGCATTCGCTTTTCTTGAGCCGTCATATCCGAGAGCGATGCCCTCGTCCTTTGCGATTGCCTTGATTTCCTTCATCGTCATCTTTTCAAGACGCTCTCTGTCTTCTGCTTCTTTAGGGTTCATTAGTCTCTCCTTAGTGGCATACTCATCACCAGTGCAACAATAATTGCGATAACTCCAATACCAGCAACAACTGCAACGTTTTGGGTATCGCCAGTTGAAGGCAGAACAGCCTTCTTTACCTTCTTCACTGGCTTTGCTGGCTCAGGCTTAGGCTGTGGTTCTGGGTCTACGTCCTGTGGAGTAGGCTGTGGCTGTGGTCCTGGATTAGGCTCTTGAGTAGGTGGAGTCTCCGGCTCAGTTGGCTGTGGTCGATTATCGCCGTTGCCGTTGCCGCCGCTTTCCTGGTTGACGAATTGATAACGTGAGCCCTGCGTTGTCTCGCGGCTCTTTAGCTGGATTGCGTTCGAGGTTGTCCCTGTTCCCTCGGTTTCGTAATACATGAAGTACTGGTTGCCTTGGAAGTCAACGCTGGACAAGTCCCACGTGAAGCCGCTACCGTTGATTACTGGCTCGGGAACACTTACACGCACCCAGCTTGATGGGTCAATGTTGCTGTATGCGTCCATGTGGACACGGTACAAACGGAATGAGCCGGGAATAATGCGTGTACCTTCTTGCGCTGTGTCCTCTAGTACAACGTTAGTAAGGTTATCCGCTGCGTGGTTGAGTCTAACTGACCACTCTACCGTGCCGTGGTCGGTCTTGACGCCCCATTTGGCGATGACCTCGTGCTGGATAGTGCCATAATGTCGTGTCTCGAAGCTAGTCTCGACAACCTGTCCTGTGACTTCATCAATGAGCCTTAGCGTGGTTGTGCCTGCCGCTGCGTCAGCCTTGACATGAGCCGCCAGCCATAGCGTACCCTGCACGCGGTCTTTGCCTTCGACCCATGACGTGTATGTGATCGTGACGCGTCCGGGTGTTACTTGCGCCGTTGCCATAACTTCGCCGTCCGGGGCGTAGATGTTAAAACTTGCTGCGTTCATTGCTGGAAAGTCGAGAATGTCCGGAATACCAAGCGAGAATGTGTCGCCCTCGTGAACCTCGCCCGTTGCACTCCACGAAGCGGTTAAATAGATGTCTTGGTTCGTGAATGCAGAGGTTAAGCCCTGCCTGTTCTTATCGGTAACTCTAAAGTTGGTGATTGTGGTTGGTACGGTTTGAGCTTGTGCGAGAGCTGGAACAAATACCAGCGCAGCAAACACGCAAACAGCCAGCCATTGAAGAACCTTCTTCATGGTAAAAAGCCTTTCTATTAGGTTGTGATAAATGGGGAATTATTTAATTGACTCAATAATTTCTCGTAGGAACATGCCTTGTGGTGCGCTTGACCAGTTGAAATAACTCACAAGAGTTAAAGTGCCAGGAATAACAACGCTTGCAAAAATAACCGCGAACAAAAACCCAATAAAAGCTTTGGCTTCTGGTTCTATGGAGCTGTTTCGCCACATCACAAAGTAATAGATGATAACGGTTAAGAGAGCCGCGCAGAAAAGCACGACTGAATATATAAGACTTTCTGTCGCTTTCGTCTGCGCATACTGTGCTACAGCATCCGAAAATACAGAATATCCGACGCCTAATCGACTGGATATTTCCGTGATAACGCGATTGGCAATATCAGTATCCATGGAATACCTTTCTATTCGATTTTAGAAAATGAGGAATTTAGTCGCTAAAAGCAAAAGCAATACCAGCGAGAATACAGAAAACTAGAACAACAATATCTGCGGCACCCATATGAGCCTCCTTTCTATTAATAAGATGACTTACAAGAGTCTTTCAAGAGTCTTTCAAGAGTCTTTTTGAGTGCGTCATAAAGGACATAAATAATCTTGTTTTCACCGAAATCAACAACACGCATTCCACATGCAAGCGCAACATCACGCTCAAGTTTTGCACCACGAGAAACATTCCAGCCGGGCAGCATTACTACTGTGTCGTAATTAGTAATTTCTGAAAGGCATCGATGCATTGCCTGTTCCCAGCTAGAACTTGAAGGAATCTCTGCGGCAGGGTTATAGATCTGTTTAGCTTGACCATAACCAACAAGCTCTTCAGTAAACATAAACAAACCTTTATAGTTCTTTGTGTTAGTAATCGGTCCTGATAAGTACACTCGCTTGCCATTTATGTCACTACCGAGAGTTTCACCATTACTCAAATATGCCAGTAAGGCATAACGCTCGATGAGGTCAACAGCTTTCTCAACAGGATCCATTACTGACCCTCTTCACTTAACTTAATGCACGCTTCCTTCTCAAATTCTTCAACAGAGCAGATTACAGGGTCGAAATAATACGTTGGTACTAGGTACAATTTGAGAAGAACTCCGCAATGAGGACAAATACCGTAATCACAATCGCCGTCTTGCATATCAACAACTTCAATGTTCGACGTCTTGAATGAAACAGCACAATTTGGACAGAGCTCATAATCTCCCGTGCTTGTATCTGGGTCATATACATAGCTCTTTAACTCTTTAATGTCTCGATAATCACGCTTTGTCATTACGACGCACCACCCTTGCACCGCAGCGGACGCAATACAAGTCATCGTCATATAAGTCAGCTCCGCACTCGGAGCAGACGATGTTGTTGCTAGCTTCAACTTGCTTGCATGTAGTGTCGATAAGGTCGGCTAGACGGCTAAATACATCACTGTAAGAATTGTTATCACGTATTCCAGCAGATTCCAAAAGCTCCCAAAGTGTTATACATGCTGTACCCGTAAGACTTATCGGAGGTTCTTTGTCTAACCTCTCGCCGACTTTTCGCCACCTCTTCGCTACCTCTTCACGGTTAGTCATCGCTATCACCTAGCCTATTGAACACTTCGGCTAGCTTTTTCATTGCCTCAACGCATTTATTCATTGACGCTTCGACATATTGAGCGGTTACTTTGACGGCTTTATTGAACTCTTCAATATTCTCTTCAATAGTTGTAACTTTGTGAGTGAGTTCGTCTGGGCGAAACGTGGAATAGTCATCATCGGTACGAGCATAAATACAAGCACCATCGAACGGGAATCTAAATTCTCTAACTTCCCATTCCATTCCAGTGTTGTCATACACAACATCGTGAATACGGATAACCTCACCGTCTTTATCACGTGGCAGCTCAATCATGTTTGATGTGTCGCATAGGTCGACAATGCGGTCTAAGAGCTCTTCATCATTCCTCCAACAAGAAACACCCAAAAGAACGTATGAATATTGGTCCCAGTTAAGCTCTTCTTCTTTCTTACATGCTTTGGCTCTCTCTGCAATCTCTTGACACTCCTGTCTAGTCAGCATTGCAAACCTCTTTCTCTTTGTCTTTAAGCCATACGGCTAAAGCTCCAACAAGGCCATATGCGATTAGGGCATACCTGAAAGCCATCAGATATGCCACATTGTGCGGCTCAAAAATGCCCAAGCAGTCAGCTGTGAAGTAGACCAGCAAGGGCAGCAAAGCCACAAGAAATATTCTTTTTTTCATTTGTTATTCCTTAGAATGCAAGCCATAAAGGCTCAAGAGAATCCGTTTGTTAATGAGCCATCGTTTACCGGCTTTCTTGGCATACACCTCCCCTCGAGCGCACATCTTGCGCATCGTGGAAACTGGTATGCCTAATAGTTGAGAAGCCTGTTCAACGGTAATAAGCTCAGTGTTTCGCAAGCTCTCCATAAGAGCTAATCAACGAGTGGAACTGTACAGTAAGCGGTAACGCACCAGTCAAAGCCTTTTTGCGTCATCCTGGCATAAGGCTCATTTGATTTGCCGTCTCGACGGGTACTCATGATCTGCACGAATCTGCCTGTCTCAATTCCTCGCTTAGTAGGAGCGTTACTCCCCTGGCAAATCATGCCATCAGCGCGGAGAAGGGCAAAAAGACGTTTTCGGTTCATGAGAGGGTCGTATTGTGCAAGATATCGCGCGGCGTCTGTAATTGTCATCGTGCCTTTGACACTAATAACCGTGTCATACACTCCCGCCTTCGGTGCGAGCTCGTCAATTCTGACACCTTGCTCGATGATGGTCGTATCCTTCTCATAGAGCTGACGCTGCTGCTCTTTAAGCTGTGCATCCTTACGCTGGATAGCTTCATTTGCCACTAGAACCGCACGAGCGAGAAGGTCTTCATTACTCTCTGAGCCATCTGTGGCGATGTAGCCTCCAGAACGTCGAATTGATGGAAGTACTTCATGAGTAACCCAGCGCTTAAACTCTCGAGCTTCTGGCTTACGAGAAGAAAGTACAAGGCTGTAGAAACCAGCCTCATTGACAATGGAAACGCTTTGCCTTCCTCCAGGGGTGTCATTTAAAATGACACCCTTTTCATCGTCGTCAAGACGACTTAGAGCTTGTCTACTATTTCCAACTCCAAGAATCTCACAGACATCTTTAGCTACGAACCAAGGTTCTCCATCAGATCCTTTAAGAGCTCTTAGCTCTCCAAACTGTTGAGAGCTAAAAACTTGTATACTTGTATTGTCCATTTAATCAGCCTTTCTACTGTTTTTGGACACGCTCTCCCACGTTGCCCCGTGAGGAGGGCACTTTTATCTTGTTAATAAATAAGACCTGCAAAACAAAGAGCAAACACTGCAACACATAAGCCAACGACGCTTGCTGTCTTTGAGCAAGCAAAAATGCAGTAAACTGAAAAAATAAGTGATAGAACCGAAACCAAGCATGAAAGCATACGGATTGGATGTTTTCTAATGGATAACTTAAGCTCCATACAAAAGGAAGCTATTAAAGTTGCTAAATCTTTAAGATTTCCCAAGGTTCACACCCCCTTTGAAGATATTCCGAATATTGACGAGGTGTTAAAACAAAAACAGGACGACATGCAAGCCCGCGCTCAAGATCTATCTACATTTAGAGTTGCTGACACTGTTAAGCTAACCCCACTTGATGAGCAATTGAGAATTAACGAATTGCTGGATGTCTTAAAAGAACAAGCCCGTGTTTTAAATGCTCAAAATGAGGCATTTAAGGGATACGTAAAAGATGCAAGAAAAGAAACTTGGTTCTCACGACGTGTCTCAATCGCCTCTGTTGTTATCGCTCTAGTGTCTTTGCTTGTAGCGATTTTCAAGTAAGCGGCTGTTTTTTCTAATGGCATTTTGCCCATCTTTTAAAAGCTCCACTTGCTTCTTGAGCTGTTTCAAAACTACCAAGAAACCACAGGTTCCCACCATCTTCACTGGCGTAATAAGCATCGTTAAAACAACTCTTTATAAGTGATGCTCCCTTAATGTGAGATATTGTGGTGTGTGGTGCCTTGGCTTTTTCTGGTTCGAGCTTATGCTCGATTTTAGGCTCCCAGTGATATGACCAAGCCGAGCCAGTATTTTGAGGTATTGGCATTTTTCTCAGATCTCCATAGAGATTAAAGCTCTTTGTTTTAACAACTAAGAGCGAAACTTCTGCAGAACTTTACATAGAATCAAAGCGTCTATGCCCGCTCTATACGTCTGAAGTCCCTTGACGTAGCGAGTCACAAGACTCTACATGGTTAACGTGATGACCATGCAACGTTTTTACCGCTACTATTCACGGCTAAGCTTTATTTCTCCAGGTACTCGTAAAACTCAAAGAACAAGCAAGCTTTTGTAAGTTTCCCTGGGACGATTTGCGTCTATTCCTTTTACAAAGAACGTGATTCTAAGAAGTGCTTATTCGCTTAACATGTGATTCGTGTTCTGAAATTACCCACACCGAGTAAGTAATCAGGTGTGCAGTTATAAAGCCTCGCAAGTTTCATAAGGTTTTCTGAAAGAGGGGTATTCTCACCAGATTCCCAGCGTAAAAGAGTGTTTGTTGAGACGCCGATTCTTTTGGCGGCCTCACTTGCAGATAGACCGCATCTTGCTCTTTCAGCCTTCATATTCATTCTCATCTTTAGCACCTCCTTTCAAATACACAAATTCTGTGTGTTATCGATGTAGATAATACACACAAAAAGTGTTTGATACAACACAAAAAGTGTGTAATTATTATGAAGACAATACAATGCGTGTAACTGAAGGTGAGCGGTAATGAAATACCAAATTGCTGAAGCACGTAAGCTTAGAAATATTACACAAGCTGAACTAGCCGAGAAAATGAGGACTACTCAGCAAACAATCCAAAGATATGAGACTAATCAAGTTAATATCCGCATGGATAAGATGATTGAAATGTCTGAGATTTTGAATGTAAGTTTGGCGTATCTTCTTGGAATGTCTAGTAAACCAGAATTATCAGAAGCTTCTGATATGGTTCCAGTCCCGCTCTTAGACTCAATCGCTGCAGGCACTTCCATTGAAATGATTGACGTCGATAAGACATACGATATCCCGGCAGAGATTCATAATAAATATCCACAGGCTTTTCTTTTAAAAGTTGCTGATGACTCTATGAACCGTGTGCTGCCAAATGGATGCTACGCACTTATCAATCCTTGCAGGGAAGCAACTGAGCCTATGAAGGCTTATGCAGTGTGTGTAAATGGCTTTAATGCAACCATTCAACGCGTAAAGACATTATCAAACGGCTATGAGCTCATCCCAGACAGCATAGATCCTACATTTAGGTCACAAATATTCGACTTTAACGAGATTGGCACACAATCAGTTTCGATTATTGGTGAAGTTGTATGGTACTTGGTCCCATTCGGATTTGAAATCTAAAGACATGTTTAATTCTCAAAGAACATGCGTTTCAATTTAGTCGTAACACCGGACAAAAACTAAGTCCGATATATAAAAGTTTGAAGGAATTGTGAAAGGGTTTAAGAAATGGCTGTTTACCAAGACAAGGCAAGAGACCGCATTAAAAAGGGTTTAAGGCGCATGACTACGATTGTTGAGAAGGGACGCGCTGAAGACTTCAAAGAAGCTGACACTCGCAAGATTGTCTCAGACATTCTGTGTGAGTATCTTGGTTGGGATAGATTTGACAATGTCACAGCAGAGCAAATGATTGGCTCCCGCTTTGCAGATTATGTTGTTCGCACATCCGATGAAGAGGTATTTGTTGTTGAGGTTAAGCAGATTGGGCTTAAGCTCAAGGAAACACACCTTAATCAAGCGCGTCAATATGCTGTTGACGAAGGCATTGACTGGATTATTCTTACGAATGGTGATGATTGGCAGGTCTACCGCACTAAACTCGAAGGCAAAATCCCTGTCACAAAGCTAGTATTCAGAGTCACTATCTCCGACAAAGAAACAGCCCCAGCGCAGAAAACAGAGCTGCTTTACCTGCTCTCTGAAGAAGCACATCGTAAGAATGAGATTGACGACTATTATCAGAGACGCATTGCCCTCTCTGGAGAGAATCTTGCGGACCATATCATCTCAACTGAGGTCATTAATAAGCTGCGAGTTGCTATCAAGAACACCACAGGTCAGAACCTTAAAAATTCAGAAATTGCAGAAGCCCTAATCTCGCGCCTATTCTTGCCCGAAAAGGTAACAGATGACAGCCGTAAGGCAATTGCAAAAATGAAAAAAGACGAGCGTAAGAAGCCTGTTACAAAATCGAAAGCTGCATCTGAAGAAGAGTAAAACAAAAAAGAGGAGCGCAAAGCTCCTCTTTTTATACCGCTCGGCGTAGCTGTAATATTTCTGCACCGTCTTTGTTGGCATCATTAAGAGCTTCTCCGATAGCTCTGCCAGCTCTCTGAAGCTGTTCCATGTCTGTATCTGCATAGCGCATTGTCATATTAATATCGCTGTGGCCAAGAATATCTTGCGCACTCTTGATGTCCATGGTCCTAACCGCAATTGTGGCATACGTATGACGCAGATCATGAAAGACTGGCCGTCTCCCCTGCGTTCCTAAAAGCCCCCATTCTTCCGAGTGTCTCTTCCACCATGCTGTGACTCGCTCTGGTCTGAGATACTCGCCTGAGAAGTCTCCAAGGACATACATCTCTTCATTAAACGCAATCCCCATCAACATACAGTCTTCAATGTACTTGGTGCGCCATTGCTTAAGAATGTCCACAAGCGGAGCTGGTACGGGCACGGTTCTAGTTTTGCCATTCTTTAAGCCTTTGATGTATGTCTTACCGCCATCATACGAAATAGCGCGGCATAGGTGTGCTGTGACGTCCTCAGCTTTGAGCTTTATATCCTTCCACTGAAGCCCGCAGCACTCCTCGCGCCTCATGCCAGTAAAATATGCCAAATACGTTGCAATGACCATTGGAGACAGCTCAAGAGCGGCAAGCATAACTTGAAGCTTTCTGCGGGAAGGCTCATCTAGTGGATTTGGCGGTGCAAGTTGGCCCCTAGGAGCCTTGATTGACGCGCAAGGGTCATATTGCAGATCTCTAATCGCTACAGCATGGCGTGTACATTGACGTAATCCATTGAAAGCCTTCTTGATGGTATTTGCTGAGTAGTTGGAGTCGTAAAGCCAGGACACATACATCTCAACGTCTGTAATAGTAATGTCCTGTAATCGTTTCTCACCAAAGAAGAGATCTATATAGCGAATACTATTCTTGTAAGACGTATAAGTACGACGTTCTATTTGTTGCGTGGCCACGAGGCTCTTAAAGTAATTGAGACAGTATGTGTACGCTGAGCAATCAAGTCTTGTTGCCTGACTCTGTTCAACAATCTCAACAAACCCTGCATCCTTAACCCACTTCTCAGCCTCAAGCATGGCAGTCTTTTTGCCTCGACCAGTCTTATCTGATGGAGCACTCAAAGAATGATGCTTCTCATGAATAAGTCCATCTGCTCCACGGAACCTCACCCTTGCTTGCCAAACCTTGCCACGTAATCTGACTGAGATATTCATGCCATTTCTCCTTAACGTGCAACAAGTTAGTTGAAGGCGCTGCCTCCAAACTGCCTCCAAACTGTATGAATTGTTTTACTATACACACCGGACAAAAATTTGTTTTTGCAGGTCGTAACGGCATTTATCGAGCGTAACGAAACATAATGAGCGGTAGAAAACATAACTTCTAAACCGCAGGTCGCGCGTTCGAATCGCGCAGGAGGCACCAGAAACCCAAGGTAGGCGGCTTGCCGCCTACCTTTTTTGTTAAAATTTTTTACAAGCGCACCCTTTTTGCACCCAAACTGTATGGCTACTGTAAAAGTAGAATACCTGTTCGAATAAAAGTTTTAACTATTTAGATAGGTGATTTTTGCATAAACAATGGCTGATATGCAGGAAAACTAATCAAGAAATTGATGTATTAAATTAGAGGTGCTGTTTTGGGTAAAAAATCCGTTTAGTTGGAGTTTATTTTTGGACTTCAAAATTTTGTCACTTACGTTTACCCAGCTCAGAAATTTTGTACTAATTTCCACAATTTTGTCCACGTAAAATTGCTGGTAGATGGTTTGCATAGAAACTAAGCATTTTTGGATACTCCAACTAAACGCATTTTTTACCACTTTGCTGCCGAATGGCACTCTATCGCTGAAAAATTTGACTCGGACGCACAAAAATACCCGTTCGATTCCACGAAATAGAATCGAACGGGTACTTGGTCAACGAAAATGATGTGAGCGTGGCTGCACGCCAGATATTACAGCAGGTACTCTGCAATCTGGACAGCGTTTGTTGCGGCACCCTTCCTAATCTGGTCGCCACAGCAGAAGAACGTAAGTGCGTTAGTATCTTTATCAGCGGAAAGATCCTCGCGAATACGACCAACATAGATAAGGTCCTGGTCAGAAGTATCAAGAGGCATTGGGTACTGAAGCTCTGCTGGGTTGTCCACAACCTTGATTCCTGGAGCATCCTCAAGAATTGCACGAGCCTCATCTGGGCTCAAAGGACGCTCGAACTCAACAGTGATGGACTCAGAGTGAGAGCGCATCGTTGGGACGCGAACACAGGTGCAGTTAACGCGCAGCTCAGGAAGGTGCATGATCTTGCGACCCTCGTTTTGCATCTTCATTTCCTCGGAAGTGTAGCCAACCTCATCAAAGCCGCCAATCTGTGGGATCAGGTTGACTGCCAGCTGGTATGCAAAAGGAGCGGTCTCGGTTACTTCCCTACCTGCAACAACGTCAGCCATCTGATTCTTCAGGCTGGTGAGGCCAGGAAGGCCAGCGCCTGATGCAGCCTGATAGGTTGACGCAATAATACGCTTTGCACCTGCTGCCTTATGTAGAGGATACAGAGGTACCAAGCCAATAATGGTTGCACAGTTTGGATTAGAGATGATGCCGTTATGGTTCTTGATATCCTCGGCGTTAATCTCTGGGATTACCAGCGGAACGTTTGGGTCCATTCTAAATGCATGGGAGTTATCAACGCAGACGCATCCACGCTTAACCGCTTCAGGGAGCAGCTCTTTTGCCTGCTCGTCGCCAGCTGCGCCAAGGACAATATCTACACCCTCAAAAGCCTCTGGTGTTGCTTCGCGGATTACAATCTGCTGGCCAGCAAATTCGATAGTTTTACCAGCGCTTCGAGCGGATGCCAGAAGCACCAGCTCCTTGATAGGAAAATTACGCTCTTCAAGGCACTGCATCATCTGGGCACCAACAACGCCGGTAGCACCAAGAATTGCAACAACCTTACCGTTTGGATCAAAAGCCATAGTTACCTCGAAACCATTTCGTCACGAACAAATCCGTTATAAATGACGCCAATTGTGCGATCAAAGTCGGCATTATCGACGCCCACAATAATACTAATCTCTTCCGAGCTCTGCGTAATCATGCGAATGTTGACGCCCGCATTGCCCAGCGCGCCAAAAATCTTACCAGAGGTGCCGGAACGCCTAGACATATTACGACCAACAACAGAAACAAGAGCTAAGCGGTCTACCATCGTAATGTCATCAGGCTCAATCTCGCGACGAATATCGCTGATGATGGAATAAACCGTATCCTTTACGTCGGAGGCATTTACCACAATACCAAAAGAATCAACGCCTGTTGGGATGTGTTCAACAGAGACGCCGTAACGCTCAACAATATTGAGAGCGCGGCTGATGACGCCAACCTCGTTGGACATGTGAGCCTTCTTGACATGAATAGCTAAGAAGTCTTTCTTGCCTGCAATACCTGTAATCAAGTGCTCGTTTGTATCGCCATCTGCAGTCTCACGGATAACCGTGCCCGTGTCTTCTGGACGGTTTGTGTTCTTGATCTGAATTGGAATGTTTGCCTCACGAACAGGGAAAATTGCCTCTTCCTGAAGAACGGAAGCGCCCATGTAAGAAAGCTCGCGCATCTCGTCAAAAGTAATGCGGCCAATAGCGCGTGGATTCTGAACAATGCGAGGATCCGCAGAAAGGAAGCCAGACACGTCAGTCCAGTTCTCATACAAGTCAGCGTCTAGGCAGCGAGCGACAATGGCGCCGGTAATATCGCCACCACCGCGCTGGAACAACTTAATTGCACCGTCAACGGTAGCACCGTAGAAGCCAGGCAGCACAAACGAGCCGCTGCGAGCAACAACTTCTTTGAGTCTAGAAGCAGTGCGCTCCATATCAATGGTGCCATCATGATGGAACAGCATAACGTCTGCCGCATCAACGAATGGCAGGCCAAGGTACTCAGCAAGGATCTGGCAGGTGAACCATTCACCCCTACTTACTACATACTCTGGCGAGAAGGACTTAATGTTTGAAGCAAACTTCTCAAACTCCTCGGCGACAGGCCATGCAACTCCCAGTTCATCAGCAATCTCCACAAAGCGAGCCTCGATGTCTGCAAGCAAAGAGGTGCAATCAACGTGATACTCAATGTGGGCATTTACCAGCAGCAAAAGATCCGTAATCTTGTTATCGGTTGAGTGGCGCTTTCCTGCTGCAGACGAAACAATAAAGCGTCTATCAGGGTCAGCTTCAACAATAGCTTTAACTTTTTTGAACTGCTCTGCAGAAGCAACACTTGAGCCGCCAAATTTTGCAATTTTGATCATTTCTAATTCCTCTTTTCAAGTGCAGCCATAAAGGTTGTAGGATCTTGTGAAAGTGCGCTGGTAAGAAGATTACGGGCCTTCTCGGCACTTAGATTTTTAACCAACTGAGCACCTGGCTCCCAGAACGAGCCACCCGGAACATCCGCTTGCGTCCTAAATACGTAATCAGAAACAAGCAGCTCAGGATTATACGAAAGATCTGACGAGAAGGTCTGCTGACCCCCAGCAGGAGCCGCAGCACAGTCAATAATATCCTGCACGACGGCGTTTGCCGTTGGGTCGCCACCGGCACCCTGACCGTAAAACTTGAGCTCGCCAATGGTATTTCCCACGGCAGTTGCAACGTTAAAGTTAGTTGGAACGTTAGCCTCTATGGTTGAGAGCGAAACCGCAACTGGCTCAACAGCTACCGCATACGATGAACCGTCAGAAACACCACGACCAAAGAGTTTGATTGTCATATCGTGACTGCCAAACATGGCAAGGTCACGCTTAGTTAAGTTTCTGATGCCAGACATAGGAATCTGGTCTGTGCAAATAACATCAAAGGCAATGGACGCAGAAATCATAGTCTTAGAGCGAACATCAATGCCGTCGATATCGCTTGACGGGTCTCGCTCCGCGTAACCCAGCTCCTGAGCCTTGCTCAGAACCTCAGCAAAGTCCGTTCCGTCTTTGAGCATGGAATAGACAATGTAGTTGGTGGTTCCATTCATGATTCCCCAGAACGCAGAAATCTCGTCAATACGACGAACTTTCTGAATTCCTGCTATCCAAGGAATGCCACCGCACACGCATGCTTCAATCTTAAAGTTGACGCCCGCTTCAGCGGCAAGTGTCATAAACTCCTCAAAATGAGCAGATACCACGGCTTTATTTGAGGTGACTACATTTTTCTTAGCAGTCAGCGCAGCTTTGATGTACTCATAGGCTGGCGTGAGGCCACCCATGCACTCAACAACGGTATCGAGCGCAGGGTCAGACAAGAGCGCATCAAAATCAGATGTTGCCCGAGGGTCAACGTGCTCTTTACCAGCTCTAACCAAGATGGACGTCAGGTTAACGTCAGAAACGCGCTCATCAAGAATGCGCGCAACTGAAGCACCAACCGTTCCAAATCCAAGTAGGGCAACGTTTTGCATATAACTCCAAATCTATCAGTCATTTTGCGAGAAAACCGATTGCCTGCAAGGCTAATTGCAGAGCAAGGATAACCGCACGCAAAGGTGACTGCACTGATAACAATCTCATAGACAAAAACTACCAAAAACCTAGACAGAATCTAATCGATAGTTTTTCTCGTCTTCATAATGCTATGAACAATTCTATGTTACAAGCGACTTTTACTTCTCACTGTTAAAATAATAGAAACGCAACACGCGAGACGTGCAATTTGCACGCGCACAACACGCGAGACGCACTACACGCGACACGTTCTAAAGATTGGTGGTTTCATGGCCGTCGCATATCACAGCACAAGAAGCTCTGACCATACCGTTTTGGCTAAACAAGCCATTTTGCAGGGAATTGCTCCCGACGGCGGCCTTTATATCCAAGATTCAATTGGCGAGAAACCCCTCGATCTTGCAAAGGTTTGTTCTCAGGGCTTTAAAGCTACTGCTTTCGATGTGCTTTCTGCTCTGCTGGACGACTACTCTGCTGAAGAGCTGACTCGCTGTATTGAGGGCGCGTATGGCTCTCAGTGGGACACCCAGGCTATCACACCTGTTTCTGCTATCGGAGAAGACTGGCTGCTTGAGCTCTTCCATGGTCCAACGTCGGCCTTTAAGGATGTTGCACTTCAGATGCTCCCCCGCCTGATGAGTGTTGCTCGCGAGGATGCGGACGTAGCTGGCGCTGTCGACGCTGAAGGTACTACGGGCGTGGCTGCCACCGCCGGCAAGAGCATCATGATTGTCACCGCAACTTCTGGCGACACTGGTAAAGCTGCACTTGAGGGTTTCAAGGATGTGCCTGGTATGGGCATCACCGTCTTTTATCCAGAAGGCAAGGTTTCTGATATTCAACGCCTGCAGATGGTGACTCAAAAAGGCTCTAACGTAGCTGTTTGCGCTGTTAAGGGAAACTTTGACGATGCTCAAAACGCCGCTAAAGCGATCTTTGCTAACAAGGAGTTGGCGCATGAGTTGGCCGGTAAGGACACAGTACTTTCCAGCGCAAACTCCATCAATATTGGTCGTTTGGCCCCACAGGTAACCTACTACTTTGACGCATATGCCCAGCTTGTTGCCAAGGATGCCATCGCCCAGGGTCAAAAAGTTACTTTCTGCGTACCAACCGGCAACTTTGGCGACGTCCTCGCAGGTTACTTTGCAAAAGAAATGGGACTTCCTGTTGATCGCCTTATTGTGGCCTCTAACAGCAATAAGGTGCTCACTGATTTCTTGGCAACAGGTGTGTATGACCGTAGGCGTGCATTTGAAAAGACCATCTCTCCATCAATGGACATTCTGGTTTCATCAAACCTTGAACGACTCCTCTATCTTGCATCCGGTAAGGATACTGAGCTTGTCAGTTACCTGATGAAACAGCTGGTAACTGAGGGTGTCTACACGGTTCCTACTCAGGTCATGGATACCATCCGTGAAACCTTTGATGCTGGCTTTGCCACCGACGACCAGACGCGTGAGACTATCCGTTCTACCTGGGAGAATTGTCGTGTGCTGATTGACCCTCACACAGCCGTCGCAAAGCACGTGCTTGACAGGGTTTCTCGCCAGGCGGACGACGTGCGCGTTTGTCTGTCTACTGCTTGCCCGTATAAGTTCTCGTCCGACGTGCTTGCCGCGCTGGGCCACACGACCGCTGGCCTGGATGACTTTGCATGCATGCATACGCTCGCCGAAATCACGGGCATTAATCCGCCAATCCAGCTTTCATCGCTGAATGATAACGTTATCATTCATACTGACGTTCGCGAGAAGGAACAACTTGCTTCGTACGTTTCTGAAGCATGCGGGCGTATTTTTGCTTGTTAGACTCTGAGAAAGCAGGTTCTACATGCTCGACAACACCATCTTGACCGTTTCTGTACCTGCTACCTCTGCAAACATTGGCGTCGGCTACGATACACTGGGCCTTGCGTTTAACCTGCGCGCAAAAATTACGTTTAGAGAGTCGCCTACGCTCATCATTGACGGCTGCCCCGAGCAGTTCAGAAACGACGACAACCTTGTGTGGACCTCCTATATTCGAGCCTGCGAAAAGCTGGGCGAAGAGCCTACTCCCAAACACATCACTATCGACTCGCCTATTCCGCTTTCTGGTGGACTTGGCTCAAGTTCTACCTGCGTAATTGCTGGTATTGCCGCCGCAATGACCGAATCACATGGTGGCTGGGATCCTGGGCGTGCACTCGACTTTGCCTGCCACTTTGAAGGCCATCCAGATAATGTTGCTCCTGCAATTTACGGTGGCCTGACCTCGTCATTTGTTGAGGGCGGGCATACCGTTTGTACTCGAAGGCTCGTAGCACGCGGTCTCTCTTTTGTTGCAATTGCACCGCCGTACACTGTCAACACTGAGGATGCCCGCAAGGTGGTTCCGCAGAATATTTCTCTTCAGACCGCTGTTTATCAAATGGGTCGTACCGTTGCTGTTACCCATGCACTTGAAACAGGCAATGGAGGTCTTTTGGCAGCTGCCTGCAACGACAAACTCCATGAGCCCTACCGCAAGGAGCTCATTCCTGATTACGAAGAGCTCAAACAGGTAGCTAAGCTTGCTCGTGCTTGCGCCTTTGTTATCTCGGGCTCAGGTTCCACCATGGTTGCCATCTGCGACTCCCCTGTTACAGCTCGCGCTGTTGCCGAGAATGCCAAGCAGGTCAGAGGCGATCTTTGGATTCAGATTCTTGAGCCGGCGCTTCTAGGTACCGTCCTTACCTTGGACGACGGTCAGCAACACCACAACACTTTCGACGAAATTTAACGTGACAACTGCGCTTGGTCAATGCGTGTACTAACAAGTACGCCTGCGACAACACGGGTTTCTCGCCAGATGCGCCTGAAAAGTGTAAAGAATCTGTATTTGAGGCACAGATTCTTTGATGAAATCAGGCAAATCCACCGATTCTTTTACGTATTTAGGCAAAAGTTACAGATTCTTTGAAGAAATCAGGCGCGTGAAGATAGGCTGCGCCGCGCCAAATTTTGCGAGCCTGAAAACTACATCAAGTCTGAGTAAATTAGCTCAGACTTGGCGAGAAAAACAGGCAAATAGCTCAGATATGGTGCGCTTTTCAGGCAAACTGTTCAGACATGACAACAAAACCCGGCTCCTACGTTGTGTGGGAGCCAGGTTAACGTTTAAGGTACGTTGACGTCAAAGCACATTTGCCATTAGTCGCCGTTATGCGCCGAGATAAGCCTTGCGAACGTCATCGTCGTGGAGAAGCTCCTGGCCGGTGCCATGCTTAGCAACCTTACCAAGCTCAAGAACGTATGCACGGTCAGCAACCTTAAGTGCCATATTAGCGTTCTGCTCAACAAGCAAAATGGTGGTTCCTGCATCGCCGAGCTGGCGAATAATCTGGAAGATTTCCTCAATCAGAATAGGAGCCAGACCCATGGAAGGCTCGTCAAGCATCAAAAGCTTTGGCCTGCTCATCAGAGCACGACCCATAGCAAGCATCTGCTGCTCGCCGCCAGACAGCGTTCCTGCCAGCTGATTCTTGCGCTCGCGAAGACGTGGGAAATGCTCGTAGACCATCTTGACGGTCTTAGCGTTCTGGGAATCGGGCTGCGTATAGCCGCCCATCTCAAGGTTTTCAGCAACACTCATACGAGAAAACACACGGCGGCCCTCAGGACATAGCGCCAAACCAGCCTCAACAATCTTGTGAGCGCGCTGGCCTACAAGGTTTTTCTCGTCAAGGGTAATGCTGCCAGAGTCAGGCTTTACCAGACCAGCAATGGTGTTCAGCGTAGTTGATTTACCTGCGCCGTTTGCGCCAATAAGGGTGACGATCTCACCCTCGTGGATGTCAAAAGAAATGCCCTGAACTGCATGAATTGCACCGTAAGAAACGTTAAGGTCCTTGACGGACAGCAGGGTTTTTTCTGCGCCTGCTGCCTGGGTGTTTGTAGTTTCAGCGGCCATTAGCGCACCTCCTGCTTTCCAAGATATGCCTCGATAACGCGAGGGTTGTTCTGAACCTCTTCTGGCGTTCCCTTTGCGATGATGTTGCCGTGGTCAAGAACGGCCAAACCCTCGCAAATGCCCATAACAAACTTCATATCATGCTCGATGAGAAGAACAGCAATCTTGAAATCATCACGAATCTTAAGGACATTCTCCATAAGCTCGTCAGTCTCTGCTGGATTCATACCTGCAGCTGGCTCGTCAAGCAGCAAAATCTTAGGCTGCGTTGCCAGAGCGCGAAGAATCTCAAGCTTGCGCTGAGCACCATAAGGCAGGTTGCCTGCAAGGTTATTTGCAAGGTTCTCCATACCAAAAATGCGCAGCAGATCGCGGGCGTTATCAGCGCTCTCTTTTTCCTGCTTCCAGTGAGCCGGAAGGCGGAAGACGTCCTCAAAGAAATGAGACGTCATGTGGCTGCCCTGACCAACCTGAATGTTCTCCATAACAGTCATGTTGTTGAACAGTCGAATGTTCTGGAAGGTGCGGGCAATACCCATATGATTTGCTTCAACAACGCTTTTACCAGCAAGGTCGTAGCCGTCAATCATTACGGTACCACGGGTTGGCTTGTAGACACAGGTAAGCAAGTTAAAGACAGTTGTTTTACCTGCACCGTTAGGACCAATGATGCCAGAAATCTCGGTAGGACCAAGAGCAATGTTGAAGTCGTTAACAGCCGTCAAGCCACCAAAGTCAATGCCCAGGTGCTCAGCCTGAAGAACTGGAATTGCGCCAAGGTCTCGCTCAGGAATGAGGTTAGGAGACTCTTGCCTAATAAGTTTTGTAGTGTTTTTAGTTGCCATCGCTCTTACGCCTCCTTCAAATCAGTTGAGGCTTCTGCCTGAACGTCTGCCTGCGTATCTGCCTGAACACCCGCCTGCGCCTTGACCTGTACACCTGCCTGCTCATCCGAGTCATCCTTGTTCCAAGGGAAGTCCCTGTTCATGACTCGCTCAATAATGCGAGACAGCGAGAAGTCATAGGAGCCAAACAGACCCTCAGGTCTGAAGATCATGACCAGAATCAAGACAATTGCGTAAGCAACCATACGGTAGTCGGCAAAGGCGCGCAGAGCCTCTGGAAGCACGGTCAGGACAGTTGCGGACACAACGGAACCAAACATAGAGCCCATGCCACCAAGAACAACCATAACAAGGATCTCAACGGACTTCATGAAGCCAAACTTGGCAGGCGCCATAACGCCGATGCAGCCCGCGTAAAGGCCGCCTGCAATACCAGCAAGAAATGCAGAGAAAACAAAGGCAAGGGTCTTGTAATACGTGGTGTTAACGCCTGATGCCTCTGCCGCAATCTCGTTATCGCGGATGGCGAGAATAGCGCGTCCATGTCTAGACTTCATAAGAGTATGAATAGCAAAGATGGCAAGCGAAACAACAATTGCGGTGTTCAGGTAGCCGGTATAAGCAGGAATACCCGTGAGGCCTGATGCACCACCAGTAAGCTTGAAGCCAAGAGCAGAGTCAATGTTTACCAGGACAACGCGGATAATCTCTGCAAAGCCCAGAGTAATGATGGCCAGGTAATCACCGCGAAGACGAAGTGCTGGAATACCAATAACCACACCCATTAGAGCGGCGCAAATGCCGCCAAACAAAAGACCCACAACAAAAAGAATAACTGCAGGTGTAGAGCCTGAGGCCATGGACTGAGCATCCAGACCAAAGAGTGGCATCATGCGAATGATAAAGATTGCGCAAGCATAACCACCAATGGACATAAAGCCAGCGTGACCCAAAGGAAGCTGTCCCAGATAACCAGTAACAATGTTCAGAGAAACGGTCATCAGAACATACACGCCAATTTGCTCAAAAACAACGGTCTGATAGCGAGAAATAAGGCCCTCTCCTACCAGGAAGTTTCCACCAAAGACAAAGAGTGCAACAAGAATTGCATTGATGGCATAGCGAGCAGGCATAGTGAGCTCACGACGCTGACCATCTTTTCCACCAAAACCAGTGACAATTACGGGGTTGTGGTTATTATCGCGTGGATACATTTTAGTCATGTGAGCCTCCTTACACTTTCTCGGTAACTGGTCGGCCAAGCAGGCCAGTTGGTTTCACAACAAGAACAAGAATCAAGAGTAAGAAGACTACTGCATCCTGCCAGACAGACAGACCAAAGGCAGCAACAAAGACCTCGGAGAAGCCAACAATAAGGCCGCCAATAACAGCGCCAGGAATGGAGCCAATGCCGCCAAGAACTGCTGCAACAAATGCCTTGGTACCCAGCATGACGCCCATGGTAGGAGAAACCTGCTGGTATGCCATGGAGTACAGAATAGCTGCAATGCCTGCCAGAGCGGAACCAACTGCAAAGGTAAAGCTAATAGTGCTATTGACGTTGACGCCCATCAGACGAGCAGCGCCCATATCCTCAGAAACGGCACGCATTGCCTTACCAAGACGAGTCTTCTGAACCAAAAGGGTCAGAACAACGGTTGCCACAATAGTAACGGCAACAGTCAAAAGTGCAGTGCCGGAAAGCGTCGAACCAAATACCTGAACAGTTCCCAGGTCAATGATGCTTGGAACAACCTTAGCGTCAGCACCAAGAAGCAGCTGAACACCATTTTCAAGTAGGTAAGAAACACCAATTGCGGTAATCAGAATAGAAAGCCTTGGAGCTTCTCTGAGTGGTGCATAGGCAACCTTATCAATAAGAACGCCCAGCACAACACAACCAAAAATGGCGAGAAGAACGGCGATTGCAGGATTGAGTCCTAACTGAACAAGCGCAATCCAAGCAACGTAGGAGCCAAACATGATAATGTCACCATGTGCAAAATTAAGAAGCAAGATGATGCCGTACACCATTGTGTAACCAAGCGCCACCAGTGCGTAAATACTGCCCAATTGAAGTCCATTGAGCACCTGAGTCAAAAACATCTGAGGTTCTCTTTTCTATGAAGGATTGATCGTGTCATAGATGGACTCTTTGCCATCTTTAAAGGTAATAATCAAGGTGGACTTCACTGGGTCACCTGTTCCCTGATATGAAAGGGTTCCAGTAACGCCTTCGACCACACCAGATGCAATAGCGTCAATAATGGCTTTCCTATACTCATTAGAGTTGTAGGTATAACCGCGCTTCTCGGCAACCTCAAGAGCAGAGCAAAGAATCATTGCTGCATCATAGCCCAAAGAACAGAAGTTAGTTGGAGCCTCACCGTATTCCTCGGTATAAGCCTTAACAAAATGCTGAACTTTTTCATCTGGGTTTGAAGCAACAAAAGCAGAGCAATAGAAGCATCCTTCAAGGTCAGTCGCAGAAGCATAGTCCTGCTCGCCGCCAATGATGCCTGCCCAACCATCTGCGCCCATAAAAGGCTTTTTGCAGCCAAGCTGGCGAGCCTGCGTCACAATCTTGCCATTATCCTGGTAATAGTTTGGAGCCAAAATGGCATCAGGATCCAGTCCAATAATGCTGGTAAGCTGGGCGTTAAAGTCAACAGCTCCCGTTGGATAGCCCTGCTGAGAAACAACCTCAATGCCCAACTCACGAGCCCTCTGAACAAATGCGTTATTAACGCCAATCTCGTAATCGCCACCAGAGTTAAAGATGGTTCCTACACGCTGATAGCCTTGCTTTTTAGCAAACTCTGCAAGAACAACGCCCTGGAATGGGTCGGTGACAGTAGCGCGGAACATGTTATTGCCGTGAGCAACAACGTCTTCTGCTGTTGCAGATGCCGTTACGCAAGGAATGTTGTCCAGTACCGATTTCTGTGCCAGTGCAATGGTTGGCGTTGAGGTAACGTCACCCAGAATTGCACAAACATTCTCGTCAAGAAGCTTGTTATAGACAAGAATGGCTTCGGTTGAATCGCCTTTCTCGTCCTCAGCTATAGGGACAATCTGGCGGCCACCAGCTCCACCATTCTTGTTGAATTCCTTGAGGTACAGCAAAATGCCGCTACGCACTGCAAGGCCATACTGGGCAACGTCGCCGGTATACGGTCCCATCACGCCAACGTAAATGGAGTTAGGGTCTTGGTTCTTTGGCGAACAGCCTGCTAGAGCAAACGACCCCGCAATGGTCCCGGCCACCTCCAAAAAGCGTCGTCGCGTTAGCTTATGTGCCATATTCATCTCCTTTTCTCCATAGCGTTGAATATATGACACAACACAATATGGCTGTAGCTCTTAAAAAAGAACCACAGCCAAAAAATGTTATCTAACTTGAAATAATTTTAGAGAAATCGGATGTTTCTACGAACTCCAGCCTTTCGCGACGGTTGCGCGGTTGTCTTCTGACTACCCGCAGCTAGCCTACGTGAGCTACTTACGCCTCGCGTACCAGCGGAAGCTCACCAGCAAAGTGACGAGGCTTGTAAGAGGCCTTGTCTGCGCTGGTCTTCTCGCCAAGATCAAGCGAAGAAATCTTCTTCATCTTGCTGGTGCCGCCCTCAATGAGGCGAAGCAGCTCGCGCGTTGGTCTCTCGTCAGCCGCCTGAAGCTCAGCTGCCATCTCACGCTCAACCGCGTCAAAGATGTCCTGAACATGCGATGACGTATCGTTTGTAGCCTTGACCAGCGGCATTGCGGTTGATTGTGCAACCACACCAGCGTAGTTTGGCTCGCGAGAAGGACGCATCTGAGCTGCGGCAACCTTGTGAGACGCAGCAGGTTTTGCACCCGACAACTCCACCGAGCTTGCAACTTCAGCCTCAGCAGCGACCTGACCAATAAGTGGCAACTGCACTGGATGGTACTTGCGCATTTGCTGCTGATCATGGCGAGCTAGATGCTCGTCCATTGCAGCCAGCGCAAGTGTCCAATCATCAGCATGCTCAAGCTCGTCAATCGTACGCTTCTCAGGGAAGACTCCCTGGTCAACGTAAGAGATACGGCTAGAAATATCAGCAGCATGGTTGGTAAAGTCTTCAGGAATAGCCTCGGCACCAATCTCAGCAATACCAAAATCACGCGTAATGGACTCTTCGCCCACAGCCTTAGTCCACCAAGCTGTACCAACATCACCAACGGTTCCGTCAGCACGCTCGATAATGGGCAGACCGTCCATAGGATCTTGTCCTAAGCGCTCAAGAAGTACCGCAGCAGCACCCTTTGCACGTGCAACGGTACGCTCGCGCCAGCTCAAAAGCTTGGTGTAGTTCTCTGCAATCTGCGCGTAGTCGTTTGTAGAGTGCGCAGGAGCCTTCTTTGCGCGAACGGGAAGAACGCCCTCTGCGGCCGTACTTACAACCTGTGACTTCTTTGCAGTTGACTCGGCAGGCTGGACAGGCAGCTCAGCAGACTGAACACGAATGGAACCAGTCATATCCCACTGAGAAGCCCTCATGTGCTTTGGCTTGTACGCAGCAATCGAGCGCCTTGAAGAGTCCAGCGGAATCACAATGCTCTCTTCTGACGAGAAGTTCGATGCAGCTGAGACCTGCTTTGAAGATAGAGCCTCATCTGAGCCCTGGAACGTTGCAGATGACTGGCTCTTTGCTTCTACCTCATCGTTTTTCTCGCCACGATTTACCGAGCGAGAGACTACCAAGGCCGCACCAGAAATGACTGCAACCGCAGCAAGTCCCACTCCAATGCCTGTAAAGATTGCACCAAGAGGCGTTTGACGAATTTCATTAGCGGTAAGGGCATACGCAGATGCTGGCTCTGCTACCAGAACCAGACCACTGAGCAGGCCGGCGACTACTGCCGGATTCCTACCTTCTGTCATACAAACTCCCCCTACAAACGCTAAGAAGATGTATGAAGACACACGCTAAATTTGCATATGCTACTAAACCCAATACGGGCGACGTGAGCAACGGGTGGGCTTCATTTCATCTTTGTGTATCCGCTGCAACACATAATTGTGCTGTTAGAAATGACTATAGCGTAATTCATTATTTTTTACAGCGTCTTTAAAACTTTTTCATAATTCTTCGGCAGTTATTCAACAAAAATGGCGAGAAAAAAGAAGTGCCTCCCAACATAGATTGGAAAGCACTTCTTGCGTCATCTTTAAATCTGACTAATTCTGTGGATAGTCAGACTGTGCAGCCTTCTTTGCAGATCTAATCAGGAAGTCCTGGTTATTGTCGGTCTGCTTAAGACCACTGATAAGAGCAGTAGTTGCACGCTCAGTGTTATTGAAGCCTGCAAGAATACGGCGAACGCCCCATACCATAGGCTGAAGCTCTGGCTTAATAAGCAGATCCTCATTACGAGTACCAGAAGAAACAGGATCAATAGCTGGGAAGATACGGCGATCTGCCAGATCTCGATCAAGCTTGAGCTCCATGTTACCAGTACCCTTGAACTCCTCGAAGATAACTTCATCCATCTTGGAGCCTGTATCTACCAGGGCAGACGCAATAATAGTGAGCGAACCGCCGTTCTCGATATTTCGAGCTGCACCCAAGAACTTCTTTGGTGGATACAAAGCTGCGGAGTCAACACCACCAGAAAGAATACGACCAGAAGCAGGAATAGCCAGGTTGTATGCACGAGCAAGACGTGTGATGGAGTCCAGAATAACCACAACGTCCTGACCCATCTCAACCAGACGCTTTGCTCGCTCAATGACAAGCTCCGAGACAACGGTGTGATTCTCTGCTGGCATATCAAAAGTTGAAGCAACAACGGTGCCCTTAATGGAGCGCTCCATGTCTGTAACTTCCTCAGGGCGCTCGTCTACCAAGAGGCAGAAGAGGTGGACCTCAGGATTGTTGGTGGTAATAGACTGGCAAATACGCTTCAAAATGGTGGTCTTACCTGCCTTTGGAGGCGAGACAATCAAACCACGCTGACCCTTACCAATAGGAGCCACCAGATCAATTGCACGGCCCGTAATGGAATCTTTACCGTGCTCCATAGTAAGAGGCTGGTCTGGGAAAATTGGAGTCAGATCTTTGAAGCGAGGACGGTCCTTAAGACCCTCAACTTCCCCACCGTTGACCTGGGTAACCTTAAGCAGTGGTGGATATTTGCTATTTACGCGAGCAGGTCCCACCATGCCCAAGACGCTATCACCCGGGCGCAGACCAAGATTTCTAATAATCTGCTGGTGGACAAAGGCGTCGTCATCGCCTTCCATGTAATTACCTGTACGAATCCAGCCGTAGCCTTCGTTGCTAATCTGAAGAATACCCTCAACAGTCTTAAAGCCCTCAGCAGCTGCAGATGCAGCGTATACAAGCTCAATCAAATCAGACTTATGAACGCCTGCGTACTCAATGCCCAGCTCAGTTGCTTTAGCACGAAGCTCAGAAAGCTTCATCTCTTGCAGAGCCTCTTTGGAAAGCGATGGCTCGCTTGCCTGGCCCTGCTTGCGATTCTTGTTGCGCTGGTTGTTCTGTCTACGATCGCGAGAAGGACGCTCCTGGTTGTTGGCGTGTGCGTTTTCCTGTGTCTTCTCGCCCTCCTGAACTGCTTCTTTTTGCTCAGCATTACGATGTCGACGACGTGCTGCACCCGTACGAGAACGCCCTGAACGCTCTGCTGGAGCTGCATCGGAATCTGCTACTGCACCAGAAGCCTGCTCCTGAGCTGCACCATCCTGCTGCTCAACACTGCCCTGCTCTTCAGCAAAGTTCTTCTGAGCCGCATTGCCATTCTGGCCAGCTGCACCCTCTGCCTCTGCTTTAGTAAAGGCAGGAGCCGGGGTTACCTCCGCAGAAGGCTGAGTTGCGTCCTGAACAATCTTGGTAAGGCGATCAGTGTCTACAACGTCAGAAGAAACCTTGCCACCTGCCTGGACCTGAGCCAAAACCTCTGCCTGTGCAACTTCAAGGGCACGCTCATGAAGAGCACGCTCTTCCATCTCTTCTTTGCTAGGACGGCCACGACGGCGCTTTGGTGGCTCTGTAATGCCTGCTGCGTTCATAGCCTCTGCCACAACAGCCTCTACCGCACGACGCGCCTCAGTCTCTTTTTTAGTTGGACGACCACGACGACGCTTAGCAGCAGATGAATTAGAGGCCTTTTCTTCAGTTGCCTCAGAATTGGTATTTTCTGAAGTTGAATTTTCTGAATTACTATTTTCACTCTTACGAGGTCTACCACGTCTACGTGGTGCTGGAGTATTTTCTACATCATTTAAAGAATCATTTTGGACCGAAGATGTTTCGTCCGACATGTACAAACCTCTCTGTTTGCTCATCAAAATAATCTGTAAAAACGTGAGAAATATGATGAAGGGATAACAAACAAAATCAAATAGGTGCAAATCCAAAAGGAATATACCACGAAAATGCCCGCCTTATGATGAAAAAATAAATAAAATTCACCATAAAACGGGCAAATGGGGATTTATAACCACTAACCCTTAAACCTCGAGAAATCCATCTTCTAGATTTCTTTAATCTGCATAAATCATTTAAACAGCTGTGCGACTCTTTCTTTTTACAACAATATCTTCAATTTGCTGAACGATTTCTTTGATATACGTCTTGCCTTGAGGCGTGAGCTCAACCATAGTTACTCTTCTTGAAAGAGCATCATCATGTTTGCGCTGTACCAGGCCACTTTCTGCCAAAGCAGTAAGAGACATAGAAACCGTTGGCTGCAAAAGACCAAGCGCGTCAACAATCTCTGTAATTGAAAGAGCGTCTTTAGGAGAATCTAGAATTGCAAGAAGCACCATATCTGCTGCCCTGCAATACAGAGCTCCCATAGCGTCAACATACATGACGATGCGCTCAAACGAAGTACGTGAAAGTGCCTGGCCGGGCGCAATACGAGCACAGGTAAGCTTGGACAGCTCCTCAACTGCTTCTACACCCTTTTCTGTGATGATACACACTACGTTGCGTCGATCAATGGCGCCTTCATCTCTCTTGATGAAACCAAGCCTTGCCAGGTGCGAGGTACGATGAGTAATCGTAGGACGAAGAGCACTCTGATACTCGGCAATTTCTGAAGTCTTAACAGGAGCACCCTTCACATTGAGGCGACACAAAATAGCAAACTCTTCAAACGTGAGTCGTCTGTTAGCAGGCACCACTCTTCTAACCAAGTTGTAAGACCTGCGAATGGACATGTACTCGCGAAGTTCCATAGAGACCTCCACTCTTATGCCCGAACCATTTACTATTTGCTCGCATAATGAGTATACCCCTAAAAAACACGTGTTAACGTGGGGACAAAACAATAGTTAGTCAAAAATATGTTAGAAAATGGTGCTTATATGACATCAAAATAGGCTTTTATATGCTGAAATATAAAATTTAAGTAATAAATATTAATTTTATTATCTCTTTTATACATTAAAAAATTTTTTACATAACGGAGAAATATGTAAATTATCTGGAGAAATTCACTAAAGATACCGTGCAGGTATTCAATACTTGCACGGTATCATGACAAAACAACATAGTTAGCTATCGTTTACATTGCCTCAGGAGCAGAAACACCAATCAGATCAAGAGCAATTGCAAGTACGCGACGGGTTGCATCACACGCAGCAAGACGAGCCTTAGAAAGTTCTGCATCCAGTGGGCGTCCTTCGGAAGGAAGTACCTGGCAAACGGTATAGAATGCGTGGAACTGGCCAGCAAGCTCTTCAATGTAATGCGTAATGCGGAATGGTGCCCTATCGCGAGCACAACCCTCAACAAGACCTGGGAACTCAAAGAGTTTACGAGCAAGAGCCTGCTCGGCGTCTTCAGAGAGCAGCCCAAGATCAACCTCAGATCCAATAGCCTTATCTGCAACAGCATCCATACCAAGAGTCTTTGCTTCTTCAAGGTCAACACCAGCAGCGCGGCGCAAAATAGAACAAATACGAGCGTGAGCATACTGAACGTAATACACAGGATTAGAGCTGTCCTGACGCTTTACCTGCTCAATGTCAAAGTCAATCATCTGGTTAGAAGACTTTGAAACAAGGGTATAGCGCGTTGCATCAACACCAACCTCGGCGAGAAGTTCGTCAAAGTGGATACCAGTTCCTTTGCGCTTAGACATTCTGACGGCAACACCGTTTCTGAGCAGGTTAACAAGCTGTCCAAGCAAAACCTCAAACTGAGTTGGGTAACCAAGAGCTGTTGCAGCAGAGCGAACACGCTGAATATAGCCGTGATGATCTGCTCCCCAAATATCAATAACGTGGTCAACACGCTGGAACTTGTTCCAGTGGTAGGCAACGTCGGAAGCAAAATAGGTATACTCGCCATTTGTTTTGATAAGAACACGGTCCTTATCGTCACCAAAATCGGTAGAACGGAAGAATAGCGCACCCTCGTCAGAACGATAAAGGTAGCCAAGCTTATCGAGAGCATCAAGCGCACGATCAACAGCGTCTTTACCCTGGGCGTCCTTAACATACAAAGAACGCTCGGAGAACCAAACATCAAAGTCAGCGCGGGCATTGTGGCAGGTGTTTTTGATGGACTCAAGCATCATCTTGTAGCCGCGCTCGCGGAACTCTGCCATGCGCTCATCTTCAGATTTGTCTGCCCAAACCTCTCCATCATTTTTGAGGAAGAAAAGTCCCAGGTCAACTATGTAGTCTCCAGCGTATGCATTGCCGCCAAGAGAGTTAATGAACTCATCAGTAAACGGATGCTCCTCTGGATGAGCGTCGTCTTCATCTGCAACGTAAGCGTTGCGATCTTCTGCAAGCACCTGCGCAGCTGCATCAGCATCAATGCCGCGCTTCTGCATGATGTCAATAAGCTGCAGATAGCGCTTAGAGATGGAGTGACCAAAGACGTCCATCTGAGAGCCATGATCGTTGACGTAGTACTCGCGCTCAACCTCATAGCCTGCAAAGGCAAGAATGCGGCTGAGAGAGTCTCCCAGCGCTGCCCAGCGGCCATGTCCAATATGCAGAGGACCAACAGGGTTTGCAGAAACGTACTCTACCTGGACCTTTTGACCGGCGCCAAAAGAAGAACGGCCAAAGTCTGCGCCCTGCTCACGAACAGTATTAAAAATCTCATTGCCCGCAGCGGTAGACAGATAGAAGTTTACAAAGCCAGGACCGGCAACCTCAACGCGCTCAATCTGGGCATCTTTAGCAATATGTGCCACAAGAGCTGCTGCAATATCGCGCGGTGCTTTATGTGCCAGCTTTGCAGAACGCATTGCAACCGTAGAAGACCAGTCACCATTTGATGAGTCCTGTGGGCGCTCAAGTCCCACATCATCAATCTGGAATTCAGGCAACTCACCCGCAGCCTGGGCTTCTGCCAAGGCTTGACGTACAAGTTCCTCGATCTTCTCGCGCATGGTTCTCCTTTAAATTCAGTGCACGTGTGCAGCGTAATTACGTAGTTGGTTGTGTAGCTTCTAAAGGACTACTCAGTTTCCTCGGAAGATTTTACCTGATGTTGAGCAGCAAGTTCGTGACGCAAATTGGCCAGACCGCGCTCAAGGCCCACAGGATAAATCTGAGGGTTCAAGAAACGTGTATACGCTGCATCCAGATGCATAAGCGCAGCGTGGCAGCGATCGCGAGCAACCTCAATAGACTCGCTCTCCCCTACACGCTTGCCGCCTTCTACCAGCCTTACCATCAGCTCGCGAGAAGTTCCTTCAAGCTTGTGGGTTGAATAGGGGTCAATGATGTCGACAACGGTTGCCTTAGACTCTGGATGCTTGGTGACCAGGTAATCAGGGTCAAAAATCATGTCACCTGCAGGGCAGCCGTTTGCATCGTAGAAGCGGCGAATGTGCTGAATGCCTGGGACGGTACGCTTGTAAGCCATCTCGGACAGCTTGATAACAGGAGTCCAAGGCTCAGCAGCAGACTGACGACGAGCAGTTAGCTTATAGACACCGCCAAGCGAAGGCTGAGGATCGCAGGTAGCAAGCTTGGTGCCAACACCAAAGGCGTCAATAGGTGCACCCTGAGCAAAAAGCGACTGGATAGTGTACTCGTCAAGATCATTTGATACAGAAATCTTGATGTAAGGAAGGCCAGCCTCGTCAAAAGCCTTGCGAGCTTCCTTAGAAAGGCGTGCAAGGTCTCCAGAGTCAATACGAACTGCACTTAAGCGCTCGCCACGCTCTTCCATCTCTTTTGCCACAATGATGGCGTTCTTGATGCCTTCGTGAACATCATAGGTATCAAGCAGAAGTGAGCAGTTAGTTGGGCTAGATTTTGCAAACGCCCTAAAGGCATCAAGCTCAGTGTCAAACGACATTACCCAAGAGTGTGCGTGGGTACCAAAGACAGGAATGCCGTAAATTTTGCCAGCAAGGACATTTGAAGTGCTTGAAGCACCTGCAATATAGGAAGCACGAGCAACTGCCAAGCCACCATCTGGACCTTGCGCACGACGCAGGCCAAAGTCAGAGACAGGATTGCCCTGAGCAGCCTTGATAACGCGAGCGCACTTTGTTGCTGCCAAAGTCTGGAAGTTGACCAAGTTTAGCAGGGCGGTCTCAATGAGCTGGCAGTCAACAATGGAGCCCTCTACGCGGACCATAGGCTCACGTGGGAAAACAAGCTCTCCCTCGGGGATTGCATCAATGGTTACATTGAGCTTGTGGTTGCGCAAAAACTCAAGGAACGCTGGCTTAAAGAGACGGCCGCCACCAGGAGAGTTAATGCTTGCCAGGTAGTCAATATCGTCGTCTTCAAAGATAAAGTTTTCAACTAAGTCAGCAATTTGACCAGTTCCACAAGAAATGGCAAAGCCGCCATTAAAGGGATTCTCGCGGAAGAATGCGGTAAAGCATGCCTCTGCATCAACAAGACCAGCTTCCCAATAACCTTGAGCCATCGTGAGCTCATACAAGTCTGTATTAAGGCTAACGTCTGAGGGTTTGGTACGATCAGTGAGTGACATAGTTGCTCTTTTCGATTGGTCAAAAACTGACGGTGAGACGATATATCTAGAGTAGCAGTCCTACAAAATAAATTGGCTTACAACAAAAATAACTGCGAGAATTACCACAGTTCCAATAACAATTTTTTGCCCCAGAGGCATTTTGATGTCTTCGTCGTCCTCATCAGGCTCCATGAGAGCACGGCCCTTTGCGCGCTGCTCCTGAATGCGACGAATTTGCTCGGCCTCCTGCTGAGCTGCCTGACGTGCAGCACGCTGCTGAGCTTCACTTTCCGCTGCTGCATCTACCTCTGCCTGAACTGCAGCTTCTGCCTGGGCTGCACGGGTCTTCTCGGCACACAGCGCCTCGAGCTCAGCACGTTCCTTCTCTGCGCGAAGAGCCTCGAGCTCCCTGCGCTCCTTCTCTGCGCGGAGCGCTTCCAGCTCGGCGCGCTCCGCGTCCGTGAGTGCAGCCGCCTGTGGCGCTGGGGTGGTTTGGAGCTCTTCGGGTTTCTCGACAGACATGGTTACTCCTCGGTTTGTGTGTCGGGGATGCTGGTGGTGGCGTCGTTGGCGGCGTCTCCGTGTGCCGTGCGGAGCTTGAGCGCGGGGCCCTCAACGCCTGTTGCGTCAAAAGCTGGCACAAAACTCTCGGAAACGGTTCCACCCTCCTGCCACCACAGGTTCTCAAAGCCCAGGTCATCCGCATGACAGAGCACCAACTCGTACTCCTCGTCAGAAAGCGTTCCAGAAAGCGGTCCGCCAGCTGCACGCATGCGCTCGTTGGGCGTGTACTGATTCATTATTGATACGTCTACATCATTATGACAAAGATTCCAGACGCGGTTGAGTACCTCGCAGGAATCGTCCGCGTGCGTGGGCATGACCAGGTGGCGCACAATGATGCCCTGCATCATGCGACCGTCGTCATCCAGCTTGCGACCGCCGCGACTCATCACCGAGTCATGCATAACCTCAAGCGCCGCCATGGACATCTCTAGATAATCTGCTGCGTACGAGAGCTCTTTTGCCAGCGCAGGGTCTGCGTACTTGACGTCTGTCAGCCAAATATCAATAACACTCGAAACTTTCTGCACCACCTCTGGCAACTCGTATCCCGAGGTATTGCACACTATTGGGAGCGTAAGTCCCGCTTCTTTTGCCAGCGTAACTGCTTCAATTATGTGTGGCGAGAAGTGCAAGGGAGTTACAAGGTTGATGTTGAGCGCACCCTGAGCTTGCAGTTCAAGCATCATCTGGGCTAGGCGCTCGGTTGTGACTGGCTTGCCAAAACCTTCTTGCGAGATTTGATGGTTCTGACAGAACACGCATCTGAGCGGGCAACCCGTGAAAAATATGGCGCCTGATCCGGCCTCGCCCGAGATGGGAGGCTCCTCCCAAAAGTGCAGCGCTGAACGAGCCACACGAATGGTGCTTGAAGCTCCACAAAGGCCCGCTTTACCAGCGTTTCTTTGAGCATGGCAACGCCTTGGGCAGAGTTCACAGACGTCGTAGGCAGAAAACGTAAGGGTATTAGGTGATGGTGCACTACCCAAGGGTTTCTCACCTCCCGTCGTATCTGCTCAGGCAGATGGTGGTATAAAAAACGCGCAGGTTCTCTGCGCGCGTCAAAGTCATGGTGGAGATAAAGGGATTCGAACCCTCGGCCTCTGCCTTGCGAAGGCAGCGCTCTCCCAACTGAGCTATATCCCCGTTGCGGTACTTATTGTGGCAATCAGGGGCAGGTATGTCAATGATTATACGAGCGGAATGAGCGGCTGTAGGCTTGCGAGGAGGCTCGTTGCGTTTCCGCGGACCATTGCGGCTCTTCCGCGGACTGTCAGCGCTCTTCCGTGAGCCGTCACAATTTAAACACAGACTGCCTAGGCACAAAAATATCCTTCCCCGCAGTCATCTATGAACCCACCTTCATAAGGTGGGCGCCGCGCTCGAGCGTTCCAGCTTCCTTAACAACGAAGGATGCCTGTACTGAACACGAGATTAGGCTCCCTGAAAAAACTTGTCGGTTCACCCAGTTTTGACCGCGGGAAAAGGACAATTCTTACTATAAAGAGATTATAAAAAGATTAAAGTCTTGACTTGTTTTTTAATGAGCAGCACAATTAAATGGTATGGATTTTAGCAGTTAAATACTGTTTTTTATTGAAGGGTAAGCGGCTTGAACCTCTGGGTAACCATGTTTTGTGTTTTCCTCTCAGCTGGTCTTGGTTCAGCTCTGATTACCCCTGCCGTTCGTCAACTAGCTTGGAAACTTGGAGTTGTCGATAAACCCTCTGCACGTCGAGTCAATAAAAAACCTATTCCTCGCATGGGCGGCGTTGCAATTTTCTTTGGGTTAGCCGTTGCTATGCTGGTGCGTTATGGCGTTGAAGCAATCCTTGGACATGCCGAGATTACGCTTGCTACTCGCTATTACCTGAACGTTAATTTTTGGGTTGTTGGCGCAGCCTTTGTGGTCATCTTCTTGACCGGCCTGCTCGATGATATTTTTTCTCTCAAGCCTATTCAGAAACTCGCTGGTCAAATTATTGCTGCATGCATTGCCGCTGCAGGCGGTCTGATTATCGGTAACGTTGTTGATCCGTTTTCCGCGTACGGCTTTGTGGATCTTGGATGGCTCGCCTATCCAGCAACAGTCATTTACCTGGTTGCTTACGCCAACATCATTAACCTGATCGACGGTCTTGATGGACTTTCTTCAGGAATTACCTGCATTGCCTCTACCACTATGTTTGTGCTTTCCATTTGGGCGGGCCGCTTTGATGCAGCGCTTTTAAGTGCAGCCATCGCGGGCACCACGCTTGGATTTTTGGTTCACAACTCGTATCCCGCAACTATTTTCATGGGCGATTCTGGTTCGCTAACCTTGGGATTTGCTCTGGGAACAATTTCACTTTTGTCCGTCACCCGTTGGGCGGGACTCACAACTATCATTGTTCCTCTCGTCGTTGCAGGCATTCCAATTATTGATACGTTCTCGGCAATTGTCCGCCGTACCCGCGCGCATGTTAGTTTTGCTACTGCCGACCGCGGACACATCCATCACCGCTTAATGGCTCACGGTTATAATCAGCGCCAAGCGGTACTTTTGATGTACGGTTGGACTGCCCTTCTGTGCGTTGGCTCGCTCATTATGACGCAGGTCAATACGCTGCCTCGTATTGCAATTTTTGTCATGCTACTTACTATGTCTGCTTTCTTTGCAAAGTACCTGCATCTTTTTGAGCCTGTTCTGCTTCACCATACTGATCCAAAGACTGGTGAAGACGAACTCATTACCCCTAAAGATCCAGGCTTCGATGAAGAGATTAAGCAACTCCATGAAGAAGAGCATGAACACATCGAAGAGCTCATTCACAGAGACCATAAGAGCGAATAAGCTAGGGAAACGACTGCTCACAAATTGGCTTTCCGTGAGCTCGCGGTTCCGTTCACAGCTACGATTGCGACTGCACGGGTTTCTCGCCAGGTGCGCCAACAACCAGCTCACGCGCCTAAAAAGTGCAAAGAATCTGTACTTTAGATACAGATTCTTTGACAAAATCAGGCAAATCCACAGTTTCTTTTGCATTTTTAGGCAAAATTTACAGGTTCTTTGATGAATTCAGGCGCGTCAAAGATAGGCGCTTCGGCTCTAAATTTTGAGCCTGAAAGCTGCATCATGTCTGAGTGAATTTACTCAGACATGGCGAGAAAAACCGGCAAAACTACTCAGACTTCATGTACTTTTCCGGCAAATTGCTCAGACATGGCGAGAAAATCAGGCTCGCCGGGACGTCAACGGAGCACCATGGACGCACCAGGTTTCTCGCCAAAAGAAAACCCCGCACATCCGGGATGTACGGGGTGTAGCTATCTAGCTGCGAAGAAATCGCTTGGCTGAAGCCTCAAACTGAGGTTACTCAGCGAGAGCCTTCTTAGCGATCTCTGCAAGATCTGCGAAGCCCTGCTCGTCAGAGTAAGCAATCTCTGCGAGAACCTTGCGGTCAAGCTCAACACCAGCGAGCTTGAGGCCGTGCATGAACTTGCTGTAAGAAAGGTCGTTGATGCGTGCTGCAGCGTTGATACGCTGAATCCACAGTGCGCGGAAATCACGCTTCTTGTTACGACGGTCACGGTAAGCATACTGACCAGAATGCTGTGCCTGCTCCTTCATACCACGGAAGGTACGAGAGGAAGTTCCGTAATAACCCTTTGTGCGCTCGACGAGCGTCTGACGCTTCTTGCGGCCAGCAACTGCGCGCTTAACTCTTGCCATATCTAATCACTCCTTGTTATTTGATCTGGTGGGTGGCGCGCTTAGTTCTTAGCGCCCATACGCTGAGAAACTACTGCTGCATCGCCAGCGGAAAGAACAGCTTCTTTACGGAAGCCACGGATACGCTTCTGGGACTTCTTGGTAAGAATGTGGCTCTTAAAAGCCTTAGCACGCATAATCTTGCCAGTACCGGTGCGGCGGAAACGCTTAGCCGAACCCTTGTGCGTCTTCATCTTAGGCATACTACTTCTCCTCCTGTGTGGTGCCATCCTCAGCACCCTCGGGCTTCTCGTCAAACGCTCCCTTGATTGGAGCAACGAGCATGTGCATGTTACGGCCTTCAATGAGCGGTTTCTGCTCAATTGTGGCAAAAGGCTTCAAATCTTCAGCAAGGCGATCAAGTACAATACGGCCCTGCTCTGGGTGAGCCATCTCGCGTCCACGGAACATGATGGTGATCTTGACGCGTGCTCCCTTCTTGAGGAAGCGCAGTACGTGACCCTTCTTGGTCTCGTAATCGCCCACATCAATCTTTGGGCGGAACTTCATCTCTTTGACTTCGATCTTGACCTGGTTCTTGCGAGCTGCCTTGGCCTTGCGAGCCTGCTCATACTTGAACTTACTGTAATCAAGAATCTTGCATACAGGAGGCTCAGCATTTGGAGCAATCTCTACGAGATCAAGACCGTGCTCACGAGCTCTCTTCATTGCATCATTGACGCCAAAAAGACCAAGCTGACTACCATCAGCGTCAATCAGACGGCACGTGCGAGCAGTGATTTCCTCATTGATGCGAGGACCATCGTTCTTGGCTATCTTGTACACCTTCCCTCTTGGACAATTGCTTGTCCGCCAATAAAAAAACCCAGTGCACAAGCAACTGGGAGACAATACGCACAGGTAGCGTGCGAAGGTTAAATTGTCTGACCAGACAGCTGCTTTTGCGCTGTGTAGGTGGGGACTCACGTTCAATCCCGCTTCAAAAGTACCTTGTAAGGTTACCTCTAACAAGAAGACATTACAAGTACCAAGTTAGATATGACGAGAAATTCACATCTAGCTTAAACTTTTAGCTGGTGCCCGAGGTGGGACTTGAACCCACACGAGTTTCCTCAAAGGTTTTTGAGACCTCCGCGTCTGCCATTCCGCCACTCGGGCTAAAAAGTTTGCATAGGTACTATACCGCACCTATGCAAATCTGTCTTGCTAAATCATCAAAGTTGTAGCTGATTTAATCCTGTAAGAATGGATTAGTTGCTAACTCTGCCTCTAAAGACGTTTGATTTCCATGTCCTGACAAAATAATGGAGGTTGGATCAAGCTCTGTCTTGATGCGGTTCAGAGAAGCTTTGAGGGTTTCAAAGTTGCCGCCTGGAAGGTCTGTTCTTCCTGCAGAGCCCTGGAAAAGCGTATCGCCTACAAAAACGGCGCCAGTAGCAGTTCCCTCACCCACCAAAACAATGCCGCCAGGAGTGTGACCAGGGGTTTCCATAATCTTGAACTGTGCAGTTCCAACAGAGAGAACATCTCCCTCGTGAAGAAAACCGTCTGGCTCTGGAGCATCATTATAAATCTCGTTTGAGTTATGAGCCCTCTTTGCAAGTTCATTATCTGCTTCGTTGATTAGGTACTGAGCACCAGGCACAGCAAGCTTCAAAGCCTTAACGCCGCCAACATGATCAGCATGGCCGTGAGTAGCAACAATGTACTTAAGCTCAAGGTTCAAGAGCTGTGCAGCAATCTCTGCACCCGATGCACCGGCATCAATAATCATGCACTCATTACCAGAAACGTAAATGTAGCAGTTGGTCTCAAGAGGACCTACTTTAAAGACGCCAATCTGGTCTTTTGCGTGATGGCAACCACCATGACCGTGATGGCCGCAGCAACCGCCATGACCGTGCTCACCGTGGCCATGCTCGCCATGATGACCGCAGCAGCCACCGTGTCCGTGCTCTTCCTCGTGATTATGACCGCAAGAGCAGCTCTCATTTTGATTAGCCATAGAGTCTCCTTCTCATCTGATTAGCGCCTTCACCTGGCATAATACGACGAGCGTCGTAGACAGAAGGCACGCGAGTTACAAATGCAAATAAGGTATCAAGCAGGCTGGTATCAGAGATAGAAACCAAGAAACGCATACGTACTACGCCCTGCTCGCCCACTTGTGTAGCAGCAGAAAGAATGTTTGCACCAGCGTCAGACAGCGCAACCGTGACGTCTTTAAGAAGGCCCATTCGGTCTGTTGCCTCAACGACAATCTCTACCCTAAACTCAGTAGCACCGCTGGCGTCCCAAGAAACAGGAATGATACGCTTTGGATCGTTGAGCAAGTCTTTAACGTTAGGGCAATTGGCGCGGTGAACAGAAACGCCACGACCGCGTGTAATGAAGCCCACAATATCGTCACCTGCAACAGGATTGCAGCAATGCGCCAGATGAACAAGCAAATCTGGATCGCCGTTTACCACAACGCCGCAGTTAGACTTCTTGGGACGACTCCCCTTGGCGGTGCGAGAAATAACGTAGGAGCGAACCAAAGGCTGATCGTTTGCAATTGCCTTGTTCTTCTCCTGAAGGCGTGCCGCATTACGCTCTTGCTCAGTAACAACCTCAGGGTTTTTCTCCTCTAAGATTTCACTCACGCGATTAACAACCTGCTTAGCAGACTGATTGCCTGCACCAATTCCTGCAAACAGGTCATCTACACTGCGATAATCAAACTGCTCGGTGAGCTGATCAAGCGCCTTAACGGTTCGCGTAGCGCTGATGCCATAGCCACGCTTGCGCAGCTCTTTTGCAAGCTCAGAACGACCGCGTTCGGCATCGTCAGACTTGTTCTCTTGCGAGAAATACTTGCGGATCTTTGCACGTGCAGACGGCGTTTTTACCAGCGTCATCCAGTCGCGAGAAGGGCGAGCATTCTTGTTAGTCAAGATCTCAATGCGATCGCCCATCTGAAGCGTATGTGTCAGCGGAACAACGGAACCGTTAACACGCGCGCCAACACAGTGATTACCAACCTCAGTGTGGACAGCGTAAGCAAAGTCCAGAGGTGTTGAATTGACGCGCAAGCTCATGACCTCACCCTTTGGCGTGAATACAAAAATTTCATGCTCAAAGAGGTCTACACGCAAGTTATCCAAGAACTCGTGGGGATCGTCAATATCGTCTTCAACGGCCCAGTCAAGACTGCGGCGAATCCAGTTGATAGTTGAGTCAATAAGCTTGTCTTCAGAGGACATCTTGCCCTTTGAATTGCCCTGCTCCTTATACAGCCAGTGAGCAGCAATACCGTACTCAGATGCCTCGTGCATCTCGGCGGTTCTAATCTGAATCTCAATAGGGCGACCATCAGGGCCAATAACTGTTGTGTGTAAGGACTGATAGAGATTTGCCTTTGGTGTTGCAATGTAGTCCTTGAAACGACCAGGCATTGGATGCCACAGTGCATGGATAGCGCCAAGTGCTGAATAGCAATCGCCTACGTTTTTAGTAATGACGCGCAAGGCGATAAGATCGTAGATGTTGGAGAACTCCCTGCCCTTGCGGACCATCTTTTGATAAATGGACCACAGGTGCTTAGGACGTCCCGTAATCTGGAAGTCAGTAAGACCGGCAGCATTAAGCTCATCTGTCAGAGTCTTTTTAGCGTTGTTGAGGTCATTCTCTCTTTGTGCACGAGAGTCAGAGACCATGCGAGCAACACGCTGGTACTCCTCTGGTTCAAGCCAGAAGAAAGATAAATCCTCAAGCTCCCACTTAACCGAAGAGATACCCAAGCGGTCAGCAAGTGGTGCATACACGTCCATTGTTTCTCGCGCCTTAAACAGACGACGATCCGGTGGAAGTGCTGCCAGCGTACGCATGTTATGAAGACGGTCGGCAAGCTTGATGATAACAACGCGGATGTCCTTTGACATGGCAAGGAACATTTTGCGCAGGTTAAGCGCTTGTTTCTCGTCCATTGAACTGACTTCGATGGACGTAAGTTTTGTGACGCCGTCAACAAGCTCAGCCACTGACTCACCAAAGCGAGAAGAAATTTCATCTAGCGAGGCAGACGTATCTTCTACGGTATCGTGCATGAGGGCAGCGCAGATGGTGTCTTCATCCATATGAAGATCGTGCGCAAGAATAAGGGCCACTTCAACTGGGTGGTTGATATAAGGCTCGCCAGAACGACGACGCTGATCTTTGTGATAGTCAGCAGCAAAGGCATATGCAGCAGCAATCTTTGCCTGAGCTTCCTCAGGTAAATATGTACGCACGGCTCCCTCAAGCAGGCGGTAATTATCCGCGCCTGGCGCCTTGGCCTCTTTTGTGGTCCTCTCGTCACTCATCAGAGGACTCCCTTCCCCCATCAAACGTTGAACCAATTTCTGGAACGATGGGTTTTGTTATAGCATCTGCCAGCTCATCTGGTGAAGCAGAAAGTACCCACTGAGCAAATGATTCAAACTCAGTGTGCGCTTTAAGCCCCTCAGCGTAGCGCGCAGACTCCAGCAAGTCCATGTGCGAAGCTTGACTATTGACGGAGATTGTTCGCGTTTGATCAAATCCTTCAATGCTAATAAACCCTAGCTCAGCAAAAACGTCAAGTGCAACACGAACGGTTTGCTCGTCAGCCTTAGATCGCGGGTCAATTTCTAGCGCCATCTGCGCAATATCTTCATCGGTAAGTGCTGAATCAGCTGTCTGAGCACCAAGCTTTGGCTGCAGTGCCGTAAGCGCGCGGTAGACAGCTACCAGAGCTTCTCGCTGTGGTGCATGAGAAGAAAGGATGCGCTCGTTAACGCGCATGTCATGCGCATCAAATAGCATCTGAATTACAGAAGGCTTACCGTCTCTACCTGCGCGTCCGCTCATCTGATTGAAGGCAACGCGACCAAACGGCAGGTGATACAGAATAACCTGGCGAATATCAGAGATATTGACGCCTTCGCCAAATGCACTGGTAGCAATGATGCAGCAAACGTCGCCACACCTAAACGCGCGCTCAACGTTCTTGCGTATCTGAGGTGTTAGACCCGCATGATAAAACGCAATCTTGTGACCAAGTTCTGGAATACGATGGCGTAGCATACGCGTCAGTGCCTGCGCTTGCTCCCTTGAATTGACGTAGACAACTGTTTTTGTGCCATCTGACACAAGAGAAAGCAGCGCACATTCCCTATCCTTAGTACCACGAAGGTCCCTGAGTTCAAGGTTAGTACGAGCCGTTTTGTCTTTGTATACATGCTCTGCTTCAATGGAGAGAAGCTCGCAGATATTCTGGGCTGCCTGCGTGGTAGCCGTAGCTGTTGTGGCAAGTATCTGCGGACTCCCAAGCATCTCTAGTACCTGTGGCATGTGCGCATAAGCAAGTCTGCCCTCAGAAGCATTCATGCCCACATGATGTGCCTCGTCAAACACTACAAATGAGATGTTTTGCGCCTTGGCAAATTGATCAGCGTGGAGCGAGAAGAACTCTGGAGTAGTCAGCACAATATCAAGCTCATTGTTTGTCATGCGAGCAAACAGGTCTTCTCGGCTGGAAAGGTCTGTTTCTCCGTTGAGTACCTCGACAGAAATTCCTAGAGGCTCAAAGGTGTTTTTTATGCTTTGAACCTGGTCGTTGATGAGGGCGCGCAGCGGATAGACAAACACGCTCATTTTATGTTGCAGCAACGCAACACGAGCAGCATGAACCTGGAAGATAAGCGATTTACCTCTACCTGTTGCCATAACAGAGAGACAAGACGTTCCTTGAGAGAGAACCTCTAGCGTTTTCTTTTGCAGAGGCAAGAGCTCTCTTGAACCAATCATGGACGTGACCAGGGTCTGGGTAAGCTCCTCAGAAGAAAGACTTTCCAGCTCACGGCGCTTTTGCTGCGCCTGTTCTTGGGAGGCCTCATCAGCCTCTATAGTCTCCTTGGTAACCACAAGGGGCAAGTCAGCAGCGCTGCCGAGAAGATCTGCTTCAATGGGGCCGTCATCTTCATCGGTAAAGTCTCTGTAGAGAATGTCTCTGACCATGAGTTTTGGCTTAGTTCTGCCCTGCCAAGTCTCGTTAACTGCTTCAAAAATCAAATCAACAGCGCCATCATACTCAGCTGCCGCCTCAACATGAGGCGTTCTAAACATGATGGATGAAATTGAAGAAATACCATTTGAAGCCATAAAGCAAAGATGAGCTCCACCTGCGCCAACACGCGAGCGATTCTTCATCACTACACCCTTAACGCCAAAGAGAGGCTTTTTGTTACCCTGACCAAAAGGTTGCAGTGCCTCAAGGGCGTCAATGGAGTTGATGGTAATTTCATCAAGGTTTACTAGTGCTGTAACTTCTCCTGAAGCCTCAAACTCTTCTTCTGGAAGCTCTGCCATAACCTTTGATAAACGCTTTCTAAATGCGTCAATCTTTGCTGTTTCTACCGTTACGCCAACGGCTCCTTGGTGGCCACCAAAACGGACGGTAAGGTCTGCACACTGTTCAACGGCGTGGAATAAATCAACGGAGCCAACAGAGCGGCCAGAACCACGAGCAACTCCATCTTGGATGGTAAACAGAATGCAAGGCACGTGATAGCGATTAACAATTCTTGAAGCAACAATGCCCTTTACGCCCTCATGCCAACCCTCTTTAGCAAGCACAATTGCGTGGCCGCCGTCGTAAATTTCTTTTGCCTGCTCAAGTGCTTCATCGGTAAGCTTTGCCTCAATAGCACGACGCTCGGCATTAATCTCTTCTAGTTTTCCAGCAAGAATGGTTGCCTCTTCAGCGTCTTCTGTAAGAAGAAGGTCAAGCGCAATATCAGTAGTACCCATGCGCCCCGCTGCATTAAGGCGAGGAATAATAGAAAACGGCAGATTATCTGCAGAAATCTGAGCAATATCTTGACCAGCAACAGCAGCTAGAGCCACAAGACCTGGACGAAGACCTTTCTGGAGACGCTTAACACCTTCAGAAACCAGCGCACGATTCTCTTTGTTGAGCATCATCATGTCAGATAGTGTGCCCAACATAGCAACATCAATGTAATCAAGCCAAAGCTGAGGCTGATCTTGAAGCTGTCCTAAAACCTGCACCAGCTTAAGGGCAACGCCTGCACCAGCAAGTTCTCTAGAAGGACAATCTTCAACAAGCTTTGGATCAGTGACTGGAACACCCTGGGGCACCAGATCTGCGGGCTCATGATGATCGGTAACAACAACATCAATCCCCTGCTGCAAAAGCCAAGCAACCTCTTGAGCAGCAGCAATGCCATTGTCTACCGTAATAATTAAATCTGGCTTTCTATCTTGCAAAACTCTTGCAAGAGCCTCTTTAGAAAGTCCGTATCCCTCACCAAAACGATGCGGAATATACGGCAAAACATCTGCTCCCAATCGACGTAAAGCCAGGGTAAGCAAACACGTTGAGCTCATTCCATCAACATCAAAATCACCAAAAACGGCAATCTTTTTATGCTCAACAATTGCCTTATGAACGTGGGCGGCAACCTCAGCCATTCCAGGAATACACTGTGGATCAAGCCAATCCCTTTGCAAGGATGGCGAGAGAAACTCTTGAGCTGTGGCTACATCAGTGAATCCACGTGCTACTAATACACGAGCAACAAGTGGCGTAACGTGCAATTCTTTTTTAAACAGCGACTCTAGATATACGTCTTGTGTAAGAACACTCCAACGAGTGCTTTTCTCGATGCCGGGCATCATATCCTCTTTTCTGTGGCGGCAGAGCCAGCCAGGGGCACCTTGGGCACCCGCGAATGTTTATCTCTTCCATTCTACCCGTGTCACCGGACAAAAAATGACTAGCCCACAAATTAGTGAGCTAGTCATAAAAAAATTTAAATCAAAGTTGCTTGCGCAGGGCTATCAAAGTTGCTCGCGCAGGGCTATCAAGATTGCTTGCGCAGGGCTATCAAGAAGACGGGGTTCTCGCCAGGCGAACTTAGAAATCAACCACGCCGTCAGAGTTTTCCCACTCCTCAACAAAATCGCTGTAGGTACCTGCAAGAATTGCTTCTCGTGCCTGACGCATCAGCTCAAGCAAGAAGTAAATATTGTGCATAGAAAGCAGCTGACCGCCAAGCATCTCGTGCTGTTTAACCAGGTGGTTGATGTACGCGCGAGAATATCCACCCCTACAGACAGGACAGGTGCACTTGGCATCAAGAGGGCCTGCATCTGCAAAGTACTTTGCGTTCTTAAGGTTCATGCGGCCCTCGTGAGAAAACGCGGTGCCCATACGAGCGGTGCGCGTTGGAAGCACGCAGTCAAACATATCAATGCCACAAGCAACACCGCGGATAAGCGTGGACGGATTGCCAACACCCATCAGATAACGAGGCTTATTGCGAGGCATGTAATCGGCGCAAAGTGGCGCCAACGTCTCAAACATGACCTCGTGAGGCTCTCCAACAGAATAGCCACCAATGCCATAACCGGGGAAATCACCAATGGACTCAAGGTGCTCAATGGAGCGCCTGCGCAAATCAAGGTGCATGCCGCCTTGAACAATGCCAAAGAGCGCCTGATCAGGTCGGGTATGAGCCTTAAAGCACCTTTCGGCCCATGCGCTTGAAAGCTCAACTCCGCGCTCAACTTTTCTGCGCTCGGCAGGATAGCCTACGCACTGATCAAGCTGCATAACAATATCTGCACCAAGGTTCTGCGCAATCTGCATATTAGTTTCTGGCGTCCAGTACGACCATGTGCCATCGTAATCTACGGCACGGAATTTAACGCCCTCGTCAGAGAGCTTCATGAACTCCTCGTGACTAAAGACCTGGAATCCGCCTGAATCCGTCAGAATTGGTCCATGCCACTGCATAAAGTCATGCAAGCCACCCATCTGTGCAACCAGCTCATCTCCTGGGCGCTGAGACAGATGGTACGTATTTGCCAGAATAATTTTGGCACCAAGGTCACGAACGGTATCGGTCATCAAACCTTTAACGGTTGCCTTAGTACCCACTGGCATGAAAATAGGCGTTGGAATATCACCATGAGGCGTATGGAAGATGCCAGCGCGTGCGTGCGTCTTAGGATCTTCGGCGAGAAGTTCGTAGGTAAACCAAGAATCTTCTTTTTTCTCTGCCCAATTTTCTGTGTGTACGCAGGAAATTTTGGTGGTAAAACCCTGTGCTTTTTTGGAGCCGTCTGGCATGTAACCTCGATTACAACGTGCGGAGAGCATCAACCAAAGCTGTCTTGCCCTCTGTTTTCTGGTCCTTCATTTTTATCACACGTGCAGGACATCCCGCTACCACAGCGTTTGCTGGAACGTCCTCAACTACCACAGCACCTGCTGCAACAACAGCGCCCTCTCCAACACGAATGCCCTCGATAACCACGGCATTTGCGCCAATAAGGACGTTATCCTCAACAATAACTGGCGTAGCAGATGCAGGCTCAACAACACCAGCAAGAACAGTGCCGGCACCAATGTGGCAGTTCTTACCAACAGTTGCACGGCCGCCAAGAACAGCGCCCATGTCAATCATGGTGCCCTCACCAATAACAGCACCAATATTAATAACAGCACCCATCATAATGACGGCATTGTTACCAATCTCAACGCGCTCACGAATTAGCGCACCTGGCTCAATACGTGCGTTTACGTCCTTCATGTTCAGCAGAGGAACGCCGGAGTTACGACGGTCATTCTCGATGTCAAAATACTCAAATGCGTCTGCATTCTGCTCAACAACGCTCTTGAGCTCGGACCAATCGCCAAAGACTACCTTTGAGGTGCCCTCACCATACACGCGAGAAGAGCCATACGACACAGAAGCACCCTCACGCTCTTTGACGTAGAGCTTAATGGGGGTCTTCTTCTCTGACGTAGCAATGTAATTAATAATTTCCTGGGCGTCCATGCACGTCCTTTCTCAATCAAACAGATGCTGACCTATACAGGTCAGCACATGCGGTTATCCAAAAATCAACTCTTCAAAGGTATAGAAACCTGGAGCTTTTGTAAGCAATTTTTCAGCGCACGCAACGGCTCCGTTAACAAAAATCTGACGAGACGTTGCGCGATGAGTCAGGCACACTTCCTCATCCTGTCCAAAGAAATGCACCTCATGAGTGCCGGCAACGGTGCCGCCTCTGAGTGCAAACACGCCAATCTCATCTTTGGTGCGCGCTCCGCAGAAGCCCTCGCGACCAGAAACAACCGGACGAGTTCCCTCTGGGTCAATAGCGGCGAGCAGCAGCTTTGCTGTACCAGATGGAGCGTCAACCTTCTGGTTGTGGTGCGTCTCCACAATCTCGGTATCCCAGCCGTCAAGCGCCTCAGCAGCCATAGCTACCGCGCGCCTCAACACAGCAACGCCTACCGAATAGTTTGCCGCGTGAATCACCGGCACGCTCTCCCCCAACTGCTTCAACTCCAAGAGCTGCTCTGGCGAGAAACCCGTGGTGCCAGAAACAAGCGCACACCCGCGCTCACGTACAAAGCCGACCACAGCGTCAAAGGCTGCAACACCAGAGAAATCCACAACCACATCAGGCGTCTGTTCAACGGTATTCAGCTGATTGATATTCTCGTGACCAAACGCACCAAGTACCTCAAAACCGTGAGCAATCAGGGTTTGCTCAATGAGCTTTCCCATCTTGCCGGTACCAATTACTACTGCACTAGGCATCAAGAAGACCAGCCTTTCTCATAGCATTCTCAAGCACCTCTGCATGCTCTTCTGTCATCTTCCACAGAGGCAGACGATAATTCTCTTCCATAAAGCCCATACGAGCCAGCGCGGCCTTTACAGGAATTGGATTAACCTCGCAGAAGAGTGCGTGAACCAGGTCAAGATACTGAAGCTGTAGCTCACGGGCAAGCGAAACCTCGCCGCGGTGCCATGCAGCTACCAGGTCATGAACCATCTTTGGATCAAGGTTAGACCATACGGAAATGACACCAGAAGCACCCAAGGAAAGCAGAGGCACAATCATGTCGTCATTTCCAGACCACATAGTAAAGTCATCGCTCAGATAACGAGCAACCTTTGTTGCGTATGCGATGTCTCCAGACGCCTCTTTAATGCCCCATGCATTTGGATGTGCAGCAAGTCTCTGAACATTGCGCTCAGAAATTGAGCAACCCGTTCTACCAGGGATGTTATATAAAATGCAAGGAACATCAACGCGGTCTAATACATACGAGAAGTGCTGGTAGATGCCCTCTTCGTTACTCTTGTTGTAGTAAGGAGTAATGAGCAGCAGGCCATCAACACCTGCCTTCTCTAGAGCCTCTGCTTTGCGCAAAGACTCAGCAGAAGAGTTGGAGCCAGCACCACCAATAACAGGAACTCTGCCCTGAGCCCTGGCAAGGATTGCCTTAACTACCTCGATGTCCTCCTCGTCTGTCATGGTTGAGGACTCACCAGTTGTACCAAGGGCCAAAATTCCATCAATTCCCTGGTCAATCTGGAAGTCTACAAAGCGCTCAAGTGCCTCGAAGTCAACATTTCCCTGAGCATCAAATGGGGTTACTAAAGCGGTGATTGCACCAGTCAAATTCTTCATGTCCATAGTTTTTCTCGCCCTCTAACGTGTGGTGTTTGTAGTTGTTTGTTGTGCAAGATCTGAAAAGTCTGAGCCGTCAAATGCAAGCGTTGCAAAGTAATCGGCCTCTGTCTCAGCGCGGCGGATAAGCTGCACGGATTCATCCTCTAGAAGCAGTAGCTCAGCGGAGCGCAGACGACCGTTGTAGTTATAACCCATCGAGAAACCATGAGCGCCGGTATCGTGAATGAACAAGAGATCACCCACGGCAACCTCTGGGAGCTGGCGATTCTTTGCAAACTGATCGTTATTCTCGCAAAGACCTCCCACAACGTTGTACGTATGTGTTGCAGAGGCGTCCTCTTTGCCCATAACAGTGATGTGATGATAGGCATCATAGATTGCAGGACGCATGAGATTAGCCGCACACGCATCTACGCCAAGGTAGTGGCGGTATGTCTCTTTTTGGTGCAAAACGCGGGTAACAAGTGCGCCAGCGGGACCCAAAAGCCAACGGCCAAGCTCGGTGTAGATAGAAACATCACCCATACCTGCAGGAACTAAGACCTCTTCAAAGGCGCGTTTTACTCCCTGACCAATTGCCAAGACGTCAGGCTCAACCTGGTCTGGCTCATACGCCACACCAATTCCGCCAGAAAGATCAATAAATCCAATATGGATATCAAGTTCTTTATGCAGCTTAACAGCCAGCTCAAAGAGGACGCGCGCAAGGTTTGGATAGTAATCTTCCTCTTGAGCGTTACTAGCTAGGAAGGCATGGAGGCCAAATTCAGTGACACCTTTGGTTTTAAGATACGCAAACGTCTGGAAAAGCTGTTCTTCTGTCATGCCAAACTTAGCATCATCGGGATTTCCAATAATGCCGTTTTGTGACTCAAACACGCCACCAGGATTAAGGCGTGCACACATGACCTGAGGCATGTTGCTTCCCACCGCTTCTTCAAGCGTTGTAAGCATATCGCCACCAGCGTCCAAGTTGATAATGGCTCCCAGCTCATGAGCACGAGCAAAGTCAAGCACCGTGGTGTCATTTGACGAGAGCATAATGTTTTGGCTGGTAACTCCACAGGCTTTTGCAAGCGTGAGCTCGGTAGCATTTGCACAGTCACAGCCGCAACCAAGTTCTGCAAGCAACTTCACAATGTATGGATTTGGCGTAGCCTTAACCGCAAAGTACTCTTTAAAGCCAGCGTTCCAGCTAAAAGCCTCTTGTAACAGCTTTGCGCGGCGAACAATCTCTGCCTTGTTATACAGGTGAAATGGCGTTGGATACGTCTTAGTAATTGCCTCTAGGGCATCTACAGAAACAAACGGTTTCTTACTCAAAGCTCCCCCTCAAATTGGGGGCGCAATACACCGTCAAAGTAGCACCCCCGAAATCTCGGACAGTCTTGCATGTATTTCATACAAGCCCACCTGACAACCACGCCTGATTGCCAAGTTCGGCGAACCTCGCCTCCTTCTGGGATCACTGCCTGCCGACTAACCCAGAACCCATCGTGCTCGCTCCTCTATTGACAGTAAAACCCTACCACAGAAAACTATGTATTTGGGCTAGTTTTGTTCTTCTCGCAAAGTATTAACAAAAGTCTTAAGGCGAGAAAGGCCTTCTGTCAGATTTTTGTCAGAAGCAGCATAACTGATACGCACATAGCCCTCAGCGCCGAAGAAAACGCCGGGCACCAGTGCAATACCAAACTCTTTGATTGCTCGCTCACAAAACGCCTCAGAATCAAGGGCAAATTCCTTGATTGATGGAAATGCGTAGAAGGCACCTTCTGGCTCTTCAACAGGAAGTTTCATATCTTGAAGCGCAGAAAGTACAATCTGCCTGCGCTTTTGATAGTTTGTGCGCATAGGCGTGACATCGTAAGAAAGTGCATAGAGAGCAGCTGGCTGCAAAAATGAAGGAACAGAAGACACCAGCTGGGCGTGGACCTTTCCAATATCTGCTGCAAGCTCGTCAGAAGTGGCAACCCAGCCAAGTCTCCAGCCCGTCATTGCCCATGGCTTTGAGAAACTATTTGTCACAATGCAGCGATCAGCTAAGTCTGGATAGAGCTCAACAAAACGTGGAACGTCCTCAACATAGGCAAGCTCTCTATAAACGTCATCACACATCACATAAAAGCCGTGCTTGCGGGCAAGTTCTGCCACCGCATCAAGCGACTCTTTTGTATAAACACATCCCGTAGGATTGTTGGGAGAAGTCAGCACAATAAGCTTTGTCTTCTCTGAAATCTTTGATTTAAGCTGCTCAGCATCAATCTGGAAATGATTGGCGCTGGTATCAAGCGGCACAACTACACCACGATTAAGCTGGCAGAGTGTTTTGTATACCAGATACGCTGGTTCAGGAATGATAACTTCATTACCTGGATTCATAAGGGTCAGCATAGTTGCAGAAATGGCTTCCGCAGCTCCCACGGTAACTACAATGCCGTCTGGACTAACCCTCATACCACGAGCTGACTCCCAATCGGCAATAGCTCTTCTAAGCTCAGGAGTACCGATGTTAGGTGGATAGTGAGTGTTTCCAGCTGCAAGTTCTCTGTCTACTAAGTTGCAAATAGGAGCTGGAGTGTCTTCTCCCGGCTCTCCAATGGTTAAAGAAATACATCCTGGTGTTGCAGCAGCAAGTGCCGAGAAACGCCTGATACCAGAGGGTTTGAAAAGCTCTAGTGTTGTATTTCTTGATAGCGACATACAAACTCCTCAAAGTAATTTCAATCCATAATAGTTATCATTTAAATCATACGACACTTGATTGATACGAGGTTCGCATGAAAAGAGTTTTGTCTCTTGGCCTTAAGTTTATTATTGGCCTTCTAAAAAGGGTTCTTGCACCACTTTTCAAATTTGTAGGCGGGCTTTTTGTTCTAGCTTTACTGGTTGTTGGTGGATATGCCCTCTACCTGCAGCTTAATTACTATCGCATTCCTGACAATACTCCTGTATCCAATCAAGGTGCTTCTCCTGAGGCTACAACTGTACAGGTAGGCCAAACCTACACAGCTTCGACCTACAACATTGGCTTTGGTGCTTACACCCCTGATTACACCTTCTTTATGGATGAAGGCATCATGCAGGATGGCACACGCACCGTGGGAACTCACGGACGCGCGGTAAGCAGAAACTCCGTTCTTTACACCACAAACGGTGCCCTGAACACCGTTTCTTCTCTGAATGGCGGTACAGCCCCTGACTTTATTCTTTTCCAAGAGATTGATACCTCATCCGATAGAAGCTGGCACGTCAATCAAGTTTCTGAGGCAGAGAGCCGCTTTGGATCCTACGCATCATATTTTGCGCAGAACTTCCACACCGCGTTTCTCGCCTATCCACTCACAGAGTTCCACGGAACCTCTAACTCTGGAATTCTGACGCTTTCAAACGTACTTGCTTCTAGCGCAACTCGTCGTACCTACCCCATTGATGAGTCATTCCCAACAAAATTCTTTGACCTAGACCGTTGCTTTATGATTACACGCTATCCTACCAGCGATGGTCATGAGCTGGTACTTATTAACAGCCACATGTCTGCCTACGACAAAGGCGGCACCAGCCGCGCTCAACAGCTTGCACTTCTGACCAAAATAATGTCTGAGGAGCGCGCTAAGGGCAATTACGTTATTGCGGGTGGCGACTGGAACCATGCCATTTTGGGCTCGCTTACACTCTACCCTTCTGTTCAGCAGATACCAGATTGGGTAGCAGAACTCAAAGATTCTGATTTGCCAGAAGGTTTTAGCGTTGTAGCTCCAGACAACCTTACCGACGTTCCTACCTGCCGCGGAGATGACATTCCATACGAGAAGGACAAGACATACACCACCACAGTTGATGGCTGGATTGTCTCGGATAACGTTGTTGCAACCGCCAGAAACATTGACACGCAATTTGCTTACTCGGACCACAACCCGGTTCTGTTGTCTTTCACCCTAAAGAGTAAAGAATAGGGTTATCTGCCCTTCGATATATTCATATTATGTGCGTGTTGTACCTATAATACGCACATAATTATTGACTCCACAGTCTTTATCTTGTATAACAAAACTACAAGAAAGGCGGGTAATCATGGCAAAAGTAAGCACAAATATAAATTTGGATCCAACCCTTAAAAAGAATGCTCAGGAGCTTCTCAGAGATTTAGGCATGGATCTTACTACTGCTATTACCATTTTTCTTCGTCAGACTGTTCGTGAGCAGGGAATCCCTTTTGAAATCAAGCGAGAAATTCCTAATGCTCAAACTATAGAGGCTCTTAATGAATACACCAACATGAAAGAGCATCCAGAAAATTACAAGCACTATGCCTCATTCTCCGACGCAATGTCGGAGGTCCTAGATGCTTGAAATCTTTTAGAACCGGTTCTCATTCTGATCTCTTTTAAAACTAAAGAATAATTTCTGTTTTGTTGTAACCACAACAAAAGCCATATGGAACTCCTGTCACACTTTGGGTATAAAGTAAGCCAAAGTGGACTTTCTAAACCCATCCGAGAGGAGCCCGTATGGCACAGGTTCTTGATTTAAGCAAATCCGTTTATGAGATTTGCACTAAGTATCCCGTTATTAAAGGCCTCATGGCAGAAAATGGCTTTGCCGAGATTACCGAGCCAGGCCGTCTTCAGACCATGGGACGCTTTATGACCATTCCAAAAGGTTGCGACCACAAAGGCGTAGACCTTGAAGAGCTCAAAGCAATCTTCCGCTCTCACGGCTTTACCATTCTTGGTGATGAGGAGCCTGCAGCAGTAGAAACCCCAGCTGACGAGAAACCCGCAGAGGCAGAGAACGCACCTATCGCGCAGACTCCTGAGGAGCGCAAAGCTCTTATCGCCCAGTACCTTGAGCGCCTCAATGACGGCGAGGACATCGAGGCTGTTCGCGAGGACTTTACCCGTAACTTCAAGGACGTCTCTGGCTCAGAGATTTCTAACGCTGAACAGGAGCTCATTGCTGGCGGCGTTCCTATGGAGAAGGTCCTCAAGCTCTGTGACGTTCATGCCGCTCTCTTTGAAGGCAAGGTCTCTTGCGCACCAACAGGTGCTGTTGAAGAGACCCCTGGCCATCCTGTTTGGACCATGCGCCAAGAGAACGACCGCATTCTTGCCTTTATCCACGACCGCGTTGCTCCAGATGTGAAGCGTGCTCGTACGCTTACCGAGTCTTCCAGCAACGAAGAGTGCGCTGGTGTTGCAGCAATTCTAAAGGCTGATATGGACGCCTTTGACGAGGTCTTTGTTCACTACAAGCGCAAGGAAGAACTGCTCTTCCCTCATCTTGAGCGCCACGATATCACTGGTCCTTCAAAGGTTATGTGGGGTAAGGACGACGAGGTAAGAAACGCTGTTAACGGTGCAGAGGCTCTGCTCGAGACTGCATACGGCCAGTATGATGCAGGCCTTATGGCAGCCGTTGCTGACTATCTGGATGAGGCTATTGAGGGTGCTGAGTCCATGGCTTCCAAGGAAGAGAACGTCCTCATTCCGCTTTCCCTTGAGCACCTAACCGCTACCCAGTGGACCCAGATTGCCGCTGAGGAGAACGAGTTTGGTCACGCATTTGGCGTCAATCCTCCTTCATGGCACGCAGATCCTCTTGAGCTTGCAAACGACAAGCTTAAAGAGATGGAAGCCGCAGCCGCTATGGACGAGAATAACGCTGAAGCAGAAGAGGAAGCAATTTCTGCTGACGGTAAGGTCAAACTCTCTACCGGTGAGTTCACCATTCCGCAGCTTGAGGCTGTCTTTGCAACCATTCCGCTTGACATTACCTTTGTTGATGCAGATGACAAGACACGTTACTTCAGCCACGGCGACACCCGTGCTTTCCCTCGTCCTAAGAGCTGCCTTGGCCGCGACGTATATGACTGCCATCCACCAAAGAGCCAAGAGGCTGTTCGTCGCATCCTCACCGAGTTCAGAAGCGGTCGTAGTGACTCCTCCGAGTTCTGGTTTGAGGTCAGGGATAAGTTCCTCTATGTCCGTTACTTTGCTGTTCGCGATGAAGAGGGTAACTACCTGGGCGCTCTTGAGACCACTCAGGACATCGGACCAATCCGCGCTCTTGAGGGCGAGAACCGCAGAGGTTCTGACAGCTAAGATCTTACGCACGTAAAATCCTGAGTTACCTTTCAAAAAAATTTGTGCGACTTGGTAGGCGATGTGTCCTTTTTAAGGCACATCGCCTACACTATTTCTGGCCAAAAGAGAGGAGCCTCAGTGCTACATCGTTTACTCGGCACTAAATATGCATACGCCATCGTTGCAACTTGTATTGTCATCATGTTTTTGCCGTGCGCCATTATCCTTACGTGCTTTGGCATCTTTATCACACCAGTTTCACAATATTTTGGCGTTCCCCGCGTTGCCTTCTCTGCGGTCTTCTCGGTACTCTGTATTGCCATGACGGTAGTTCTGCCATTCATGGGCAAGTTCTATAAAACACACGACACGCGCCTAGTGCTTTCTGCAAGCGTTATCATTTGCGCAATTTCATACGGAGCTATGTCAGCAGCTCAAGAAATGTGGCATTTCTATCTCTGTGCAGTGGGACTTGGTATTGGCGTACCTGCACTCATGTTCTTGTGCGTCCCCGCCCTCATTAACGATTGGTTTGACCAGCGCGTTGGTACCTTTATGGGCCTCTGCTTTGCATTCACCGGCATTGGTGGCACTGTCTTTAACCCCATTGGATCCGCCATCATCTCGTCTGGCCCTGAAGGTTGGCGCGCTTGCTATCTGATTTTTGCTCTGGTCATGCTTGTAGGAACACTCCCCTTCACCCTTTTTGTGGTGCGCGAGAAACCCCAAGACCTTGGCCTTACTCCCCTTACCTTCTCCTCTACTGACGAGAAAAACGTTGAGGTTGCAGAGACTTCTTCTACCGATATCTCTGCCGATGACGCAATAAAATATCCAGAGTTTTTTATGGTTGCTGCGTTTTATGCACTCATTACCTTTAACCAGCAAATCTCTCAGTACTTCCCAAGCTATGCAGCAACCTTTGCAGAAACTGCTCCTGCCATTGCCGCTGCCACAGGCCTTCTTGCTGGAACAACTATGCTGGGTCAAGCAATTGGAAAAGTGCTTCTAGGTGCTTTAAGCGATATCTCCGTGAAGCTTGCTTGCTTTGTAGGAATTTTCTCGGGCATTGTTGGCTTACTTATGTTGGGGATTAAGCTTCCAGTATTGCCACTCTTGCTGGCAGGAACCTTCCTTTTTGGAATTGCCTATGCCCTTACAACGGTTGGCTCGCCACTTTTGGTACGTGCGGTCTTTGGTAAAAAAGATTCCACTCTTATTTACTCAAGAATTGCAGGCGTAAGCAGCTTTGTCTCTGCATGCGCGCTCATTATTTGGAGCCTAATTGTTGATGGCTCGGCCCACGGTTTCTTGGTGCTCTTTGGTATTGGTATTGTACTGATGAGCAGTTGTCTTGCGCTTGCGCTCGCTGCACTTAAGCGCGCTGACAAACGAGCATAAGGTTATCTGACTCTGTTGGATCTACCTCTGAATCTTGAGAATGATTTAAACCAAAGAAACCTTTAGGTACCACTAATAGTCAAGTGCGTATTAAATTTTAAAGAAGCGGGAAAAGAGGTTTCGTGAGAAACAATAATAACGATTCTATTCTTAGAAAGATCCTGTAATTTCTGAGCAATAATTTCAATATTGTTCGGGTCTAAGTTTGCAAATGGTTCATCAAGTATCACAACTTTTGACGGACGAATCAGTGCTCTAAGAATAGACAGTCTCTTTCTTTCACCTCCAGAAAGATTTTCACCTTCTTTAGCAATATCTTTATTCAATAGGCTTTTTCTGAATCCAAATTCATCTAGTAGACTCTCTAATTTCATTCTTTCCGATGATGAGAGATGGTCTACGGTTTTAGGATATATTAAATTTTCTATCACAGATAAATTAAACAGTTTATTCGATTGTCCTGAATATGAGTACAAATTCAAGTCGTCTTCTCGAGAATAAATAGTCACTTCTCCACTCGAAGATTTGATTAAGCCTAAAAGTATTTTTATCAAAGTGGATTTACCTACACCGCTTTTTCCGTCGATTAAGTTGACTCCTTCTTTAAATCTAAAAGTGACATCTTCAAGAATTGCTTCAGATTCATAATTTTTTGATATGCCGGTCAAAACTATTTCTGATTCAGATGAATCAGAAATAAAATGGATAGTTGAGATCTCTTCAGCTGGCTTCGAGATTATAAAATCTATAAGCTTATCTGCACTTGAAACGGATTTTTGAATTAACTGAGAATACTTATTCAAATTTGAAAATGGATTATAAAATCTTTGTACGTAAAGCAAAAACGGGATAAGAAGCATCCAATTTCCATCCTGCATTAACACATCTTTACATAAAAAGAATAATGAAATCGCAACAAATAAATATCGAACGCTTTTTTCTATAACAAAGAAGATACTAAGTGCCGCACTTGATAAATTATCGTTCTCCAAAATATCAATATTTATACGGTTAAAACGATTGTCCTCTCTCCTTGCCTTTAAATATTTTAATATATGCAAAATTGTCATTAGTTTCATTAATCTTTTCAATCAAATCCTCATTGAGTTTGATTGTATTTTCTGCAAACTTTTTTTGCTCAAATGCCGATATATTGCCGATTAAAACTAATGGTAATATGCCGATTATTAAAATAAATAACGAAGTGATATTTATTTGTGTCATAAAAAAACAAATCCACACTGTATCGAATATATCTGAGCACAAAGTAAAAAAGCTTGTTGAAAAGATTAAGCTTAATCTATTTACGTTATTGTCTATCAAATTAATATAATACGCATTGTCATGAATTGTCGCTAATTCATATTTCATATCAATAAGTTTTGAATACGCTTTATCTCTTACGTTTTTAATGATGTCATTTGAAAAAATAGAAACTCTAAAGCAAAAGTAATTTCTAACTATTGTTGAAAGCACAATTAACATCAAAAACTTAGCGCAGATAAAACCAATTTGAAAAAGATCATTTGTAACCGATGTGCTAAAAACTTCAGAAAGTGACTGCATATATTGAATCGAATAAATCTCAAGAAATGATGATAAAACCGCTAAAACGGCAAGAAAAACTAGTGCATTGATTTTTCCATTACCAATATGAAAGATTTCTTTTATTGATAAAAACGATTCTTTCATATATTCATATCTCCAATCAAGTGCGCTGAACTAGACTAAAGAATTCGATTTATGTTGTGTCCAAACGAGAATCATTCAAAAACTAAAATCAGCAGCTTCTATTTTACACTTCATTTTTTTAATTTCTTCATCGATGTTAATTCATTGACATCACAAAAACTTTTAACTAATAAATAGCCAAAAGCTTGCGCTCGCTGCACTTAAGCGCGCTGACAAACGAGCATAAGGTTATCTGGCTCTGTTGGAGCAACTTCTGGATCCAAAGGTACAACCTCTACCTGTTCAAACACCGTGCGAGCAACATCCATGAGTACTTCAAGTTGATATGCGTCCTCTCCTACCTGTGCAGAAACTACATTTGTAAGATATCTACCGCCAGGAGTAAGGCAGTGTGCCACCTGTCTCATCCACTCAACAGTCATCATAGCTGCAGGTGGAACTTCTCCGCTAAAGCAATCATTTAAGATAGCGTCATAGCGCCTATTATCAGAGGTAGCTAGGCTCTTTATATACTCTACGCCATCAGCTACTTGTACCCGAAGCCTACCTTTGCTCTCTCTAATAGCTTCATCCACAAAGAAGTAGCTATGAGCTAGAGCTGCAATTTTAGGATCAATCTCCAGTGCGTCGCAAGAAACCTCTGGATAATGAGCTACTAAATATCGAGGATACGAGCAACCACCAGCACCCAGCATCAAAACTGAGCGCACAGGGCAGGCAGCTTCAAACAACAAGTCATACAACTCAAGATAAGGAAATACCAGCTGATTCTTTCTAGAATCTGTGTACGTTGCACTTTCATAGGCGCCTCCCTGCCACAGCACACGTATTTCTCCACCTTCACCATCTGAAATGGGAAATACCAACGCAGGGCCATTCAGTGTCTGAGGTTCAACGTAAATACCTGCACAAGTTAGGAGCTCCATATCATGAGCAGTAAGCTGTTTTTCTGACATGGAGCTCCTTCAAGTGATGTGTTGTATGCGATGTACGTAAGTATAGCTAGTACACGGGGTTTCTCGCCAGGTACTACCTCAACTCAAACGAATCGGCATCGGTGATGCAAACGCAGGTGTCATAGAACGCCTTGAGTGCCTGGTATCCAAGAAGCGTGTCTTTGGTGCCCGCGGTCTCGTACACGGAGTGCATAGCAAGCTGTGGCAGACCCACGTCAACGGCATGCATGCTGGCCTGAATGTTGGAGAGGTTGCCCAGCGTTGATCCGCCTGGCATATCGCTTCTATTGGCAAAAACCTGGTAAGGAATGTTTTGCTGCTTCCAAATAGCCTCGACAATGGCACGGCTAAACGCATCGGTGCAGTACGACTGACGTGCTGCTTCCTTAATAACCATGCCGCCATTGAGATAAGGCTTGTTGACTGCATCGTGCTTCTCGGGATAATTGGGGTGGACGGCATGCGCATTGTCGCAGCTTACCAGCAAAGATGCCGAGAGCGCTCGGTAGTAATCTTCCTGTGTAAAGCCAAGCGTGGCGTTTACGCGTTGCAAAGTGTCTTTTAGAAATGTGGACTGAGCGCCCTGCTTGGTATTTGAACCAACTTCTTCATTATCAAAGCAGGTGTACACAGAGATGTCCTGCTCATTTGAGGAAGCAAGGAAGGCCTTAAGTGCTACGAATGCACACTGAAGGTCATCCAGATGACCAGCGGAAACAAATTCTTTCTTAGCACCCCAAATGCGGCCGCCCGTGTGATCAACTAAGAACAAATCACGAGAAAGAATGTCCTCTTGAGACACGCCTGCTGCGTCTGCTACCAGGGCGTTAAAGGCGCCGGGATTAAGCTCTCCAGCACTAAAGAGTGGCATCAAATCTTTAGCGCGATTAAACTCTGGCGAGAGACCATTTTTGTGCTCAAGATGAATAGCCAAGCTTGGAATCATGACAACGTCGTCTTCAATGTTGACCAGCCTGGACTCTACCTTGTTTCCTACCTTGACCAGCACACGACCGGCAATACCCAAAGGGCGGTCAAACCACGTGTGATCAAGCATGCCGCCGTATGCCTCGGTGTTCAGACGAAGCGAGTTGCCCTCACCAGTAAGCTCTGGCTGAGCTTTTACCTTGTAGGTTGGAGAATCGCCATGGGCAACAGCAAGCTGGAAGTGATAAGGAGCATCAACGCTTGAGGTTTGGGCCTCACGGTACTTCTCGCCAACTTTCCAGGCAACAATTGAAGAATTATTGCGCGTGGTAAAGTAAGCGCCACCTGGCAGAACATCCCAAGAAGAACCTTCGGAGAGATAGGTAAAACCATTCTCTAACAGGTACTCTTTGATGGTTTGTGTGGTATGAAACATAGAAGGGCTCTGCTTAATAAAAGCAAGGAGCTCCTCAGAAAGAGCAAGTGACTCATTCAAATCAGACATGCGTAAAACCTTTCATAGAACTGTGTTGCCTCAACAGCCTAGCACGCATTTTTGGTGAGGCGCGCACTTTCTAGAAAATGACGCAAAGAATACGCGCTTCAGGGTAGATACTTATATGTTGAACTAATTCTCACCCACCAAAGCGAGAGTCTATGGATATCAATCAAGCTATTGAGCACGCTAATGCGTTTGTCATACCTGGCCTTCTTGTTGATGATCAGTCCATCATCGGCGAGGTCAACAAAAACTGTGATGCCATTAAAACGCTGCTTGATGCCTGGAAGGAAGCGCCACTTGGCCAAGAGCCTGTAGAGTTTTCTGTCATTCAGCAGCTTGCTGATAGAACGCGCTCGCTCTGCGATACCTACGGTGTGGAGAGACTCAGAAACCATCGAGGCGTTGGACTTTCTCGCGGTCTTTCAAATGACGATCTTGCAGCAGCCGTTGCAAAGATGCAGCGTCGTCGCCCTAAGGCTGTCTTTAAAACCGCAGGTCCACTTCTTAATGACTTGCAAATTGCCTATGTCGAGAAGAGCGTTTCTGGCACGGTGCTGGGCATTGATATTGAGACTACGTCGCGCTTCCCTGAGCTGGGCTACATTGTTAACGTAGGCTTTGAGTTCTGGAATCTTGGTCGCAACACCGTTCCGGTAGAGCCTCACACCGCCTACTTTGGCATCCCAGAGATGTACAAAGAAAAGGGCGTCCCTCTTGCCGATATTCACCAGATTACCTGGAAAGATGTTGAGGGCAAGAAATCCTTTAGAGACGATAAGAAAGCCCAAGAGGCCCTGCTGGCAACTATGAAAAAGATTCCTTTTATGGCACATAACGCTGCCTTTGAGGATTCTTGGTTCATGTTCAACATTGATGGCTACGCAGAAGCTAGAAAAGCGGGCAAGATTATTGTTATTGACTCCCGTGATATCTGCCGTCGTTTGGACCCAGAAATTAGGTCTCTTCCTCGTGAGTCTTCCCCAGCCGCACTTGAGAACTGGGCACGTCGTAGGCATACCCTTGCGGCGGACGAGAAGGAACGTCACTTAGGACTTGAAGACGTAGACCTTATGATTCGTACCGTGCAAGCAGAGTTTGCAGACCACAATATGTTTGAAGACTAGGCAACGTTGTCGGTTACCTGTGTTCAAGCGTTATACTAAAGAGTGCACAAACTAGATTTTCTCGCTAGAAAATAACTGCCAAGGAGGAGTTTTGTCAGAGAAGCAGGTTAGAGTACGTTTTGCGCCATCCCCAACAGGTAAGTTGCACATCGGAGGTGCGCGTACTGCTATCTATAACTGGGCTTTTGCTCGTGCAAATGGTGGCAAGTTTATTCTTCGTATTGATGACACAGATCCTACGCGCTCAACTGAAGAGAATACTCAGATTATCCTGCGCGCTATGAAGTGGCTTGGCCTTGATTGGGACGAGGGTCCCGATAAGGGCGGCGATTGCGGTCCTTATAGCCAGACCGAGCGCCTTGACTTGTATCGTGAGGCAGCAAATAAACTGCTGGCAGAGGGCAAGGCTTACCCTTGCTTCTGCACGCCAGAAAAGCTTGCTGAAGACAAAAAGGCTGCTGAGGAGCGCCACGACCCCTTCCAGGGCTATCAGCGTACCTGCAGAAACATTGATCCTGCAGAGGCACAGCGCCGCATTGATGCCGGCGAGCCTTATACCATCCGTATCAAGGTTCCACTGGATCGCGGTGACGTCATTGTCCACGACGCTGTTCACGGTGACGTAACCTTTAACGCTCGCGAGCTTGATGACTTTATCATCTTCCGCTCCGATGGCACCCCAACCTACAACTTTGCTACCGTTGTTGATGACGCTGGCATGGGCATTACCCACATCATTCGTGGCGATGACCACCTGTCCAACACTCCTCGCCAGATTATGGTGTACGAGGCTCTGGGCGCACCTGTTCCAACCTTCGCTCACATTTCCATGATTTTGGGTCCTGACGGCAAAAAGCTCTCCAAACGCCATGGTGCAACTTCTGTTGAAGAGTATCGTGACCAGGGCTATCTTGCAGATGCCTTTGTCAACTACCTGGCCCTTCTCGGCTGGTCGCTTGATGGCGAGACAACCATTGTTCCTCGCGACGTTTTGGCATCTCAGTTCTCTTTGGATCACGTTTCCAAGAACCCTGCTAAGTCTGATCCAGAGCGCTTGAACTGGATTAATGCAACCTATCTTGCCAATATGGACAACCAGACCTTTGCAAAGACTGTTCTGATTCCAGAGCTTGTTGGCGCTGGTCTTGAGCCTGTTCAGGGTAGTGCTACTGACGCAGAAGAGATTTACGCAACCCGTCCAGGCTGGTATGGCCTGCTCTCAGAGATTCTTCGTCCTCGCACCACCGTAAGCCCAGACGTCATTGAGAAGTCCCGCTTCCTATATGAGGGTGCAAACGTCACCTTTGATCAGAAGAGTGTTGAGAAGGGTCTTACTAAAGACGCTGCTCAGAGTGCAACTGTTCTTGCTGCTACAAAGACCGCTCTTGAGGGTGTCTCTGAGGACGAGTGGAAGGCCGCAGCAATTGACGCCGCCCTTGAGGTACTTCCAGAGCAGCTTGATCTTAAGAAGCGCGTTGTCTTCCAGTCCATTCGTGTTGCTGAGTGCGGCAACATGGTCTCCCCTCCTCTTGGAGAGTCTATGGAGCTTCTTGGCCGTGAGGTTTGCCTTGCTCGCCTTGAACGCGCTCTGGAGCTTTGCAAATAATGCGCTGAATGCGCTTGCCGCGTATTCTTCCAAACATAAGTGGGTATCAAAAGTAAAACCACACAAGAGCTGTAAAACAGATGGTTTTGCAGCTCTTTTATCGTTACCGTTTGTTTAGTTTTGGAGTAGTTATGATTTCTATGTCTGCGTTTGAGGTCCTCGGCCCCATTATGGTGGGTCCTTCTTCCTCGCACACAGCAGGAGCCTTGCGCATTGCCCTGGTTGCACGCTCGCTTGCACCAAAGCAGCTGGAGCGCGTTGAGTTTTGGCTCTACAACTCCTTCTCTCATACCCACCTTGGTCACGGCACCGATTACGCTCTGATTGCAGGCATCTTAGGCCTTGCTCCAGACGATACACGTGTCCGTGAAGCACTTACCCTGGCAGAAGAAGCCCACCTCAACTACAGCGTTATTGAAAAGGGCGACGACGAGACTCTGCACCCAAACACCGTAGAAATTCACCTCTACGGCGCAGATAACGTCCACGTCTCCGTTATGGGCGAGTCCATTGGTGGCGGCCGCATTCGCATTTCTGGCGTTAACGGCGTGCGCATTCGCATGTCTGGTGATATGCCTACCATTTTTGTTTCACATCGCGATAAACCCGGTGTTCTTGCAGCTCTCACTACTATTTTGGCTACGCAAAACATCAATGTTGCAACAATGCGTACCTTCCGCTCAGAGCGTGGCGGCTTTGCACACACCGTCTTTGAGATTGACGAGCCCATTGAGCAGAAAGTCCTGGATCTTTTCCAGCTGGCACCTCACGTTTCCTATGCCGCCCAGGTTTCCATTCCAGGAGCCGCTCCACAGGTCACAAACGACGTGCTTTCAGGGGCGTTTGACAACGGCGCAGATCTTCTCGCCAGATGCTCTAAGACGGGAGCCTCCATTGGCCAGATAATGCGCCAGCGCGAGAAGGACCTGCGACCAGATGCAGACGTAGACGCCGAGATGGCTCACGTTCTAGAAATCATGCGCGATGAGGTTCACGACACTATCAAGACGCCTCGTCAGTCTATTGGTGGCCTGCTCAACGGCCAGGCCAAGACCGTGGCAAATACCCCAGCTGCAATCTCCAGTGCACTTATGGGCTCCACGCAAACACGAGCCGTTGCCTATGCTATGGCCGTTCTTGAGCGCTCAGCTACCATGGGCGTTATTGTTGCCGCTCCTACTGCAGGAGCTTCTGGCGTTGTGCCAGGATCGCTTATCTCGGTAGCAGAAGAGATTGGTGCCACCGACGAGCAAGTTATTTCTGCGCTTTGGAATGCAAGTGCTATTGGAGCCATCCTAACCACCAACGCAAGTGTTTCTGGCGCTGAGGGCGGCTGCCAGGCAGAGGTTGGATCTGCTGCTGCCATGAGCGCATCTGCACTGACTGAACTCTTGGGTGGCACTCCTCAACAGTGCTTGGACGCTGCTTCTATTGCCATCTCTAACCTTCTAGGACTAGTCTGTGACCCCGTGAGAGGTCTGGTTGAGTATCCTTGCCAAGATAGAAACGCTATTGGCGTAGCTGCTGCCGTAAGCTCTTCTCAGCTTGCTCTTGCGGGCGTTGGTAACCCAATTCCGTTTGATGAGGTTGCACACGCTATGGCAGAAGTTGGCGCCGCGCTCCCTGTTTCTCTCAGAGAAACAGCTAAAGGTGGTCTTGCCGCAACTCCAAGCGCTCCTACCGCATGCGCAAGTTGCACCGGCTGTGCCCCTCTTGACCAGGCGCTTATTGATGCAGAACGCATGCTCAGCTCAAATACGAGAGACGTTCCTTGCGCTTAGAGATGCGTTTTGTATAATATTTTTTGCTGCAAACAGAATTTCTTGAAATTATTGCTTGCATCTCTGACGAGTCTCCTTTATAGTTATTTCTCGCGCTGATGCGCACGGATGACATCTTGGGATATCGTCTAGTGGTAGGACAGCGGATTCTGGTTCCGTCAACGGGAGTTCGACTCTCTCTATCCCAGCCATGTCCTCCCAGTCATACATGGCCCGTTCGTCTAGCGGTTCAGGACGCCGCCCTCTCAAGGCGGAGATCACCAGTTCGAATCTGGTACGGGCTACCAAATGTTCAAGGACTTCTTCGGAAGTCCTTTTTGTTTATCTCAACACCACTTTTGCTTCTATCGTAAAATAAACCAGTCTGTTTGAAATAACTGTCACGCCCAGTCGTGTGACCAAGAAGTATAAGAATTTTTACTAACACCTTGATTGGATCAGGATGTGGCTTGAGTTCTTCCAAAGTGTAGTTGTCATTATTGCCCTGCTCTACGTGCCGGGCGTCATTTTGTTGCATGCTTCCGGCATGTCAAAGCCCTGGGCACTTGTTAGTGCTCCTTTGGTCAGCTGCGCACTCTTCTTTATTGAGGGAGAAATCTTTAGCGCACTGAACATCCCCATCCCCTTGGCTGTAATGGTTCTTGTTCCGCTGCTTATCGCAGTTCTAGTCAATGGCTACGTTTATTATGTTGCTCCCAAACACAAAGAAGACCTCAGGGGCGAGAAACCCGTCAAATCCAAAGAAACACTCACTGGCAAGCAATTAACTAGCCCTGTACCAGCATTTATCTGCGAAGAACTCCCCTTCTGGATGCCCCTTCTGTACGTTGCAATTGGTCTTCTTACCGTAGGGTTTCTCTTCTTACCAACCCTGCCCTCTGCCAGCTCCTTTGTTCAGGGTTGGGACATTGTGCATCACTTAGATGTCACGCAGGCAATGATTGAGTCTCAAAAGTACTCATCAATTCACTATGACTTCTACAGCACCGTAGAAGCTTCAATTACACCTTGGGAGCCGGGGACTTCGGGATTTTATCCTTCAGGCTGGAACATCATTGTTGCACTAACAACGCAGCTTGTTTCTACAACCGTTCCTATTGCAGGAAATGCACTCAACTTTGTCAGTGCAGCAATTGTCTTTCCGCTTTCAATCTGCTCACTTATCGCAAAAGTTCTTCCTAAACATCGCATTGCGCTTATCAGTGGAGCTTTTGTTTGCCTAGCATTTTTTGTTTTCCCTTGGTCGCTTCTCATCTACGGACCAATCTTTCCTAACACCGTAGCTTTCTGTGTAATGCCTTCTATTTGGTGGATTTTTATGCAGATGACTCGCTCAAAAACACCAAAACACGACCTCATCTGGCTTATTGTCATATTTGTTCTTGGCTTGATTACCCTCTTTATATTGCATCCTTCCACGATTTTCTCGTCAATTGTTGTGCTTTTACCTTGGAGTTTTGCACGCATTGGAGAATCAAAACGCAGAGTTATTCTCTTTGGAAAACAAATCAAGCCTGTCACGCTGGCATACGCATTCTTTATCTTTGCGCTGGTTATTTGGTCTGTTTTCTACTACGTTTTGATTGTTCGAGGCGTGGCTCTCAATTTCTGGTGGAGCGCCTACTCTAGCCTGCAAGATGCTATTTTGCACGCCCTTGGCATGGACTTTATTGGACAGTCGTACGCAGGTGGAGAGCTTGTTTCTCCACAACCGATACTTTCAATCTGCGTGCTTGTAGGCGCTGTATGGACGTTTAAGCACAAGCAGGCTCGATGGATGGTATCTGCCTTTATGTACCTGTCTGTACTCTGCATTTTTATTATTACGTTTGACGTTCCTCTGAAGGGATATCTCTCGGGATTTTGGTATACCGATCCGTTCCGCATTGCGGCAAGCTGCGTCATTATGGCAATTCCGCTGGCAGCACTTGGCCTAGCAACTCTTGCCGAAGCTGCGCTGGAAATGTTTGCCTCCTGGAGAGAAAAAGCTTCTCAGGCTCAGACCAAAGCTCAAACCTGCGTCTTTTGTACTGTTTGGGCTAAACCTCTGATTGTGGGAGCGGTCATTGCATGTGTAGTTGTACTCAACTATGTGATTCCTATGCCAAACCTTAAATCGGAAGAGCCAATTCCTGCCGCTACTGCCTTTAAACAGGCTTCCGAGAAGGCCTATGGTGATCACTACATTTTGACATCGGAAGAATTGGAGTTTTTACGTCGCGTGGAGCTTACCGTTCCTGCAGGTGCTGTTATTGCAAACCTACCTCAAGATGGCAGTCTCTGGGCGTATGGCACTAACGACTTACATGTGCTCTGGCGCTTCCCTAACGGCTATGACGCTTCAGAACGTCCTGCAAGTGCAATTCTTCGTAAACGCCTTAATCGCATTGCGAGCGACCCTGAGGTGCTTCAGACGGTACGCGACCTTAACGTACAATACGTCCTTATTCTGAACAACGTTGTTGATTACTCCAACGCTGTTACCAGTACCTACAAACCTGGAACCTTCAGAGGTATCACGCAAATAACAGACACCACCCCAGGTTTCGAGGTGGTGCTGGAAGAAGGTTCTATGAGGTTGTACAAGATTACCTTGTAAGAACGTTATGCCTGAATTGCAGAAACTGCGTCCTTAAGCTCCTGAACACGATCAGTTGCTTCCCATGTGAAGTCTGGGTCTTTGCGGCCAAAGTGTCCGTATGCTGCTGTCTTAGAGAAGATAGGACGGCGCAGCTTAAGGTCTCTGATAATGGCACCAGGACGAAGATCAAAGACCTTCTCGATAGCCTGCTCAATAACAGCATCGTCAACAATGCCAGTGCCAAAAGTATCAACCATGATAGACAGTGGATGAGAAACACCAATGGCGTAGGCAAGCTGAGCTTCGCACTTCTTTGCAAGGCCTGCTGCTACGACGTTTTTGGCAACCCAGCGCGCTGCATATGCTGCTGAACGGTCAACCTTGGTGCAATCCTTTCCGGAGAAAGCACCGCCGCCATGACGTCCCATACCGCCATAGGTATCAACAATAATCTTTCTACCGGTAAGTCCTGTGTCTCCCATAGGTCCACCAACAACAAAGCGGCCAGTTGGATTAACGTAAATGTCAGCGTTATCCCAAGCAATGTTGACCTCACCCATAACAGGTGCAATAACGTGGTCGATCATGTCCTGTTTGATGACGGACATGTCTTCAATCTCTGGAGCATGCTGCGTGGAAACAACAATAGCTGTGACCTCAACGGGTTTCTCGTCCTCATAACGAACGGTAACCTGAGTTTTGCCATCTGGACGCAAATACTCAATCTCGCCAGACTTACGCACCTCTGAAAGGCGCTGAGCCAGACGCTGTGCCAGGTAAGCTGGCATTGGCATAAGAACATCGGTCTCGTCAGAGGCAAAGCCAAACATCATGCCCTGATCGCCTGCGCCGATAAGATCAAGCGGATCTGTGGTGCGTCCTGCCTGCGTGTCGTAGGACTCATCAACGCCCTGAGCAATATCGGGGCTCTGCTCATGGATAAGGCTCAAAACGCCGCAGGTCTCACAGTCAAAACCATACTTAGCGCGGTCGTAGCCAATATTTCTGAGGGTGTTACGAACAATCTCCTGGACATCAACGTAGGATTGAGTGCGAATTTCTCCTGCCACCACAATAGTTCCTGTAGTCGCAAAAGTCTCGCATGCACAACGAACGTTATCCAAGCAAGCTGGAACACCACTTGGAGAAACGTATCCACGCTCTTCAAGCTCTGCCTCTTTTGCCAGGATTGCATCAAGAATTGCGTCAGAAATCTGATCGCAAACCTTGTCTGGATGTCCCTCAGTAACACTTTCTGAGGTAAACAAATAGTTTTTGTGTGCCATGAACTGTCCTTTCACGCATGGCTTCTCTGCTTATGCAGAATGTTTGCGTTCTTCTACGCGCAACTACTCTTACTATACCCACCAAAGACACTTTTGAGCAGGATCAGTCAAGAAAATTTGAAAAAAGAGCACCACAAGGGCGCTCTTTAAATTGCATAGTTAAACTGGCATTATGCAAAAACTCGTATGATTACTCGTCTATTCCAATACCAGCAAGTGTCATATCTAGCAGATTCTGTGCAAGTTCGTCAGAACCCTCTGCACCGTGGCGCTCTCCCATCAGACCAATAGCCGAGAGAACCAATGCACCCGTAATAGAACAGGCAGCAAGTCTTGAATCAACACCCTGGCGAATAAAGCCTTGCAATTTTCCCATCTCAAGCTGGTTAGCAAGGAGAACAACCACGCGAGAAAGTGGTCCTTCAATGTTGGTAATAAGTGCCTGCTCAGAGCTTGCAAGCTTGTTAATTAAAGCCAAAACCAAAGGTGAGTCAGGCAGAATATGAGCAGCAAGTTGAGCGATGATTGCATGAAGTGTCTCTTTTGAGGCGGGCTTATTACCAAGGGTATGCGCAATATCTTTTGCAAGCTCATCAACGCTCTCGTCAAAGATTGCCTGCAAAAGGGCCTCTCTATCAGAAAAGTAGTAATATAGCGCGCCCTTTGAAAGACGAGCACGATCTGAAATCTCACTCATTTTGAAGTTGGTATTTCCACGAGCAAGCATGAGCTTGGTTGTCTCGTGCATAATACGCTTACGTGTAGCTGCGCTTTTCTTAGTACGAGCTTCAGCACGAATATGAGAAATGGAAGGCGCTGGAGCTTCAGGTTCTTCTGCAGGCTGTTGTTCATAAGCATTGTGATGTATGACTTCTAACGTAATATAATCGCGCTTCTCGCCCATGAACTCCCCCATACGACACTATCCGTCATATAAAATGACGCCTCTCTGATAATTTTTTATGCCTACTATACCGTTTTACCGAACCTATAAAAATACAAAGCCCTTACTTTTTTATTGATTAAATCTGGCACTCTTTATTATTTTTACCAATTACCCTTAGAGAGAATGGCGAGAAGATCTTCTTTTCTATTCTCCACTTGACCTGCTAAATAAAGCTCAAAGAGCTTACGTTGACATACGCCCACAGCAGGTCCTGGCTGAAGCGAGAGCACTTCCATAATTTCTGCTCCCGAAACGCACAACTCTTGTGGACGCTGAGCAATTCCCCGTTTTGCCTCATGTAAGAGAAGGGTCCTCATAGCCTCAAGCGTTACCGCATAGCTACGATAAGGATTTGCCTTTGCCAGAGCATCTGCCTGCTTTAACGTCAAAAGGTCATACGCAAGGGCAATGCCGTCCGATTTACTTACCTCGGCTAACAGGGCAATCATATGCCTCAGCGACGCCGTTGTAACATCCACATCATAGTCATGCAATGCCACAAGAGCGCAAACTTCATTACTCAAGTGCTGTGATAGAGCTAAGCGCTTAAGCAAGGCTTTTGCTACGATTGCGCCTTTTTCTGGATGGCAATAAAAATGGCCTCTTCCATCTGCGTCAACGCTAAACATTTCTGGCTTTGAAATATCATGTAAAAGCGCCGCCCACCTAAGCGCAGGTGTTGCAGTACCTGCAGTAAAGGCTTCTGTTGCAGAACATACCCGAGCAGTATGCTCCAGCACGTCATAAGCATGATACGGACTTCTTTGATCAAAGTTTTGAAGTGGCAAGAGCTCTGGAATTGCTATCGCTAGAACAGGAAATCCCAGCTTGATAGCATGGGCAATATGGCCAGCCTCAACAATTTGAGCCACTTCCGAGCCAATGCGCTCAGATGCAACCTGAGAGAGTAGCGGCGCACACTCAGTAAGTGCCTGATGTGTCTTCTCCTCAATTGAAAACGAGAGCCTGCATGCAAACCGCAATGCTCGAAGCATACGAAGAGCGTCCTCTGTAAAGCGAACCTTAGGCTCCCCAACAGTGCGAATTACACGTGCAGATAAATCTTCTTGACCGCAATAAAGATCAAGCAATCCCCTCTTTGGGTGATATGCCATTGCATTAATAGTGAAGTCTCTACGAGCAAGATCTTCCTCTATACGAGAGACAAACTGCACAGAATCAGGACGACGACCATCAAGATATTCTCCGTCACAGCGATACGTTGTGACCTCAATAGGGTGCTTCTCGACAACAGCAGTAACGGTTCCATATGCAATACCTGTTTCATGCACAGAAATGTCTGCAGCCTCAAAAGCCGCTTTGCTCTGCTGCCACGTTGCCGATGTTGTGATGTCAATATCATGGGCAAATGAGCCGCGTAGGGCGTCTCGTACCCAGCCCCCTACAATCCACGCCTCAAATCCGGCATCTTCAAGAGCTTCTAATGCACGCAACGCGTAGGTGGGAATCTGTAAATTCACAGGACGAGAAAGGCATGGTGAAGAGCTGTTTTTCTGTATGCTCATGGCCATTCCTTCCGCAGTTGTTGATGGGAAAAGTATACATCCTTCACACGTCATTCACATCCTTCCTGCGGTTTTAAAATGACAAACATTTGTTCTAGATTTTTCTTTACTTCTTCCCCATTCGTGATAGTCTAAGTATACGAACAGACGTTCTATTTTCAAGTAGAAAGTTGCTGCCATGGATACTCTTGATAAACTCACCATACTTGCAGATGCAGCCAAATTTGACGCGGCGTGCACTTCTTCTGGTGTAGACAGAGATCCGCAGGCAGGAAAGGTAGGAATGGCCTCAGCAGCAGGTTGCTGCCACTCATTTACCCCTGATGGTCGCTGTATTACGCTGCTAAAAGTTTTACTTTCTAATGCTTGTTGTTATGACTGCGCTTACTGCGTCAATAGATCTTCTGCACAAACCAAGCGAGCTACCTTTACACCACAGGAATTAGCCGAGCTTACCGTAGATTTCTACAAAAGAAATTACATAGAAGGACTTTTTCTTTCCTCAGGTGTTATAGGGTCACCAGACCACACCACAGAACTCATGATTGAATGTCTCTCCTACCTCAGAAATGAGTTGCTGTTCAACGGCTATGTTCATGCAAAAGTAATTCCTGGAACAGACCCAGACCTTATTGACACTATTGGTCGGTTGGCAGATAGGCTCTCCGTCAACTTGGAATTACCTAGCTCAACCTCACTTACTAAACTTTGCCCTCACAAAAATGCTGAAACAATTACTAAACCCATGTCCTTCATTCACCGCCTGCGCGTCTCCGAAGAACGTCAATTGCTTGAGGCTAAAAATGCATCAAAGGGCATTGTGAAGTCTGTCGGTAAGTCTAAGGGCATTATTATTCCCAGTCAGAAGAAAATCATAAAAGAAGGTTTAGCTCTACGTTCCAACTGTTTAAAGAACACGTTTATGCGCTCATCAAGGGTATCTTCGGGCAAGAGGTCCTTCTCGCCTGCTGGGCAATCAACTCAAATTATCATTGGAGCCTCTCCAGAATCGGATAATCAAATATTGCACTTGTCTCAAGCGCTTTACCAGCAATTTGAGTTAAAACGAGTATTCTTTTCTGCCTATATTCCTGTTATAGAAGACAATCGTCTTCCTGAGCTGGATACTCCTGTCCCCCTCCGCAGAGAGCACCGGCTTTACCAGGCTGATTGGCTTATGCGCTACTATGCGTTTTCTCCTGATGAGCTTGTTTCTCCGGAAGCGCCTTGGCTTGATTTAGAAATTGATCCAAAGCTTGGTTGGGCACTGGCACATCTTAATCAATTTCCTGTAGAGATTATGGATGCTCCCCTAGAAATACTTTTACGGGTGCCCGGTATTGGCCCTACCGGTGCACGAAGAATTATTGCTGCAAGAAGACGGTCTTGTCTCACCTTTGATGATCTTAAACGGCTAGGAATACAGCTCAAACGATCACACCATTTTCTCACCTGCTGTGGCGTAAGAGATGCCTCAGCCCCACTTGACCAAGAACTGATTAAACAGAGGGTAATTGCTGATGCCAAAGCAAGTTCGTACAACAAAACAAGACGTCGTATTGAGTCCTCTCAACTCAGGCTCTTCTGATCAAAGTGTAGAGCTTATCTCGCTTGTTCAGAGGCTTACAAGACTCTCCAAGCCTCAGAAGGTTGTTATCTCCTGCAATCCAAGCTTAGAAGGCGTTGTAGGGGCTGTAGGGCTCACCTATCTCTCGCATGCTAACCCAGCACACGTACGTCTTGTTAGAGAAAGCTTTTGTCAGCCTAGTCTTGGGGAGCATGTTCTCTGTGGACCAGACCCCTCTGATGACTCAGTAGTTGCCTTAGCTAGACGAGTTCTTATAGGCCTAGAGAAGAAGGTAGGAACAAAAGAAATCACACGTCGCATTGTTTTGGCATGTGCTTCAGATGCTCATACGATGCCGGAGATTGTGCATAGGTACATCCGTCTTGCATTCTCCTATGGTGTAGGAGCCCTTGAAGATATTGCGGACCCAACCGTAGCAGAATTTAACGCATTAGCCAGGCAAGTAGAAACTGAGCGAGAGCACACGCGTCAATTTGTTCGATTTTCTCGCATGTCAGACGGCTCTTTCATGTCTGTGTTTCAGCCTAATGCAAACGTAGTACCACTAACCTGCAATTACTTTGTCAAACGGATGAGCACGGAACGATTTTTTATTGTTGATCCAGCTCACCATATAGTCAGTTTTTATGCCCCAGAAATGAAGACCTTTGGAACCATTCAGCTTGATGACACTTCTTTAGAAGAGCTGCTCTCTAGAACAGACCTTGCAACTGATGAGAAATACGTGCAAGCCATGTGGAGACGCTTCTACGAAGGAGTTGGTCTAGAAGGTCGCGGACCTGCAGAGAGGGGTTACGATTTGCGCGCTCATTGGATGCCAAAGCGTGTTTGGCAAGGGCTTCCTGAGCTTACCGCAACCACAAGTGCAGAAGCTGCGCGTAGCCAAGGCGTACCCGCTCGCTATCAGGGGCGAGAAAACAGAAAGGATGTGCATCATATAGAACAAAAGCAGGCGTTTAACCAAGAGCTTACCTCTGGGCTGTAAGGTTGCTGCTCAAGAAGACTTATAACAAAAAAGCGCCCAGCAGAGCTGAGCGCTTATCAGTACAAAGGTAATGACCTAAGACTTAATCAAGATCGTTGAAGTCACCAGCTGCAGGTGCAGGTGCAGAAATCTGAGTCTGCTGAGCTGCAGGCTGAGCAGCATTCTGGGAACCAGTTGGAGCATTGTTGGTAAGAACAGTCTCTGGGAAGACAGAGTCTGCGTCATCCAGGAAGTGCTGGAGGAGCTTACGGTACTCAGCGCGGAAGTCCTCACGGGACTGCTTGAGGCGATCAATCTCATCAAGCTCAGTCTGCTTCTCTGCAAGAGCCTGACGGATAACCTCACGAGCCTTCTGGTCTGCCTCGTTGCGGATGCGCTCAGCATTTGCACGAGCGTCTGCAACAAGCTTATCTGCGCTCTGCTGAGCAACAATGAGGACCTGAGAAATCTGGTGCTCGGATGCAGCGATAGCGGCTGCGTTTGTCTCCTCAACAGAAGGAACGCTTGCGTTCTCCTCAAGGTTTGCAACCTGAGCCTGTGCTGCAGCGAGCTGCTGCTCAGTGCTGGTCAGACGGCCCTTAAGGTCAGCGATCTTTTGAAGCATTGCATCAACCTCAGAAGAGAGCTGCTCAAGAAATGCGTCAACTTCCTCTGGATTGTAGCCGGTCTCAGCAGGAGAGAATGTCTGCTGCTCGATGTCTGCTGGTGTGATTGCCATCTTTGTTCCCTTTCAGTCTGCGAGTAGACGTACCACACATCATAACTACTCAGTTTGTAATTAAAGACAAACTAGTTTCCTATATTAGTATAAGACCCAGCGTCGAAATGGCAAAACGTTCCACAAGATTAAGCACAAAAAGCGCAATAATCGGTGAGAGGTCAACGCCAGAAATTGGAGGAATCACCTTCCTAAACACATTGAGATATGGCTCAACAATTTTGCCAATTGCCTCAAGAATGTTCTTAACCGAATCATTTGAAACGGTAATCCAAGAGGACAGGCACCATACCACAATGCAGACGCTGTAAATCCTAAACAAGGTATAGAGTGCGTTTAAAACATAATACGAGAACACAAAAACCTCCGGTTACCTGGTAATCTCACCCTCATCAGCAAGCTTATCAAGATCAGCCTGCGTCAAAGAGACACCATGAGGAAGTACAACAAAAACGCGGTCAGCAACTTCTTCAACAGCACCATCAAGGCCATAAGAAAGACCAAAGCTGAAGTCCAAAATTCTCTTAGCAACCTCAATGTTGGTGTTCTTAAAGATAAGAACAACTGGCTGACCAGTACGAACACGACGAACTACCGACTGAACATCGTCGTAAGAAACAGGACGAAGAACATATGGTGGCAGCTGTCCAGAATAGCTTGTACGGCTCACAGGACGAAGACCAATATCGCCAGGAGTTGGCAGATTTGGGCTTACGGCGTGCTCGTAAGAAGGAGTGTATCCAGAGGGCTCCTGACGAGATGCATATGCAGAAGCACGGGAGCGCATATCCTGCTGAGGATTATAAGAAGCAGCTGGATTGGTGCTAATTGGCTTACCAGAGCGTGTGTAAACAGAAACACTCTCTGCCTCTGGTCTGGATGGATTGCCCAGGAGCCTATTAGAAGAACCCTGCTGTGCGCGGTCATCGTAGGAACGAGGAGAAGCTGCATCTACCTCGTCATAACCTTCGTCGCCGTAATACTCATCGTCGTAGTACTCATCGTCCTGACCACCACGAAGTTTTGCTCTTAGCGTATCAAGAATGCTCATCATTGTGCCTTTCTGTAACGCACGTAACTTCTCACTACTGTATCAAAAACTTGCAACTATTTTAGTGCCCACTTAACGCATAGGCTGGATCAAACAATACTCGACCCAGGCGAATAGTAGTAGAACCCTCTTCAATGGCATACGTAAAGTCATCGCTCATGCCACAAGAAAGAACATCTAACTTCAAACCAACTTGCTCTCTCAGCTTGTCACGCAATTCTCTAAGTCCCGCAAACGTCCTCTTAGCGCGCTCTGGATCATCCTTTGGTGCCATAGTCATAAGTCCCACAACAGAAATGTGAGGAAGCTCAACAATTTTTTGAATAGACTCAGACACCTCTTCTGGCGAGAAACCCGATTTTGAGGCTTCAGCGGAGACGTTTACCTCAAGTAGAACAGACTCCTCAGTACCCTTCACCTCAGCACGCTTTGAAACCGCCTCTGCAAGATGTTCGGAAGAAATTGAATGAATGTAGCGAACCTTACCAACTACCTGGTTAATCTTGTTCTTCTGAAGATTACCAATCATGTCAAAAGATATCTCAGACGCAAAAGGAGTTTCAGATAAACACGTCAGTTTATGCGTCAGCTCTTGTGGGCGATTCTCGCCAAAAACCCTATAGCCCGCCTTATAAGCTGTAAGGACAGCCTCAACAGGAACGGTTTTGGAGACAGCTACAATTTCAATCTCAGAGGCGCTTCTGCCGGACTTTTTTGCAGCATCCGCCACAAGTGACTCAATCTGAGCTCTACGAGCCTTTATAAACTCAAGATATTCGTCTGAATCGTACGTCATAGCCATCATCTCTTGCGGTGAATACATCAACATCTTACGTAACGTTTAACGACTTTTGTCATAGGCCTAAACGCCTTCTCCGATAGCGCTAAACGTCTTCTACCCAACTTTCAGCCATGTAAGCAACAGCTGCATGTCTTCCGCACTTACCATGCTCAGCACGGTACGAGAAGAACCGCTCAGTTGTAGAGGCCGTCGAGTCAGTAACCTCTTCGATAGCAGACGCGCGTACACCAGCATCTACCAGTGCGGCTCTGACGGCATATCCAAGATCTAAGTACCTCTCGCCAGACGCACGGTCTACAACGCCAGAACCAAACTCTTGTGAGAACATCTGAATGAGCTCCGGAGAAACCTCGTAGTCAGCGCCGCCAATGTGCGGACCAATATAAGCTTTGACCTCAGAAGACTTGGCGCCAGTTGCCTGGCAAAGCGCATCGGTTGCGCGAGCAGAAATGCGGGCAATTGTGCCTTTCCAGCCAGAATGCGCCACCGCAAATCCGCCGGGAGCTACAAGAATTACCGGAACGCAATCGGCAAACGCCAACATCACAGGCGTATTTTGAACCGTACATACTATGGCGTCTGCACCAGCTTCTGCCTCAGCTTGAGCCACCTCAAAAGCCTCTGATGTATTAGAAGTGAGGCAAACTACCTTGCTTCCGTGCACCTGATGAGGAATAAGGAGTTGCGAGAAAAGCTCACCAGCTCCAAGAGCCTCTAAGACCAGCTGGCGGTTCTTTTGCACCTGTTGCAGATTGTCTCCACACCTACTGCCCAGATTGAGGGAACTAAACTCCCCTTCTGAAAAACCGCCAGTACGCTCAGTAAATGCGAGCGTGACCCCGCATGGAACCTCAGGATCCATGAGCAGGGTCACGCCGTGTAAGCACTGTCTATTCAGCGCGCACATATTTAGATGCGGCTACGCTTAAGGAAGTCTGGAATATCAAACTCTTTCTCATTAGAAGAGTTGTTGGTGCGAGCAGGCTGTGGCTGAGCAGTCACAGGACGAGTTGGCTGTGGCTGAGCAGGACGGCTTGGACGGGTGGTACTCTGAGTGTTCAGAGTTGGAAGCTGCTGCTGAACGTTAGAGTCATTGAAACCAGTTGCAATAACGGTTACGCGAACCTGATCGCCCAGAGACTCATCAACAACAGTACCAAAGATGATGTTTGCATCAGGATCAACGTTCTTAGCAACCAGGTCAGCTGCCTCGTTAATCTCCTGAATACCAAGGTCTTTGTTACCAGCAATAGAGAGAAGAACGCGGGTTGCACCCTCGATGGAACTCTCAAGCAGGCGGCTAGAAATTGCCTCAGTTGCAGCATCAGCAGCGCGGTTATCACCAGCAGCAATACCAATGCCCATCATTGCGCTACCTGCGCCCTTCATGATGGTGCAGACGTCTGCAAAGTCGAGGTTAATCAGACCAGGAACAGTGATGAGGTCGGTAATACCCTGGGTACCCTGGCATAGAACATCGTCAGCCATGCGGAATGCCTCAAGCATGGTGGTCTTCTTCTCAGAAAGATCAAGCAGACGATCGTTTGGAATAACAATGAGCGTATCAACATTCTCGGAAAGAGTCTTGATACCGTCAGCTGCAGAACCATAACGACGACGGCCCTCGAAGGAGAATGGCTTAGTAACAACGCCAACGGTCAGTGCGCCAACGTCATTCTTTGCAATATCAGCAACAACTGGAGCAGCGCCGGTACCAGTACCGCCACCCTCACCAGCAGTGATGAAAACCATATCAGCGCCAGCAAGTGCAGCCTTGATCTCGTCACGGCTATCCTCTGCTGCCTCTTTACCAACCTCAGGGTTAGCGCCAGCACCAAGACCCTTGGTGATGTCAGTACCGATGTGAACCTTAATGTCAGCATCGGAGATTGCAAGAGCCTGTGCATCGGTGTTTACAGCAACAAACTCAACACCACGGATGCCTTCTTCAATCATGCGGTTGACAGCGTTAGTTCCGCCGCCACCAACGCCAACAACCTTGATAACAGCAAGATAGTTGTTAAGGGTATCGGTGTCCTTAATCATGTCTTCCTCCTTGAGGCACGCTTGTGCCCGTTTGTCCCGGAGCGCGACTGCGCTTAGGCTACGTTTATGCGCTCGCAGAACCGCTGTATAAAACCCTAAACCTCAAGTTAAGGCTTACGCTTCATGCAAAGCGGGGTATATTTGCACAACTGACCCATACAAGTCAAATAATATGTAGAAATTGTGAAGAAAGCTGGTAAACGGTAGGAAACTATTCCCTAACGGCACATGTTGTTTGCGCGTTTACCTACGAAACACCAGAGCCAGACTGAACGTTTCCGGTAGAAACGCGCCTATAGGTTGGGCTTGCAGGTGTTCTTACGTTCAAGTACGTAAGCTCTCCTGGGAACTGCTTAAGCATTGCCAGAATCACTTTTTCTTTATCAGCAATCTGTGTTGGAGAGCCTAGGGCAACCTGTACACCATTGGTAAGCGTGACAGAAATCGCATCAACGCTACTAGCCGAGTAACTCACAATCTGTGACGTAAGCTCTGACGAGAACGTAGACTGATACTGCATAACCGCTTGAATTTCTGCGTCTGTTGCTGTGGTGCCTGCTACAGGAGAAACTGTTGCAGGAACATCTGTGATAAGCAGCTCACCTTCTGAGGTTGCCTTCTCAAGCGCAACAGTAGCGGTAGTTTTTCCTTCTGGTACGTTGAGCTGATCTGCCTCAAGCCAGACGTTATTCTCGCCCAAGTACCATGCAACGGGACCAGAAGAAAGCGCCACTATGGCTGTGACCTTGCGCTCTGTGATGGTAATACGTAGCGTATTGGGGAACTGCCTCTCGTACGTTGCAGAAGCTACCCAAGGATCCTTCTGTAGTTCTTGGGTAATAAGGGATTCATCCATATTAAGCAGCGTTGTTCCCTCTTCTACTGCAATGAGCTTTTGAATTTGCTCGTTTGAGACGTGCTCTGTTGGCTCTACCTGAATGTTGGTAATAGCAAAGACTGAGGAAGAGCGTAGGACGAGAAAAGCAATGCCAGCAAGAAGGGCAAGGCTAAGCAAAACGATAAAGGCCGTGCGTACTGCCTTAAACGATACCTTTCTGCTGTGTTTAATGCGCTCAGCACGAGCTTGAGCTGCAGTTTTTGTAGCGTTATTTGGCTTTTTGGCAGAAATCTTTTTAGCAGAAGGCTTGGCATTAGAAGCTGTAGCCTCAACCTTTGGCTTAGGCTTAAAGGCCTTACTCATAAAAGAAGGCTTAGTAGCCCCTGCCGTCTGAGCAGCACCAGACGATAAAGGCTCCCTTTTTGTGCCCTTACGGCGCGTTGTTTGCTTTGAAGTATCTTCTGCCATATCTTCCCTATGCCCCAAAACCCAGAAGTTTAACCTCTGGCTGAAGATCAATGTCAAACTTTTCTTGTACCGCATCGTGTGCTCTGCGCATAAGTGCAATGACATCTGAGGCGGTGGCGTTACCGGTATTCACAATAAAGTTGGCATGAATATCAGAAATCTGTGCGCCGCCCTCAGTAGCTCCCTTAAGACCACACTCTTCAATAAGTACACCAGCAGACCTACTACCTGGATTCTTAAAGACAGAACCGCAGCAAAGCTGACCAGTTGGCTGAGTATTTCTTCTACGCTGTAAGAGCGTATCCATACCAAGAGCAACTTTAGGACGATTAGATGCTGTCAGCGCAAACGTTGCCTCAAGAATGATCTCATCTGGAGCAAACGTGGTATAGCGATAACCCCATTCAATCTCGGAGGCATCGTAGCGTACAAGACCCTTGCCAGGCTTTAGCACCACACAATCACGGACGGCTTTACCAATCCAATCATGCCTGGTACCTGCATTCATAGAAAGAGCGCCGCCGATAGTTCCGGGGATACCAGCACACATCTCAAGGCCAGAAAGACCTGCTTTCATGGCCTCATTGCAAACGCGTGCCGTAAGCGCACCCGCACCTGCGGTAATGAGGTTATTCTCGCCAACTGAAATGGTAGAAAGCTCATCGTCGAGCACAATAACGCAGCCGTTGTAGCCCTTATCAGAGACAAGGATGTTTGAACCCTTGCCCAAAAGCACCCAATCAACTCGATTAGCTGCAAGCACCTCAAGCACACGCACCAGCGCCACGTGGCTGTGAACAGCAGCAAAGAGCGACGCCTTACCACCAATCCTAAAGGAAGTATGGTGGCTCAGCGGCTCATCTTGCTTGATTGTTGCATCAAGGGCCCCAGAAAGGCTTACATAGGCGTTAAACAAGCTCACGACAGAGGTCCTAGTGGTTCTGAAGACGCTCTTTGAGTGCACGGATAAACATTGGTCCAATCTGAGTGACGTCACCTGCGCCCTGAGTAATCAGCAGATCTCCTGGTTTAACCGTATCAAGAAGGTCTGCGATAAGATCTCGGCGAGAAGGAATATAACGCACGTCAGGAACAGTATGAGCAACCTCAACCCTTGAAGAGACGGTCTTGCCCGAGACACCTGGAATAGGCAGCTCACCTGCTGAGAAGACATCCATGACGCGCAAAACGTCAATACCATCAAATGCATGGGCAAACGAATCTGCCAGATCTTGCGTTCTGCTGTAGCGATGTGGCTGGAAAACAACAACAACGCGCTTGAAGCCAAGAGGAAGAGCTGCAGACATGGTTGCTGCAATCTCGGTTGGATGGTGGCCGTAATCGTCTACGACGGTAATACCGTTGATGTCGCCTACGTGTGTAAAGCGACGGCGTGCACCCTTGAACTGCGAAAGCGCTACTGCGGCCTGGTCAAGATCAAAGCCAAGAGCATCAGCAACGGCAATTGCAGCGGTTGCGTTTGCAACATTGTGCTTACCAGGATTAGCTGGAAGTACCACAGAGATAGTCTGACCAGAAGGAGTCTTGATGGTAAGAGGATTCTCGATGCCAGCTTTTCTCTCCTCCTGTGTGCAAACAAAATCGCAGCTTGAATCAAAGCCGTAGGTGACTACGTGCCTACCAGTTGACTGAGCAAGCTCAACGTAATGAGGATTATCGCCGTTGATAACAACAGTTTCTTCCTTATCAAGCAAGCTCATAAACTCACAGAAGGTCTTCTCGATATTCTCTAGAGAGCCGTAGTGGTCAAGGTGGTCTGCCTCAATATTGGTGACAACAACCACGTTAGGGTTAAGGAACATAAACGAACCGTCAGACTCGTCCGCCTCGCAGACAAAATACTGACCGTTGCCGTTTTTGCCGTTGGTGTCGTAGCCCTCAACAACGCCACCAATCAAAAATGATGGATCAGCACCAAGTTTGTCCAACATGGTAGCAACCATAGAAGATGTGGTGGTCTTGCCGTGAGTGCCCGCAACAGCAATGGTCTTGCGGCCGCGCGACAAATACGAGAGCATCTTAGCGCGAGGCCAAATAGGAATGGAAAGCTCACGTGCGCGAATGACCTCTGGATTTGTCTCTGGGATTGCGGTAGAGGTAACAATGACATCAGGCATCACAGCGTCAATAGTGGCTACGGTGTGGCCGATGCTTACCTGAATACCTGCATCTTCAAGCTCTCTAACATAATGCGAGCTCTTTAGATCGGAGCCGGTAACGGTGCAGCCGCGCTCGTGCAGAACAAGCGCAATTCCGCTCATACCTGCGCCACCAATTCCAATAAAATGTGCACGCGAGATGGTCTTCTCGCCCATGGAATCTGCCATAAGAGAGCCTTTCCAAGTATTGTTATCGTTTGCGTCTTGGACATACCAAGACATGTTTACTCTAACGCAAAACCGAATGTTTTATGCGCCACAAACGGCACTTTCCACAGCGTCAGCCACAAGAGATGCGGCGCTGCGCTGGTCAAGTGTAGCGGCTGCCTCGGAGAGCTTTTTGCGCTGGTCCGCGTTATCTACCAGCTCAAACAGAGCTGTCGAGAAGGTCGTAGTGCCCACCTGGTTATCTGGCACCAGAATAGCTGCTCCCGCATCCGACAACAGGTGTGCGTTAGTAGTCTGATGATCTGCTGTTGCCAAAGGATACGGCACCAAAATGCTGGGGAGCTCAAGCGCTGCAATCTCGGCCACAGAAGATGCTCCGGAGCGAGAAACCACCAGGTCAGCCGCAGCAAGGGTGGCACCCATGTTGGAGATGTAGGGCTTAACCTCCCAGCGAGCAGCCTCCTCGTCAGAAAGCTTCATGAGCGAGACAACCTCGTCGTAGAGCTTCTGGCCTGTTGACTGAATGATGCGCAGGTTAGGACGGGCAAGAAGCTCCTGCTTAAGCGCGGCAAACGTCTCGTTGATACTACGAGCGCCCAAGCTACCACCAAAGATAAGCAGCAATGTTTGATTGTCTGCAATGCCCAGCTCTTGCCTAGAAGTGGCTCTATCAGCAGAAAGAACACTCTTGCGCACGGGATTTCCGGTAACCACAATGGTGTCCTGAGCTTTAACGCGTCCCTCAAAAGCCTTGCGAGCCTCTGGGAAGGCAATGCATACCTTAGATGCTTTACCAGCAGAAACGCGATTAGCAAGACCGGTTACCGAGTTCTGCTCGTGAATCAAATACGGAATATGCAGCTTTGCGCAAAGTTGAAGCAATGGCAGCTCAACATAGGCTCCAAAGCCAATAGCAACATCAGGAGCTCCCTGCTCTCTGAAACGCTTGTGAAGCTGCGACTTTGCGCGTTCAAGATTGTATGCCGCGCTAATAAGCGTCCAAGGGCGCCTGCGATCAAAGCCATTTACATGGATAGGCACCAGCTCAAATCCTGCCTCAGGTACCAGCGTACCCTCAAGCTTATTGGGCTGACCGTAAAACGTAACCTGGTGACCACGCTCACGGAGCTCCTCAGCTAGAGCCAGAGCTGGGTTAATGTGACCTGCGGTTCCACCTGCAGCAATTGCAACAGAGAGTTTCTTCTGTTCTGTCATGCAATCCATCTCCTAGAAATCAGCTATCGACGAGGCCTAGTGTTATTTCCACGAAGCCTATCCGATGCAGAAGGTCCCAAATCAATTCTGCGCCTTCCGGAGGCGTCTGTTGTAATACGGCCTTGAGGGGCATCGTCATCTCTTGAACGCAAAACGCCTCGTGAAGGACGTGCGGAACTCTGAGCGCTACTCTTAGGGCGAGAAGAACGTGGGAGTGGCATGCCTACTCCTACCCCACCATCAACCATGGTAAGACCAGCAAAACCTGGAGCATCAAAGGTATCCTGCTCTTCAGCTATGCTCCAAGAAGCGCGCTGCCTATCGTACTCGGTCTCTGGAAGCCTTGACTGCCTTGAAACAGACATCAAAAGTCCAACCATCAAGATACTAGACATGATGGTTGAACCGCCGTATGAGATAAACGGCAGAGGCTTACCAGAAAGAGGCAAAAGGCCCAAAACACCCCCGATGTTAACAAAGGCCTGGATGATAAACATAGAGGTACAACCTGCAGCAATAAGCCTGCCGGTCAAATCTGGTGCATAGCGAGCAATCTTAAAGCCCGCCCATACCAGCGCGCCAAATACAGCCAAAAGACCTAAAACACCAATAAAGCCAAGCTCTTCTCCAATGACTGCAAAAATAAAGTCATTGTGAGCCATAGGCAAATATGAATATTTCTGGCGAGAAAAACCAAAGCCAACGCCAAAAATACCGCCAGAACCAAAGGCATAAAAGCCCTGAGCAAGCTGATAACCTGCGCCGTAATAATCAGCCCAAGGGTTAAGCATAGTCACAACGCGGGCACGAGAATAATCGTCTTTAAGAGATAAGAAGGCAAAGCCAATAAAGCCAGCAACAGCAATAGTTGCCAGAACCCTTCGGTCAACATCGGCAAGGTAGCCAATGACCAAAAGTGTTCCCACAATAATCAATGTGGAGCCCTTGTCTGGCTGGGCCAAAATAAGAAGCAGTGGCGCAAGCGCAGCAATAGCAAACTTTTTAAAGAACTCCATCTGATCTATGGTCTGATCGATAAAGTACTGCTGAGCCAGGTACGAGACAGAAATTAAGATGGTAATCTTTGCAAACTCAGACGGCTGGAAAGAAAACGGTCCAATTGAAATCCAACGGGTTGCACCATATGCATCAGCGCCAGCAATAGGAGTAAAAATAATTGCTAGCATTCCAATGGTCACAACCCATATAGGTACCTGGAAGCTTCTTACTACTGCGCGATAGTCAATGCGAGAAACAATAAATGCTAACGCAACTCCTGCCGCAGCAAAGCCAAGCTGACGCTGCACGTAGTAGAAGGGGTTATAGCCCATGTCCTCAGAAGTCATTGCAGAAATCGAGGATGCGGAATAAATCATTACCAGGCCAAAGCACACCAGAATAGCCGTTGATACCAGAAGCACCAGACGAGGCTGCATAAAACGCTCTGGAATAGCACCAAAGCGGCCTTTAGCCTGCGAGCCCTCGGAAGATTTCTGGCGAGAAGTACGTGGTTGCTGCGCGCGCTCCCCTGTTCTGTTTCTGCTGGTAGCCATTATCGACCGCTCTCTTTTTGAGCAAGATCTGCCACGAGCTGTTTAAAGACACGACCACGCTGAGCCATGCCTGTGAACTCGTCAAATGAGGAACATGCTGGTGAGAGAAGCACTACAGAACCTGGACGAGCAAGCTCTACCGCACGGTCAAAAGCTTCATGCATATGAGGCTCTTCTACCACTTCTGCATGGCCGCCAGAAACGCGGCGAAGCGCCTCTGCAAAGCGAGGACCTGCCTCTCCAAAGCAGATTGCGTATGCACAGGTAGCGGACACCTTCTGAGCGAACTCATCAAGCTCTGTGCCCTTATCGTGACCACCAAGTAGCAAAATAACGTCTTTACCTGGGAACGAAGTTAATGATTTTTCAACTGAATCAGTGTTTGTTGCTTTGGAATCGTTAACGTACAAAACACCATTAACCGTATCAACTGGCTCAATTCTGTGCTCAAGCGGCATAAAGTCCAACAGGGCATGCCTAATAGAAACAATATCAAGTCCCAGGAATAGGCCACATGCAGCTGCAGCAAGAGCGTTGAGTGCATTGTGCGCTCCCCTAATGTGGAGTGCATCAGCTGCTACAAGCTCCATCTCTTTACCAGATAGCCTGACTACCAGCGCACCAGTGCGTACAAAGGCGGCGTTTTGTGTACCGGGATCTGTCTGAGCAAGATGGCATACGGCAATGCCTCGAGCCTCAAGGCGAGAAGACACGTCTTGGCAAAACTCATCCAAGTCAGAAACAATTGCCAGGTCATTTGCATCAAGGTTGGCAAAAATCTTCTCTTTAGCTGCTGCATACGCCTCGAGCGAACCATGCCACTCAAGGTGATCAGGTGTGATGTTTAAAAGCATCGCAACGTGAGGATGCAATTTTTGAGTAGTAGCAAGCTGGAAGCTTGAAAGCTCTGCTACAAACCAGCTCTTAGGTTTTCTCTCTGCAAGTTGGTCCGTAATAGTTAATCCGATATTGCCAACAGCGCTTGCATCAAGGCCTGCATACTGCAGGATTGACGTGGTCAAACTTGTGGTAGTAGTTTTACCGTTTGTGCCGGTAATGCCAATCCACTGTGAAGGGCTCTCTTGATAAGCAAACTCTGGCTCACCCATAATCTGCTGAGAAGCTGCCTTTGCACTTAAGAACAGCTCAGAGGTGTCTGGAATACCAGGAGATGCAATAGTCAGGTCAAAGGTACCCTTAACCTGATCGGAGCCGCATTGTACCTGTACGCCTGAGTCTGCAAGCTCTTGGATCTTCTCGCCAACAGTAGCATCTGCGCCGCCCACAAGAGTTACGGAAGACACACGACCCTCTGGCTGCTGCAGCAAATACGTGCAGACAGAGACGCCGGTCTTACCAAAACCAAGAACACATACATTTCCAAGTGTTTCTAGAAGCGACACGCAAACGGTCCTTTCTAAGAGCAATATCTTTAGTGAAGCTGGAAGTACAGAGCAAAGCCCAGAGCAGCAAATGCGCCAGAAATAATCCAGAATCTAAAGACTACTTTTGTCTCGTTCCAGCCAAGTTTCTCAAAGTGATGATGCAGTGGAGCCATCAAGAATACGCGCTTTTTAGTTGCCTTGTAGCTTACAACCTGAATGATAACGGACAGTGCCTCGATGATAAAAAGGCCGCCCATGACCAGGGAAACTACCTCAGTCTTGGTAAGGACAGCCAGAGCTGCAAAGGCAGCGCCCCAGGCAAGAGAGCCGGTGTCTCCCATAAAAATGCTTGCAGGATAGCTGTTAAACCACAAAAAACCAATACAAGCGCCTGCGATAGATGCGGCAAAAACAGCAAGGCTACTCTCGCCATAGCGGAAAGCTACCGCAGCCATAAAAATCATGACGACCATAACGCAGCCACCAGCGAGGCCATCAAGACCGTCGGTCAGATTGACAGCGTTGGAAAGGCCTGCCATGAGCAAAAAGACAAAGAACAGGTACAACCAAGGAATAGAAATTACGCTTCCACCTAAATTGACGGTAGTAGTGAGGATGCCCAGGTTGATTTCAAGGCCACCAGGGAACGCAATAATAGGAGTAATGCCCCAAATATTGACTGCTGCCAGACAAAATGCCACAGAGATAGTAATGAGTCCAGCCATCTTCTGAGATGCGGTGAGGCCAAGGCTTCTTCCATGGGCAACGGACTCAATATCGTCCAGAAGGCCCAGCGAGCCCGTAAGCAGCATAGCAGCCATAGCAAGAATAAGATCGGTGTTCCACTGGGCAAGCGCAATACAGGTCAGCACAATGCTTACTAGCATAACAACGCCACCCATAGTAGGAGTACCCTGCTTAACCAGGTGCTGCTGAGGACCGTCAGCGCGAACCTGCTGACCCACTCCCTCTTTCTTCATCAGTTTGATAAAGAGCGGCATTAAAATCAACGTGATGATGCAGGAGACACCAAGCGCAACAAACACCTGGTATGTTGGGTAAATAGTCTGGTAAAACATTACTCGGTAACTCCTTTTACAAAAATATCAAGCTGAGCAGACCTAGATGCCTTGGCGAGAAGAACGTCTCCTCGCTTCAGTACTGGTCCGAGCACGGTAAGTGCTTCGTTGACATCGCTGAACTGTTCAATTTTATCTTCCGAGAAACCCATGACACGTGCGGCTTCAACCATTTCACGCGCGGCTCCCGTGCCAACAAAGGCAACAAGGTCTGGGTTCTTAGCGGCAATGTAAGCGCCCACATAACCGTGGAGGCGCTTCTCCTCTGGTCCAAGCTCGCCAATCTCTCCGATAAGAGCAATGCGACGGCCCTCTGCAGGCATCTGCATCAAAACGTCAAGGGCTGCAGCTGTAGAGTTAGGACTTGCATTGTAAGAGTCATCAATAATTTTGGCACCGCAGGTTGCATCAAGTACCGAAAGACGCATACGAGTGGCTGACATCTGCTCAATAGCTTCTGCTGCAGCATCAAGGTCAAGACCAAGCGTCTCTATAGCCTCAAGCGCCAAAAGAAGGTCGTCGACAACAACGCGACCAGGCACCTCAAGGGTTACCGTGCGCGACCAGCCAGAAGCAGCACTAATAGTGGCAGTTGGAAGGCCCTCCTCGTCAAGCGTGACCTGCTGCGCACTCATGACGTCAGCCTCTGTTGCGCCTACTGTCTTGCAAACAACGTGAGCAGGTCGAGCAAACTCATCTGCAATGAACTTGGTGTAGTCCCCTGCCGAAGCCTGAATAAGCGTAGGCTCAATTGAGCCAAATGCGCGCATGCCAGAAACAATCTCTGCCTTGGCGCGCGCAATGTTTTCTCGACTGCCGAGAAGACCGATGTGGCTGGTGCCAACGTTGGTAATGACCGCCACTGTTGGACGGGCAACAGAGGTAAGCCTGGTAATCTCACCGGCATGATTCATGCCCAGCTCAAGCACAAGTACCTCAGTGTCTTCTGGAGTAGAAAGCACCGTGAGAGGCAGGCCAATGAGGTTATTGTGGTTGCCAGCAGTAGCATGCACACGGCGGGTAGCGCCAATGCCACGACGAAGCATTTCTTTGGTAGTAGTTTTACCAACTGATCCGGTTACACCCACAACCAGCCAGTTTGGATGGGCTTCTCGCCAAGCAGCGGCAAGAGCCAGCAGAAACGCCTCACAGTCATCGTCAGCGGCTTCAAGAACGCTGACTCCTGTGGCGGCCAGGTTGTCGAGCAGATTGTCTGCTACAGGCTCAGATGCCACAACAACAGCAGCGCCCGCCTGGGCAGCAGATAAGAGATAGGAGTTTCCATTGACCTTCTCGCCAGCGAAGGCCACGAAGAGCGAGCCTTCCTGGACCTCACGAGAGTCAATGACGGCCGCGCCCGCAACCTCGCGGGTTCCACGGTGGAGCAGTCGTGCATTTGTAGCTGCGACTATCTGTTCAACCGAAAGCTTTACCATGAGCTCTCCTAGTTATTGATTGGTTGAATATTAAGGCGTGTAGCTGCGTCTTTTGCAAATTGCGAGAAGACCACAGCGGCAGACTGCGATGCAAGATGGTGGGTATCGTTAAGTCCAACGTAAACCATCAAATCAGATTCTGATGGATTCACGATACCGCAGAAGGAATCAACAAAACCGGAATTCTCGCCATACGAGCCGGTTTCTTCCACAACCTGCTGGCCCGTACCCGTTTTACCAGCAACGGTATAGCCATAGATACCTGCACGAACACCGGTACCCTCTTTGACAACGGTAGTCATCATGTCAAGCTCGGCCGAAGCTGTGGAAGCGGAAATAACGTCTTTAGTAGGCCAGGTAACCTCTTGACCGCCCTTAGAAACCATAAAGTGTGGAGTCACCATAGTTCCCTTATTAGCAACAGCGGTATATGCGCGAATGACCTGGATAAATGGGATTGCAAGACCCTGACCAAACGCCATGTTTCCGCCCGTTGGGCCTTCATATTCGTCCAGAGAGCGGACAATTCCTGTAGCTTCACCAGGGAAGTCAATGCCCGTGGTGTGGCCTATGCCAAACTTATCAATTCCTGCTGCAAAGCGCTCATCACCTATGAGCTGTGTCTCGAGGAAGGCCATACCAACGTTGGAGGAACGCCTGAGCATCTCTCTTACACTCATGTCCATGGCGCTGGTACGCCAGTCGTCGTCGGTAACCTTGTTATCGCCAACCTTGAGCTCAGTTGGAATGTTGAAGGTTGAATTTGGACCAAAGAGGTTATTGTCTATACCAATTGAGGTGGTAATTACCTTAAATACCGAGCCAGGCTCATAGATACTTGAGACGAGCTTGAGGTTGAGGGATTCGTAGTCAACGCCGTTATCGCTCTTAAAATCTGGCAGAGGGTACGAAGCAGCGGCATAGATTTCTCCGGTACGAGGATTCATAGCCATGATTGAGCCACCCTGCTGGGTTTCAAAGTCTTTGACTGCGGCAGTAAGCTGCTCTTCCGCCTTCTTCTGCAGCTCAATATCAATGGAAAGAACAATGTCCTGTCCATTTTGTGCCTCAGTGATGTTTGAAGTACCGCCAGCAATTGGCGTACCACCAGCGCCGGTCTCAACAATCATATGGCCATTAGTACCTGCAAGGATATCGTTGTAGTAATACTCAAGGCCAGAAGCGCCCTCGTTATCTGCGTTTACAAAGCCCAGAATCTGAACACCAACGTTGCCATAGGGATAGACACGCTTGGTGTTGTTGACAAAATAGACGCCCTTGAGGTTTTTCTCGTCAAGTGCTTTTTCAATCTTAGAAGCGGTATCAGTGTCAACACGACGACGCACGTAGACAAAGGTGGTGTCTTGCTGCAGGTCTCCGAGGTAGTCTGAAGGGCTTCCGCCTAAGAGCGAGGCAAAGACCTGAGCTACGGAGCTTGCGTCTTTAATCTCTGAAGGATTGGCATAGATGTCTTTGCAGTCAACGCTCATGGCTAAGACATTGCCGTTGCGGTCGTAAATGGTGCCGCGACGAGCGTGTAAGACAATGTCGTTGGTGCGGTTATTCTCGGCACCCTTTGCAAGATCTGCTGCCGTAAAGATTTGCAGCCAAGCAAGCCTAAGAACAACAATTGCCACCATAATTGCCATAGCAGCTGCTACGCGACGGAGTCTACCTTCAGGGCCAACACCATCCGAGCCACCGCTGCTACCACGATGACCACGAAAATGCACACGAGAGGCCTCGTCGTACGAGGCCTCAGGAGTTTTTCTGCGCGATGCGCGAGTATGTCGATTCTGCGTACTCACAACGTATATTTTACGCCTAAGCGTTGTTGCTTACGTCTACAACAGGACGATTTGTCTCAAGAGTCATACCGTAATTCTGAGTAGCAATGCGCTCAATGCGTGTAGTGCTTGCAAGCAGGGAGCGAGAAACGCGCAGGGAATCGTTAGTTGCGGTTGTTGCGCGCATTTCATTTCTGATGACGTTGTTAGCCTGAAGAGTTGAAACCGTGGCGGTAGAGATACCAATACGGACAACACCAAGCGTCAAGAAGAGTGCTGCAGCAACAGCAATAAGCTTGACACGCTGGATGAACTGGCTGCTTACGCCACGGCGAGCATCAGCATCAAGGCCGCCACCAGGGACAACCTCAAAAGATGAGCGAGTGCTCTGTTCAGGAGCGTACTCATGCTCAAACTGAGTTGTGCGTGCTACAGCTTCTGATCCGTAACGTGCCATTAAACTTCAATCCCTTCAAAAACTTCTTCACACCAAGCAACAAGTGCTATGGGGTACTTCATTTCTCTGGGTCGCGTTTAACCGCTACCCTCATCAGGGCACTTCTCGCCCTTGGGTTGCGCTCAATCTCTTCTGGAGTTGCCACAAGAGGTTTGCGCGTAATCACGTCAACTATCGGCACTTGACCGCACATACAAACCGGAAGGTCTGGCGGGCAGATACAACCTTGGCTGAGCTCGGAGAACACGTGCTTGACAATGCGATCTTCAAGCGAGTGGTACGAGATAACGCAAATCCTGCCTCCTGGATTAGCCCAGGCAATTGCAGAGCGAAGTCCGCGTTCCAAAACCTCAAGCTCGTGGTTTACTTCAATACGAAGTGCTTGGAACGTCTTTCTGGCAGGATGTCCGCCGTGACGACGTGCTGCTGCGGGAATTGCCGCCTTGATTACCTCAACAAGTTCAAGCGTCGTTTGAATGGGACGCTTTTCTCGCGTTTGTACAATGCGTCGTGCAATGCGTGAGGCAAATTTCTCGTCTCCGTAAATTCGAAGGATTCGGGCGAGGTCGGCTTCGTTATAGGTGTTGATGACCTCTTGTGCAGTTGGAGTTTGTTTGCCCGGGTCCATTCGCATATCCAACGGGGCATCTTCGTGGTACGAAAAGCCTCGCTCTGGGATATCAAGCTGAGGAGAAGAAACACCAATGTCAAAGAGGAAACAGTCAACTCCGGGGACTTCTGCAGAGACGAGAAGTTCATCGAGGTCGCCAAAGTTTCCCTTAAGCGGCAAAAACTCCGCGTTTGGTACTTCTTGCTTCAGGCGAGCAGCTGCTGCTTGATGAGCCATTGCGTCCTGGTCAATTCCAATGGAAAGACCGTCTGGAGCAATCAGCTTTGCCATCTCTACGGTGTGACCCGCTCCTCCCAAGGTACAGTCGCAAACAACTTCACCTGGCTTGGGGTCCAGCTCGCGCAGCACTTCTACAAGCATTACTGGTTGGTGCCGATATTCGACTTTCAAGTTACCGTCTTCTACCTTCACGATCTTCTCGCCTCACTAGGCGCCAAAGATGAGGTCCTCGAGCGTTGCAACGCGGTCATCTGCCGAGAAGAGGCTGTTCCACTTGTTGGTGTTCCAAATCTCAAAGTGGTCGCCGTTACCGACAATGGTGACGTCGCGGTCAAGCTGGAGCTTCTCCCTAGCCTGTGGATCGGACTCGTCAATCTTTCCCAGAGCAACGCGGCCGGCCGAGTCAATGTCGACGGTTGTTGCTGCTGCGTTCAGCATACGAAGTGCTGTGACGTCGTCGCGGTTCCTTGGGTTGAGGTTCAGACTTGCAATCCAAGCCTCGTACGCCTCAGGTGAGTAGCCGTAAAGCGCGTCCTGTCGACGGAGCAAGATGACAACATCTCCAAGCTGCTTGCGCTGAGGTGCAGGAAGAGTCACGCGAATCTTGGAGTCCAGCGAACGCTGATACTGACCAGTAAGCATGTCTCCCCCTTTCACGTTGGCGCCCCTTGCCGCGCGGGCTGTGTTTGTGTTGTGTGTGCGCGGCAACGCTTGGGCATAGTCCGTCGATTGAACGTGAAATAAATATAACTCATTCCGACACTTACACACACTAGAAAACACTTTCCAACACCAAGTATTTTTCTTATGGTCTAGCTGGGGTTTAACAAAGATGAGAATTGATAGAGCAAGACCACAATATGTAGTGTTTAAAAAAATCCGAACTACAAAAGAACGGATTTTCTTAGCCTTAAGCTCGATTTATTAAATTTTTTATGTCGTAATAATTTTTGAGGAAATTGTGGTGAACTCGTGGCGAAAATCACACGTTGCTCTGACAAAGCCTTTGCTCTGCTTTTACGCAGTCACCACTTTGCCCCACACCTATCCCACGCTTGCTCCGCGATTGCGTCAAGCGCAAGTCAAGCGCGATTGAAGCGCGGGTCAAACGCGAGCCAAGCTAGCATCAAGCTCGTCTATTTGTCCGTACGAACATGAGCTCTTGGGTGAGCCTCAAGATATACATCTCTAATGTGAGACCTATCTACGTGCGTATAGAGCTGTGTAGTTGAAATATCAACATGTCCCAAAAGCTCCTGCACCGAGCGAAGATCAGCGCCGCCTTCTAGAAGATGTGTGGCAAAACTGTGGCGCAGCGTGTGAGGGTGCAAACCCTCAATTCCCACTACCCTGCCGTAATTTGCCACTAATTTATGCACCGACTGGCGAGAAATGCGTCCACCTCTGGCATTTACAAACACCTCAGACACCTGACCGTGCTTAAGCAAAAGCGAGCGAGCCTCATAAAGGTATGTTTTAAGCGCGCGATGCGCAGAGCCTAATACAGGAACTACACGTTCTTTAGAGCCCTTACCAAAAACGCGTAAGAGCTCATCTTCTAGAAAGACTCCACGCACCTCAAGATCGCAGAGCTCAGATACACGAAGTCCGCAGCCATACAACAATTCAAGTATGGTTCTATCTCTAATTCCTAGAGGTGAATTAGGGAATGGCTGGTCAAGCAGCTCTTCTGCCTTCTCCTGAGAGATAACATCAGGAAGCCTTTGAATTCTTGCTGCAGTAGGTAAATCTTCAGCTGGCGATGACTCGCAAATTTGCTCGACAGCCATAAACTTGTGGAAGTTTCTAATAGCAGCAGTATGGCGTTCAACTGAAGCTGGAGCCATACCTAAATCTCTAAGAGAGCCAATGTATTCTTCTACATCAGAGCGAGTCACCTGGCTGGGCAAAGTAATTTTTTTGCTACTTAACCAGAGGAGATAACCCTCTAAATCTCTGGTGTAGGCATCAAGCGTATTGACAGAAAGACCCCGCTCAACAGCAACGTACGCTAAAAATTCTGTACGCGCCTGAGCGAGGTCCATACGTATTCTTCCCTAGTAAAAATTCTGCTTAAAGGGCCTGGTTTACATCATGACGGTCAACACCCTCATGATGAGCGATTGCTGCACGTGCAAACTCACGGAACAAAGGTGCAGGATGAGTTGGACGGCTCTTAAACTCTGGGTGTGCCTGACTTGCAACAAACCAAGGGTGAACAGACTCTGGAAGCTCAATCATCTCTACAAGGCGATCGTCTGGAGAAACACCAGAAACTACCAGACCAGCCTCAACAAGCTGATTACGGAATACGTTGCTTACCTCATAGCGGTGACGATGACGCTCGTAAACCAAGTTGTTGCCATATGCCTCGTGTGCAAGAGTTCCCTCAACAACCTTACAAGGATAAGAACCAAGGCGCATGGTACCGCCCTTGTCAGTAATATCCTCCTGATCAGGCATAAGATCGATGACAGGATATGGAGTATCTGGACCAAACTCTGCTGAATTTGCGCCCTCCATGCCGCAGACGTCACGAGCAAACTCAGTAACAGCCATCTGCATGCCAAGGCAAACACCAAGGTAAGGAATCTTGAGCTCACGAGCACGACGAATAGCAACCATCTTGCCCTCTACGCCGCGAAGACCAAAGCCGCCAGGAACCAAAATGCCGTCCGCACCAGCAAGCTCCTGCTCTACGTCTTCTTCTGTCAGCTCTTCACCATTTACCAGGCGGATATCAACGTGCCTGCCATAGAAAATACCAGAGTGGTGAAGTGCCTCAATAACAGAAAGGTAAGCATCAGGCAGCTGCGTATACTTGCCGACAACATAAATTCTTGTTGCGTCTTCAAGTGCATTTGCCTTATGCATAGCAGTAGTAAATGCTTCCCAGCTGCCAAGATCACTTGGACGGACTTCAAGACCAAGACGCTCAAGTACCTTTTTGTCAAATCCCTGTGCTGCCAGGTGTGCTGGAACATCGTAAATTGAAGGCAGATCATTGTTCTCAAAAACGCAATCTGCATCAACGTCGCAGAAATTAGCGATTTTCTCGCGAATAGAGTCATCCACAGAATGGCTAGAACGGCACACGATAAAGTCTGGCTGAATACCAAGGGAACGAAGCTCTTTTACGGAGTGCTGTGTAGGCTTAGTCTTGACCTCATGAGCAGCAGCAATATAAGGAACAAGGCTCACGTGAATAATAGCAACGTTGCTTGCGCCACGCTCTTTTCTAAACTGGCGAATTGCCTCAACAAAAGGCTGAGACTCAATATCACCAATAGTGCCACCAAGCTCTGTAATGACTACATCGGCATTAGTAACCTCTTCAATGCGAGCAAAACGAGCCTTAATTGCATCAGTTACATGAGGAATTACCTGAACTGTACCACCAAGGAAGTCTCCAGCGCGCTCACGCTGAATCAAAGACTGATAAATGAGGCCAGTGGTGAAGTTAGACTCCCTGGTAAGGTTCTCATCAATAAAGCGCTCATAATGACCAAGGTCAAGGTCAGTCTCTTTACCGTCCTCAGTGACAAAAACCTCACCATGCTGGAAAGGACTCATAGTGCCTGGGTCAACATTGAGATATGGGTCAGCTTTTTGCATCATGACCTTATAGCCACGAGCCTTAAGAAGTCGGCCGAGAGATGCAGCAGTGATTCCTTTTCCAAGAGAGGAAACAACGCCACCTGTTACAAATATGTGCTTGGTCATGGATTACTCCCGTAGGTAAGATTAGCCAATTACATTTCTACGGGTCTTTATATTATTCCGCTTTAAGGCCCATAGTGCCGAGAAATTTAATCTCCAAACAAATACATTGTTATGTCCATATAGTTCTGAAAAATCTAGCGGACTTCTGACAGCAGCTCATGCGCGTGAGCCAAAGAAGCCTCAGTTATAGAGCCTGAAAGCATGCGTGCAATCTCTTCTTCTCTCTGAGTACCAGAAACCTCTGTAAGAGAAGTTATAGGGAGCGCGTTATGTTCTTCTGTCTTTGAGACTACATACTGTTTAGAGGCCATAACAGCAACCTGTGGCAAGTGAGTCACCACAATCACCTGATGTGTTTTAGCAAGCTGCGCTAAAACCTCTGCAAGAGCAACGGCAGTAGCTCCACCAACGCCAGCGTCAACCTCATCAAATACAAGCGTATCGCAGACGTCAGACTCTCCTAGAACCACTTTACATGCAAGCATGACGCGAGAAACCTCACCACCAGAGGCAATCTTTCTAAGCGGACGAGCAGTCATCTGAGCTGAAGGCTTATACATAAGCTCAATCTTTGTAGAGCCAACTTTATTCCACTGCTCAAAAGGAAGATCTTCAAAGTTCAATTCAATCTGAGCTGAACCCATCTGCAGATGACTCATTTGCTTAGTAACAGCATCACAAAGTTTTGGAGCTGCAGCAACACGAACCTTTTTAAGTGCCTGAGCCTTTACGGTAAGAGTTTCTTTTGCTTTATCTACTTCTGTCTGTGCCTCACGGACAAGCTTTTTTGTGTCTCTTGTAACTTCAAGAAGATTTTGAGCTGCCTGGTATTTCTTAAATACATCTTTCATGCCAGGACCGTACGTTCTCATAAGACCCTGAAGACGAGCCATACGACTTTCCATCTCTTCAAGTGCTTCTTCATCAAAATCGAGAGATCCAACATAGCTTCTGAGCTCTGAAGAAACATCCTCAATCTCTATAAGTGCGCTTGAAAGAGACTCTGCATAATTACCTAGCGTAGCATCAAACGTTGCAGCACTCTGAAGCATCTGAACTGCATCAGAGAGAGAATCAATAACGCCCTCATCACCTGAGAGTAACTCGTGTGTTCCTCCTGCAGCTTGAAGGAGAGCTTCTGCGTGTTCAAACCGAGGAAGTTGCTCTTCTAGATCTTCTAGCTCTCCTTCTTTAGGAGAGACCTCATCAATTCTTTGAACAAGAAATGCCGCTTCATCAATCTTTGCATTGCTAGACTGGCTTACTTCAATAACTCGTTGAAGTTCAGCGACTGCAGCATGGTAAGCATGAAGAGCGTCTACATACTCTGTCTGACAAGATTGAATATCTGATCCAATCCATGCGTCCAACATGCTGACATGGTTCTTTACGTCAAGCAGCCTTTGATGCTCATGCTGACCACACAGATCAATTGATGTTCCAATACCTCCGGCCAGTTCTTTAACTGATGCCATGTGGCCATCAATCTCTACTCTGCCTCTGCCATCAGCAGAGACTTTTCTAGAGACTACAATTCCCTCTTGATCTTCTGGCGAGGTAAAAAAGCGTGCCTCAACCCTAAGAGCGTCTGTTCCTTCTCTTACTGCAGAAGCATCCGCACGCTCTCCTACTAAGAGCTTAATGGAAGATAAAAGAGCGGTTTTACCAGCACCTGTCTCTCCTGTTAAAACAGTTAAACCTGAGGCGGGTGCAAGAGAAGCGTCTTCAATAAGTGCAACATTTTGCACGCGAAGTTCATCAAGCATATATGACCTGCTTACTGACCAGTTTTACCGTAAAATACACGAGAAACTGAACGATAGAAACTATCAGCACTTCTATCAAGCAGAATGATATCTCCTGGTCCACGGCTAATACGAGCTTTGGTAGCCACACCCTCTTCTGGATGCTTAATGTTTTGCCCATCAGAGAAGAAGTGACATGTCGCCGGCCTATCTTTTGACATGGTAATTTCAACCACATCAGAAGGAGAGGTAAGGAATGCACGAGCCAAAATAGTATGTGGTGCGATTGGCACGCAAACCATTCCCGAGAACTCTGGTGTAACAATAGGGCCACCAGCAGCAAGAGCATAGCCGGTGGATCCAGTTGCTGTACTAACAACAAAACCATCACCGCGAAGCTTATCAATATGGTTGCCTGATACAGAAACTGTAAACTCAACCATATCGCCTGCTCCACCTCTGGAAACTGCAAAATCATTGAGCGAGAAGGTCTTCTCGACGTAAGTTTCTCCAGATGGAAGCTCATACTCTGTTTCTATTGCAAGTGTTGCTCTTCTAGATACGTGAAGCTCTCCAGCAAGAGCATCAGCTACCATCTCAATCATTTGATGAGGAGTTGCACTAGTTAAAAAGCCAAGGTGACCATAAGAGATACCCAAAATTGGAATTTCTGAATACTCAACAATTTTGGCGGCCCTCAGAAGCGTTCCGTCTCCACCAAGAGAAATAACAAGCTGGCAATCAGAACAATCTACAACTTTATCCGGGAATAGCTTTTTATCGTGTGCCCATTGAACATCACAGCCCTGCTCAAAGAGCCATTCTTCAAGTTCACGTGCACCAGAAACAGCAACTTCTCTTGAATAATTTGGAACAAGAAGTACCTTCACGCAAACCACTCTCCCGATTTTGCTTGATTGCACAACTGAAACAGTTAAAGCGTCTGATTCGATGTACTTAGTATACCTAAAAAAATACAAACAATACTACAAAATAGAACATTCGTTCTATTTCACTATTTCTACAGAATGACTCGATACCACTGAAGCAAGATCCAAATCATGCGAACCTGCCTCAAGCTGTCCAAACAGTAAATATTCCACGTTACCCTTAGCACCGTGAATAGGACTTTCACACGCGCCCAAAGGACCCATATGAGCTTCCTTAAACGCATCGGAAACCTTTTGCAGCGTTTGCAGACGCACGGAGGCATCAGTCACAATACCGCCCTCACCCACTTCTTCCCTCTTAGCTTCAAACTGCGGTTTGACCAGCGTAACAAATACTCCTTCAGGAGCTAAAACATCTAAGACAGAGGGAAGAATTGACAGGATTGAAGTAAACGACACGTCACACACAGCTACATCAAAGACGTGAGAGTAGCCCAATTCCGGCAGCGAAGTAATATTTGTTCGTTCTAGCAGTTCAACCCTGCTATCGTTTCTAAGCGACCAATCAAACTGCGCATAGCCAACATCAACTGAGGTAACCGTAGCAGCTCCATTTTGAAGCAAGCAATCGGTAAAACCACCAGTTGAACAGCCAATATCTAAGCATTTTTTATGCTGTGCTGTAAAATCAAAAACTTCAAAGGCGCGTTGGAGCTTAAGTCCGCCTCTACTCACGTACGGAATAGCGCCTTTTACGTGCAGAAATAATCCCTCAGGAACAAGCTCTCCCGCTGAGGTCAGTCTTCTATCGCTCGTAGAAACATCGCCCGCAAGAATTGCGCGCAGCGCAGCCTGAGTATCTTTGAAAAATCCTTGCCTAACCAGCTCTTTATCAAGCCTTTGGCGAGAAACACGTTGAGCCACTAGTGCTCATCGCTTTCTGAAACTGCATCATCAGACGACGTTTCATCTGCGGCTGAAGCCTCAGCCTGCTCATCAGAAGTCTGCTCATCAGAAGCAGCTTCTTCGTTGGACGCTTCTCCTGCAGCCTGAGCCTGAACCAGACGCTCTTCCTCTTCTGGCGTAAACTCTGTGGTGTCAACCATGTTGACAGCCTTTGAGCCTAGAGCAATTGCCTCATCAAAGAGGTCAAGAGAATGCTCCAGTGAGACGTTTTTATCGCGAACTTGATCAACAATTGAATCAAGTCTTGCGGTTATCTGGTCAAAGCTCTGATATTCAGACGTATCGATTTTTGCCATGACTACTCTGCATCTTCCACAGAGCTCTCTGGCTCTTCTTCAGAAACGTCTTGCTCAGCAGACTGCTTATGGCACAGAGAATAAATGTCTTCTCCAGCCTCAATGTCATCAACAATACGACCAAGAACGCCGTTAATAAAGCGAGGAGAATCATCGCCGCAGTAAGCGCGAGCAAGGTCAACTACCTCGTTAATAGCAACAGCTACATCAACCTCAGGAACCTCAAGAATCTCGTAAAGAGAAATTCTTAAGAGATTTCGGTCTACGGAAGGCATGCGATCAATTGCCCAGTCTTTTGAGTAAGCAGCAATGATGTCATCAAGGTCATCTCTAATGCCATCTGCTCCCACTGCCAGCGACTGCGCATACTCATCAAGAGGTCCCTCGGAGAGCGTATAGTCTCCGTCGAGGACCTCAAGAACGCTGCGATTAGTGGCTTCAGCCTGGAATAAAAGCTGTAGTGCTTGGCTACGGGCGCGGGTACGTCCAAAAAACTTAACGCTCAAGCCTACTCCTTAGGAAAAACAAGGCTGTCAATGTAAACATCAACGGAAGCAATGCTGACGCCAATCTGCTCATTTACAGCAGTTGCAACAGCAAGCCTTACCTCAGACGCAAGCTTTGTGAAAGGATAGCCATAGAAAACGGTAAGGTGAACTCCAAGATGGAGCTGACCGTTCTCTACACCTGCTTCTACAGCCTTCTCTGGAGCAAGGCTTCTGCTGGTAAAGACGTTAATAAGGTTGGATGCCAGTGTATCGTTTCCGCCAACGGAGGCAACACCTTCAACACTTCCAGCTGCGCCGGAGACAACCGTTGAAATTACATCTTTTGAGATGCCGATGCCTGCTATACGAAGCTCTGTTTCAGCCATGTCTACCCCCTAAAAAAGACAAACTGTCTTTGAAATAATTACTCAATACTGTTGGATGCTTATGCACCCAAAGAGAATGCATTAAACGCGAGAAACAAACTTGCCGTCGCGAGTGTCAACCTTAATGCGCTCACCCTGGTTCAGATACATTGGAACCTGAAGAGTTGCACCGGTCTCAATAGTTGCTGGCTTAGTACCACCCTGAACGGTGTCGCCCTTGAAGCCTGGATCAGTCTCAGTGATCTCTGCCTCAATGAACATTGGAGGCTCAACGCCAAGAAGCTCAGTGTCTGCATAGAGAAGCTGTGCGTTATCGTTCTCCTTGAACCAGACGCTCTTCTCGCCAATGAAATCAGCAGGAACAGCTACCTGATCGTATGTCTCATTGTCCATGAAGTAGAAGGACTCACCGTCGTTGTAGAGGTACTGCATCTCTTTGGTGAGCAGAAGAACGTTCTCAAACTTGGTGCCAGCGTTGCAGGTCTGATCGATAACGCGGCCAGAGCGAAGGTCACGAATCTTATAGCGGACAAAAGCGCCGCCCTTACCTGGCTTTACGTGCTGGAACTCAACGATAGTGTAGTACTTATCGTTAATCTTAAGGCCAAGGCCGTTCTTGAAATCTGCGGTGCTGATAGTTGCCACGTCTAACTCTTTTCACTCGATAAAGTCGCGAGAAGAACGTGAATTTTCAAACTACCCGCGACACGTATATGCATGTTGGATTTTATCAGTTTCACGCCTTCCGTGCTGGCGGCTCTTGTGAAAATGCAAAATTTGCTTACTTCTTTTTAATAAAACTCTCTTTAATAAGGCGAGGAAGCTGTGGAATTGCCATAAGTCCGTGCTTAAAGACAAACCAGAAGTTTGGAGAACGTACGAGTTTCTCCTCCCCTATATAGGCGCGAATTGCCCTGAGTGTTGCTTTATTGTCTCGTGTAGAAAACGAGTAGTTACCATTACTTTTAGTAAAGATAGCAAAGCGAGAAATGCTTTTGGTACGTCCCAGGACTGAGGCGGCCACATGATCTATCTGATCCCAGGGAATCTGGATGTAATCTTCGGGATTTTTCTGGTTGTAGAACTCAAAGGCCTTATTGCCAATAAGGATATCGCCATACGTAGCTAGCCCATGGAATGACGTTGCCTTTGCGGTGAAATCGACCGTACTGTTTTGAGACTGAGCCATACAATCCTTTCAAAAAATGGGTCGCACCCATTATAGAGCGCGACCCATATTAGTGCGACTTTAAGTACTAGAACGTACTCTTACTCATTACATAAAGCCAAGGAGTCGACCAATAATACCAACGGCAAAGAGAGCCAGGATGATAGCAATTGGAGAGACCTTCTTCTTAAGCAGTGAGCAGCAAAGCAGTGTCAGACCAACAGCTGCCAGTCCAGGAACAAGCGAGTCAAGGTTGGACTGTAGCGTGGTTACCTTCACTGGATCAAGACCGTTTGGTCCAAGAACAGAGTAGAGCTTCAAAGCCTGATACATTCCGTCTACTCCTGAAGGAATGCTTGTCCAATCAATGTAAGCGCCTGCCTGCTGAGGAATGGTAGAAACAACTGGGGTAAATGAAATTGAAACCCAACGCTGTACCAGGGCACCAATGATAAACATACCAAGAATAGAAGCACCCTCAGTAATCTTGCCCAGCATGCCGCCAGAAAGATCGGAAGAAATTGAAGCGCCTGCCTTGTAGCCAAACTCCTGGGTGTACCACAGGAAGGAAAGGCGGATGACGTTCCACAGAACAAAGAAGAGAATAGGGCCAAGTGCAGAACCACCAGCGGCAATAGATGCGCCGAGTGCTCCAAGAATTGGACGGACAGTAAACCAGAAGACTGGATCACCAACACCGGCCAGAGGGCCCATCATGCCTACCTTAACGCCCTGAATTGCAACATCGTCAATAGGCTCACCGTTAGCACGTCCCTCCTCCAGTGCAAGGGTAACGCCCATGACTGGTGCAGAAACATAAGGGTGAGTGTTGTAGAACTCAAGGTGGCGCTTAAGAGCTGCTACCTGATCTTCTTTGTTTGGATAAAGCTTTTTGATGGCTGGAATCATTGAGAATGCCCAACCACCGTTCTGCATACGCTCGTAGTTCCAAGAACCCTGAAGGAACTGATGACGAAGAGCAACAGACATGCGGTCTTTCTTAGAAAGCTGAATCTTATTCTCCATTAGTTTCACGCTCCTTCAGAATTAGTAGTTGTCAATAATATCGCCGAGCGGATCACCAGATCCGCCACCTGCGCCGCCACCCTGCTTAGCAAGGTCTTTAAGACCAATGTAGAGAATAGCAAGGCAAACACCAATAACACCAAGAGCAATAAGAGTGAGCTGGTTAATAGCAGCAAAGACAAAGCCAAGAGCAAAGAACGGCCAAACCTCACGAGTAGCCATCATGTTAATGACCATTGCGTAACCAACAGCAGCAACCATGCCGCCGCCAACTGCCATACCGCCAGTGAGCCACTTAGGCATTGCGTTTAGAGCATCAGTGACAATAGCTGGGTCAATGAAGCAAAGAGCAGCTGCAGGAACGGCAATACGTGCGCCCTGCATGAGGATAGCTACAATGTGCCAACGCTCGATTGCAGCAAAATCGCCCTTCTCGGCAGCTGCATCCATTGCGTGGACAATACCAGTTGCAATAGTACGAGCAATCATGGTAAGGAACAGGCCTGCTACTGACAGAGGAATTGCAAGTGCAATAGAGGTGTTAATAGCAGCGGTGGTGTCAGTATCTCCACCATTCAGTGCCAAAACCATAATAATTGCGGATGCAACAGATGCCAAAGCTGCATCCGGTGCAACTGCAGCACCGATGTTTGCCCAACCAAGAGCAATCATCTGAAGAGAACCACCAAGGAAAATTCCCTCGGCAGGATGACCAGTCACAAGGCCAATCAGTGAACAAGCAACCAGGGGCTGATGGAACTCCCACTGGTCAAGAATACCTTCCATGCCAGCAAGAAGAGCAACAATTACGACAAGCAGTATTGTGATAGGTGTCATTTCTACCTCCTTCTAGTTACTTACGATCAGCAAGTTCGGACTTAGCTTTTTTAAGCATTGCATCAAAGTTTTCTGCATTATCTGCAGGAACCTTACGTACATCAAACTCTGTACCACACTCACGGATAGCCTCAAGAGTTTTTACGTCGTCTTCATCCATTGCAACTGCGTTGGTAACAACAACTTTGCCAACAGAGTGAGCCATAGAACCAAGGTTAGCTTCCTTGATCTCTACGCCACCCTCAATAGCACGAAGCATATCTTGAGGAGTCTCAAACAGAAGCATTGCCTTGGTATTACCAAAACGAGTGTCGTGAGCAATCTCAATAATCTTCTTAATAGGAACAACGTGGACATGTACTCCTGGAGGAGCTGCCTGAACAATCATGGTCTTGCGAAGCTCATCTTGAGCAACGCCATCAGAGCAGACAATAATGCGGTCTGGCTTGGTCATCTTTGTCCACGTAGTTGCAACCTGACCATGCAAAAGACGGGTGTCAATACGTGCAAGCACAATCTTGAGCTTGCCGTCGCCAATAACGGTACCTGCAGGAATTGCTCCCTGAGGTGCTGCAGGAGCGGCAGGAACATCAGTAGGTGTTGCCTCTTGTGGCTCAAGCTCTTCTGGCTTAATCTTCACTCCCATACGAGCTTCAGAGTAAATCTCTTTTGCTACCTCGGCGGCGGTATCTACGCCAAGGCGAGAACCATATGCTGCGATAAGCATTGGGAGGTTAAGTCCAGTAACGGCAACCCAATCCTCTTTACCCTCTTCCTCAAGAACACGAGAAATCTGGTTAAAGGGGGTGCCACCCCATAGGTCAACCAAGAACAAAACGTGCTCTTGATCTTCAAGCGTGGCAATTGCGTCGAGAATCTTCTGATGCAGGTCATCTGGACCCATATCAGGAGTAAGCGTTACAGCTACAACGCCTTCCTGTGGTCCAAAAATCATGCTGCCAGAATCTTTAATACCCTCGGCAAATTTGCCATGGCTGGCTAAAACGATACTAACCACTTCTACCTCCTTCTTTTCCGCATAATAAAACAATTGAAACGATAAACATAACAAAGAAAATAACATTTACTTTTCTGATTTTATTACATATGTCTGAGGCGTGTCTTCACTAACCTAACTCTTTTTAGATTTTTTAGGTTTTATAAGCCAATTTTAGGGCGAGAAGACCTTCTCGCCCTAAAGGTGAACAAAAAATGCGGCCAGAAACCCAAAGCTTCTGGCCGTAAAAATTCTGTATATCGCGTCTAGTTAGCAACCAACAGACACAAGGTCGTGTGTGGACTGAGTAAAGACATCGTAGCCGTCCTCAGTAACAACGCCAAAGTCCTCAAGGCGGATACCAAACTTACCAGGCAGGTAAATGCCAGGCTCATCGGTAACAACAGAACCTGCTGCAATAACCTTGTTCCAGCGAGGGTTGAAGAATGGACGCTCGTGAATCTCAACGCCAACACCGTGGCCAAGACCGTGACCAAAGTACTCACCGTAGCCAGCCTCAGAGATAACCTTAACTGCAAGGTTATGGATGTCAGAACCAGTTACACCTGCATGAATAGCTGCTGCGCAAGTTTCGTTTGCCTTGCGGACAACGTCAAAGACGTGCTGCTGCTCCTCGGAAGGTGCGCCAACAACAACAGTACGAGTCATATCTGAGTGGTAATCCAGATAGCCTGCGCCATAGTCCATAACAATCATGTCGCCTGTCTGAACTACGCGCTCACCTGGCTGTGCGTGAGGATTAGCACCATTAGGACCAGAAGCAATGATGGAATCAAAGGACAGGGCATCTGCGCCGTTGGAGAGCATGTAGTTCTCAAGCTCTGCGCGGATCTGCTGCTCAGTAAGACCTGGCTTAATGTACTCGCAGATGTGGAGGAACGCCTTGTCAGTAATTGACTGAGCATGCTTCATAAGCTCAATCTCTGCTGGGTCTTTAACAATACGCAGCTCAGCAATATCGCCATGCATACGTGGAAGTAGAGCAGCAATAGAGTGATCACGCAATGCCTGCTCAAGGCCATCAAAGAAAGCAAGGTCAACAGTGTCCTCAATAGCAACTACGCGAGCACGAGCCTCAGCGACATGCGCAGCAACCCACTCAGTAGGAGTAGTGACCTCCTGGTCAAACTTCCATGGAGAGTCAGCACCAAGACGCTCCAGGAATGTGTTGTAGTAACGGGAGTCAGTGTGCATGAAGAGCTCATCCTGCGTAATAAATGCAGTATGTGCCTGCTCAAAGTCAAAGACACGCTCAGCGTCAGTCAACCAACGAAGGTCTGGGTTGTGACGTAGAACAACAGCGTCGTAACCCCTCTGAGCCATTACCTCGCGAAAGCGCACAACGCGCTTTGCTGCTGCCTGTAAATCTGCCATTTCAAATCCCTTCTCGAGATGTTTACAACAAAAAGTTGCACCTTGTGGAGTCGCTTCAGCAAATAGGCTCCTTACTGCAAGATGCGGCGCTTTAATGCGAAGCGTGAGCCTCACACCAAGCGCGGGCATGCTCGGCGAGAAGTTCCTCGTCGACCGAAGCTAATCTTACCCTTCCGATAGACATTGGAATCGGCAACATAAAACGATTAGTAGAACGGAAACATTCCTGTTTGAGAGCTTCGATAAGCTGCTCAGAAGTAATGTCACAGGTAACAAAGCCAATATTCAAGCGCTCAAGAATCTCGTCTTGGGCAAGCATATCATCAAAAGAAAGCACCTCTTTAGCCACCGCAATTCTTGCCGAAAAACGCAGTGCGTCTGCATAAAGTGCAGAAAGAGGCTGATCAGCTGGGATGAGCGGGCGAAGTGCCTCCACAAAAACCCAACCGTAAGGAACAGACTGCTGAATAGCAATAGCGGAAGAATCAGAGAGGCGGCCACGGGTCTTAGTAGACTCTGCCAGCTGTTCTGCAACTATATCGGCAACTCCAGAGGAGAGGTTATCTGCTCTATCCCAAATGCGGCCAAACTCCGCCTCGTTATCAGACATAGCCGTTGCAACCATACATACCTGGGCAACCTTAGCGTTGTCATCGCAAAGGTCCATAACCTCAAGATCTGCAAAGCAGAAACGAGCGCAAGGCTTTGTAGTAACAAGGCGCTGATACTCAGCATCTGTATCAAGTGCACGAGGAGTAATAGACGAGACAATAACTGCTGCTAAATCAAGTGGAACAGTAGCAAGGGAAACTCCCCCACACCACTTGTTTGCCACGTGGTTAGCAAGAGAAATGACGCCCTCGTGGCCCACGGCAACTACTAAATCATCAGCTGTCAGGTGCATTTCTGCCAGAGCAGACAATACCTGTGCCTCAGTTGCCACGGTAGTTGCTGCCTTGCCATCTTCTACATCAACACGTGAGACGAGAAAACCAATGGTGGTGAGGTCTCTACTCAGAAGCTCAGCAAGGTCTTCATCTGCCTGATTGCTGACAAGAAAAGCACAGCGATGAGGTCTTCCTACTGCGGTTCTGAGCTCAGTACCAAAGTTTGAAAGAACGCCCGCACCAGAACGAAGTGCAATAGAGCCACCAGGAATAGAAACCCACTGTTTAATCTGAACAGGTGGCAATTCCTCTTCAAGCTCAGTCTGGACATTGTCACTCATAGAAGTCCTCTTTCCCAAAGCAGCTTGCCAGAATCAATGGCTACCTGCTCAAACGTTTTCTCGCGAATATCAATAGTAATATCAGCGGCGGCCTCATAACGTGGACGCAGGCGCCTATAAAGCTGAGTGGCGTTTTCAAAGCTTCCCAAATCAGGACGTCTATCCGTGCGCTGAATTTGACGAAGTGAGTCAGAAAGATCGCCGTCGAGAAACACAATGACTCCCATCTCGCGCATAAGCGCAAGATTGATATCCTTCTCGACAATTCCACCGCCACAGCTTACCAGCAGTGACTTCTTAGACTTAAGCGTTTGCAAAACCTCAGTTTCTGCCTGCCTAAAAAGCTCTTCACCGTCATCTTCGTAGATTTCTGCCAGTGATTTACCTGCTATGCGTTCTGCCAAGCGATCGGTATCGACATAGCGGCGGTGAAACAGCTCGCCCAAATTACGTGCGAGTGTGGACTTTCCGGCACCCAGAAAGCCTACAAAAAAGATATGATCACAGCCCTCATGTACGACGTATCTTGAATCGCGAAGCTCCATACTCCTCCAGCCTTTCAAGATGATTCTATCATCGAGTTGGAGCAAGTAAACTAGAGCCGTCTTGTTATGACGTAAAAGTTACATTTTTTAAAATGCGGCGCTCTGCGTGACGAATGATATTGGTATACCAAAGATCCTCAGTAGACTGCGGCTTTACCAAAATAGTTGCAACACCAGCCAAATTACCTGCAATTACATCGGTAAAAATCTGGTCTCCCACCATCACGGTTTGCTCTTTAGTTGCCGAGAAACGCTTCATAGCTGCAGTTAAAGCGCGAGGCAGCGGTTTGCAAGCAAAGCCTTCTCCCTCAATTCCCAGCTCATGAGCGCTACGCTGAACCTCATTGAGGTGAATGTTATTTGAGATAAGACAGAGCGTTAATCCAGCCGCATGAGCCTTCTCAAACCAAGCAGATACCGCTGGCGGCACCGTCTTGGTGTCTCGAGGCACACAGGTATTATCGCGATCTAAGAGCACAAGCTTAATCCCCTGCTGAACAAGATTCTCTATAGAGATATGCTCAACAGCAGAAACGTATTGTGTTGCTTTAATCAAGCTCATAGACACCAACTATTGCTTGCTTGCGGCTTCACGCTCGCGTGCGTTTTCAATAGCTTGCTGATGCTCGTCATAGGTCTCCGAGAAGACGTGCTCATCGGAGGTAATCCAGAAGTAGTAATAATTGGTTGCTGCTGGATCCATAGCTGCCTTAATGGAGGCATAACCTGGAGAGCAAATAGGCGTAGGAGTCAAACCCTTAAATGCATAGGTGTTGTACGGGTCACTTGTCATTGAGCTGAGCTCTTCTGCAGTAGCTTCCCTACCCAGAGAATAGGCAAGAGTTGCGTCACTCTGCAGGTACATATCGTCATACAGACGATTGTAGAAGACAGATGCAACCTTAGGACGATCCTCATCAGTCAGGGCTTCTCGCTCAATGATAGATGCCATGGTAATGATTTGCTCGTTAGTAAGATTCAAGTTGTAACGCTTATTGAGCGTAATGCGAGCAGCGTCAAGATTAAGATTAGCTGTCTCTATCTTAAACTGATCAAGCATGGCACGAATGACCGTATCGGCAGTTACGTTGCTTTCTGTAAAGGTATACGTCTTAGGAAACAGGTAGCCCTCAAGAGAATCGTTAGCGTCTACCGCGCCAGCAAGGAACGGATAGTCAGCAACATAATTGGATGCTTTTGCCTGATTCAAGAAATCATCGCGAGAAATACCAAAGTAGTCCTGAACCAAATCCGCAACCTGAGAAACGGTATAGCCTTCTGGTACGACAAAGCCACTACCAGGAGCATTAGGACCAGAAATAAGCAGGTGAACGATGTCTGCTGGCTTGGTACCAGTGGTAATAACATAGATACCGCTCTTGATTTTCTGCTCAGCATCCTGACGCTTTACCTGGTTTAAGAACTCACTCTTAGTAGCAATAATTTTGTTCTCAAAAAGAATCTTTGCTACTTCCTGAGCACCAGCGCCATCTGGAATAGTAACGGTAACTTGCTGACCAGCGGTAATTTCTTGTGTATCGGAATTGGCGCGAGAAAGCTCTGGAAGCGCTACTTTCCATACAAAGATGCCAAGGACCGCAACCATGATAAAAGCGATAAGTGCCGCAAAAATACGAGAACGCTTTGAAGCCTTCTTATCTCTATGCTTTACCTGCTTGTTCTTTGCCATATGAGTGACTTGAGCGCTTCTTGAAGAAAGCTTGCCACCAGTAAGTGCAGGTAGCGATCCTGTAGCCTCAACAGAAGGTTGCGTGATCTGTTCCTGCTGAGCCTGCTCTTCCTGAGCCTGTCCTTCTGGTACAGGAGAAGAAAAATGTGCGCCCTGACGACGCGGAGAAGAACCATTGGATAGGGTGGGCATTTAGTCTCCCTTATTCATCTGTGCATCAAGCCATGATTGCAAAAAGAGCGAAGCAGCAACCATGTCAACTTTTCCACGCATGGCTTTTTCAGATAAACCTTGCGCTCGAAGAATCTTCTTTGCTTCCGCAGAAGAAAGTCTTTCGTCAGTAAATTCTAATGGAAGTTGGCAGTTCTTCGCAATTTGCTCAGCTTGAGCGGTAATTTTTTGGGCCTGTGGTCCATCTTCGCCGGCGAGCGTTTTAGGACGACCGCACAAAAGCAGTTCTGGCTCCCAATCCTCAAGCACAGCTTTAAATGTGCGTGCATGTGAGAGTACCTCTTGTGCAGGAAGCACACAAACGGGCGACGCAATAGAACCATCGGGGTCACTTACAGCAACCCCGATGCGAACTTCACCAATATCTAGAGCTAAAACGCGCAAACGTTACGCACCAAGCTTTGTTCTTGCAGCCTCAAGTGCTGCGTCAATTCCTGCAGCATTTGAACCGCCTGCCTGTGCCATTGCTGGCTTGCCGCCACCGCGACCACCAACAAGCTCTGCAATCTCTTTGACAATGTCTCCTGCCGAGAAACCCGCTGCAACTGCAGAATCAGTTGCACCTGCAAGCAGAGAAACCTTACCGTCAGCGGTTGCGGATGCGATGACGCAAGCAACAGGCTGGCCGTCAGATGCATCGCGGATACCATCCCATGCAGAGCGGAGCTCTTTGCCAGAAAGGCCCTCAAGCTTAGCAATTACGCAGCTATAGCCGTTAAGCTGAACAGCAGACTTAAGTGCTTCTGCTACCTGGTTGCTACCTGCTCCAGTAAGAGCAGCCTCAAGCTTATGGTTTGCAGTGCGAAGGTCCTGCTGCAGCTGCTCAACGCGGTCTGCAACAGCGGAAGGACGAACCTTCAGAGCTGCAGCAACCTCATCAAGCTGAGCCAGACGCTCATCAACGTACTCAATAGCGCCCATAGAGGTTACAGCCTCAATACGCCTTGAGTTAGAACCGACGGAGCTCTCAGAAATAATCTTGAAGAGGCCAAGGTCAGCAGTGTTGCGTGCATGAGTACCGCCACAGAGCTCGCGAGAGAATGGAGCATCTTCTGCGCCAGCAGAAACAACACGTACAACATCGCCGTACTTCTCGCCAAAGAGGGCAACAGCACCAGCAGCCTTTGCATCTTCGATGCTCATGATCTGAGTGACAACAGGCTTAGCAGCAAAGATTTCTGCGTTGACCATGCCTTCAATGCGATCAAGCTCATCTTTGGTAAGAGCCTCAAAGTGCGTAAAGTCAAAGCGCATACGATCTGGGGCAACAAGAGAACCAGCCTGGTTAACGTGATCTCCCAGAACCTTCTTGAGTGCTGCGTCAAGCAGGTGAGTTGCCGTGTGGTTGCGGCGGATAAGCTCACGGCGGCCAGCATCAATGGTTGCGGTGACAGAGTCACCAACGGAGATGGTGCCCTCCTCTACCACGCCAACGTGGGACTCAAGTCCGCCGTCGCGATGTTTGGTGTCAGTGACGTGAACATAGAGACCAGGAGCTGTCAGCTTGCCGGTGTCACCAACCTGACCGCCCATCTCTGCATAGAAAGGCGTACGGTCAAGTACAACCTCAACCTCGGAGCCTGCAGCAGCGGACTCAACCTCCTGTCCGTCCTGAACAAGGGCAACAACACGAACGCCAGAGAGCTCGTTGTTGTCGTAGCCGTCAAAGACGGTCTCATCGAGGCGGTCAGAGAGTGCAACCCAGACGCTCTGAGCATTACCCCAGGCATCGCGGTTAGCAGATGCACGAGCACGCTCGCGCTGCTCTGTCATTGCAGCGTCAAAGGCGTCCATGTCAACAACGTGACCTGCATTTGCAGCAATCTCACGAGTAAGATCAATAGGGAATCCGTAGGTATCGTGCAGAAGGAATGCAACCTCACCGGAAAGCTGAGCGCCATCCTCAAGCTGCTCAAGCTCAGCGGTGAGCTTGGACTCGCCTGCGTCAAGCGTAGCGCCAAAGCGCTCCTCTTCTGCGGTCAAAATGCCGTCGATAAGAGCGCTCTTCTCGACAAGCTCTGGGTATTCTGCGCCAAGCAGAACGGCAACCTCATGTGCGTACTCTGCCATGAAGGTGCCCTGGATGCCCAGCAAGCGGCCGTGGTAGACAGCGCGACGGAGCAGGCGGCGAAGGATGTAGCTTCTGCCCTCATTACCAGGGAGAATACCGTCGCCAATCATAAAGGTAACTGCACGGGAGTGGTCTGCAAGAATGCGCAAGCTGCGGTCAATCTCGTCAGTTGTGTGATACTTTTTACCAGAGAGTTTCTCGCCCAAAGAAATGAGGGAACGCATGATGTCACCCTCGTAGTTGGTGCCCTCATGCTGCATGATAGCTGCAATACGCTCAAGGCCCATGCCGGTATCGATGTTGCGGTGAGGAAGCTCAGGTAGAGAACCATCTTCCTGGCGGTCAAACTGAGTAAAGACGAGGTTCCAGAACTCAAGGTAACGGTCGCCATCGTCTCCAGGGGCCTCTCCCTCAAACTCAGGACCCTGGTCAAAGTAAATCTCGGAGCAAGGACCGCAAGGACCAGTTGGACCAGCTGCCCAGAAGTTGTCCTCCTCGCCCAGACGGGTGATGTGGTCTTCTGCTACGCCAAGAGACTTCCAGATCTCAATTGCCTCATCGTCGTCAGTAAAAACAGTAAAGTACAGGCGATCAAGAGGCAGGCCAAGGTACTCTGGAGAAGAAATAAACTCCATTGCCCAGGTACATGCATCGCGCTTGGTGTAACCACCAAAGGAGAAGTTACCCAGCATCTCGAAGAATGAGAGATGGCGAGAGTCGCCAATGTTGTCAATATCGTTAGTACGAAGGCACTTCTGGCAGGAAGTTGCGCCAATCTCCTTCATAGTCTTGATGCCCTGGTAATATTCCTTGAACTGGTTCATGCCAGCATTAGCAAGAAGCAGCGAAGGATCAGAAGGCACCAGAGATGAAGAAGGGTAGCGCTTGCAACCCTTGCTCTCAAAGAAGCTTAGGAAGTCCTCGCGAATCTCTGCTGTTGTCATTGTTTTATAGTCAGCCATAAAGTACTTCTCCGTATTCAAATAACTACTCTTTTGTACTGTCTGAGTCTACCGCATCTGACGATGGTTTATCTGGTTCCTTAGTAACTTCTTGAGTATTCCTAAAAAGTAACTGAGAAAAATCATGTCCAAGAATCTTGGGTGCGGGAGCTGAAGACTTGCTGCGCACATGAGCCGTAGTGTCTTGATCAACAAGACGCGATTCCTCAAAGAACTTTGGGTCATCTAGGGCATCATACTCTGGCAGAATAGCTCCAGACTCATCCACATACTGCGTTGAATTAAAAAGCGCGCCATTTGGCGAGACAATCTGTCTGCCTGAATACTTCTCAAAGAAGTACACAAAGATGCCCCTTAGTGCTGCTGTCAAAGGTATGGCAAGAATAGTTCCAACCACTCCTCCAAGAGTGCTGCCAATGACAATTCCCAACAGAGAGAGACCCGGGTGCACTTTGACACTTGTTGCCATAACCAAAGGTGAAAGCACATTATCAACAAGGTTTTGTGCAACCATCAAAATAACAATGGTCCATACGGTCATGATGGGGTCTACCAAAATACTTAAAATAAGAGCAATACCTGCCGAGAAAACCGGTCCAACTACAGGAATAATATGGAAGATTCCTGTAACCATGCCAATAAGAGCGGCATAAGGGTTGCCTAAAATCAGACACCCAAAGTACACAAGAATGCCATTAACCGCAGAGGTAATGATAGTGCCTCGCATATATCCACTGGTAGATCTACTTAAGATTGCAAGAATAAGTCTGAACTCATTCTCTTTTTGAGGACCAGCAATAATAGCCATCTCACGGACAATAACTGGATAATCTTTAGCCAACCAATAGGCAAGCACTAGGCCTAAGAAGAAGACCATGAGTTGGTTTGCCATAGAAGAGATATTGCCTAAAGCAGATGTAGAAAGCCAACTCAAAATACCAGAAGCAACTGATATTCCAATACTTGATGCCTGTTCAATTGCAAGTTCTACTGTCTGTCTAACAGCAGGGTTACTTTGAGTGTCAAAGTTCTGCCAAAACTCCCTTGCCATTGCTCCTATTTGAGTTGCATACGAAGGAGCGTTTCTAAGTAGCGTAGTAAGCTCAAATACCAATGGCTGCGCAATCAAAATCAAAAATACTACCAGCACAATGAGCGTAAGAACAAGCGCAATAAGAGCGGAAAGGCCACGAGGCACTCCCCTGTCTTCAAGCCAATTGGTAACAGGACTACAGACAAACGCAACAATAGCACCAATGGCTAGCAGCTCAACAGCCTGTCCCAGGATGCCAAGAACATGCAGTGCAAGCGCGAACAATGCAGCCAGACCAATAGCTGTCCACACCATTAAGCCACGCTGTTTCCATTTTTGAACTGAATCAGAAAAGTTTTGGTGCTTTTGATCCATTAACGATTCACACTTTCTGGGTCAATCTTTTCTTGAATACGCTTTAAAGTGCGACGAAGCAGCCTTGAAACCTGCACCTGAGAGATGTTGAGTTTCTCCGCAATCTCAACCTGGGTAAGGCCTTCGACAAAACGCATGCGGATAATCTCTTGCTCTCGTGGAGAGAAATCCCTGATAGCCTCTTCAAGAACAATGCGGTCATCTGAACCAGCAAGATCTTCATCTTCGGTTACATACTGATCAATGATTGAAGGAGTCTCGTCTCCATCAGCGCCAGAGCCGCCTCCCTCAAGAGGAACAGAGCTATAAGCACTGGAAGACTCCATAGCCTCAAGAACCTCTTCAACATTAGTATCAAGACGCTGGGCAATCTCTTCAATTGAAGGGCTTCTTTGCAGCTCTTTAGTCAAGTCATCAGTAACCTGATTTATCTTGGACGAAAGCTCCTGCAGACGTCGAGGAACACGTACTGACCAGCCTTTATCGCGGAAGTGACGCTTAATTTCTCCCATGATGGTTGGCGTTGCATACGTTGTAAATTCAAGACCACGATCAGGCTCAAACCTATCAATTGCTTTGATAAGTCCAATGGTTCCCACCTGAATCAAATCATCAAGGGGTTCTCCACGGTTTTTGAACTTAGAAGCCAAAAAACGCACGAGGTTTAAGTGACTCACAATGAGCTGGTCTCTTACCTCAGGATCTTTTGTTTCTTTATATTGGGCAAAGAGCTGGCGTGTTCTATCTTTATCCCAGGCCGGGGTACCTTTAGAAGCACGACGAGCAGCTCTTCTTGCGGCTTTCTGCTCTTCTGCAGATGCCTGTACTGTCTCGTTTGCTTCAGGTTTAGGCATGTGCACCGCCAGAAATCTTCACAAGATGAAGTGTGTAACCGTCGTCACTGAGCTCAAACTGGTCACAAATAGCAGAGAGCAGTAGCTCTACAAGCTCAAGTGGCTGAGAATTATCTGTCTCAGACTCAACTGGATCTTCATCACCCAAATCAAAGTCAATAGCCATAGCATTGTCTTCGAGGGTAAACGTAATATCTACGGATTCATTTTGAGTGCCACATGCAAAGACAAAGCCCTCTTCAGCGGCCATTTTGACGTCTTCGAGCTCATCAACATTCATCTTGCACAAAACGGCAAGATTAGCAGCCATCATTCTGACTGAACGAGCAAATGTTGGATCTGCTGGAGCGGAAAGCTCAACAATTTTTTGTGCCATAACAATCTACTCCTCAGTCTTCTGAGAAGACTCAGAACCATACTCAATATAGAACTGCTCAGTACGAGCGGGCTTAGAATGCTTTGTCTTATCCTGAGAAAGCAAAGGGAGCTCTTCAAGGTACTCTTGAGCACGTTGTGCACTCTGCTGAGCAGTTGCAGTTGCATCACTCAAGCGAGCCTGAGCAGCCTCTGCAAGCTTGGAAGGATTCAAAGATCCACCGAGGCCAGTTCCCAGCTTTGAAACAGACTCAACAACACCTGTGACAGCATCGCTTGCAGCTTTGCTGACAGTGGCAGTTACAGCAGATGCTGCACCAGAAACGGTTGCTACATCACCAAGAACTACGTTGAGGCTCTCAAGGGAGGTATTAGCGTTCTCTGCAGCCTCATCAACCTTCTGCATAAGTGCAGGTAGCTGCTTAACAGTTGGATCAAGCTCATCAACCATGCCATCAATCTTTGAAATAACAGGCTGAATCTGCTCAATGGTGTTGTTAGCTGAGAGTGTAATCTCAGTAATTGACTTTCTTGTTGTTCTTAGGGTCAGAGCAACCTCGACAATAGCCCAAACACCAGCTACGGCTAAGACTACAAGGGCAATCTGTAAGTAATCCATCTATGCCATCCCTCAAAGCTAACGGTTACAGTTCCTTTTATTCTACCCGAGGAGCGCCTTCTTAATGCTCCCACTTAACTAATTCAAAATCCTAGGCTTCCTCGTGACGATCACGCTCTGTAGCTGCAATTCTCCACGCTTCCCAACCTCTTGGGGATGGCGAGAAGAACGCACCGCGTTCAAGTCCCTCTGGAAGGTAACGCTGCTCAATCCACCCGCCAGGATAATTGTGAGGATAGAGGTAGTTGCCGTACTCTTCAGAACCAGGGCGTGTGCGGTCTCTTAAGTAACTTGGAACTTCTCGCCTTGGACCTGTTCTGACCTCGTGAAGTGCCGCATCAATACCTGCTTCTGCAGCATTAGACTTTGGAGCCAGTGCCATATAAATAACTGCTTGTGCAAGGTTAATTCTGCACTCAGGGTAACCAATGACCTCGGCTGACCTAAACGCTGCATGTGCAATAAGCAGCGCCTGCGGATCAGCGTTGCCAATATCTTCCGAAGCCAAAATCATAATGCGGCGAGCAATAAATTTAGGATCTTCTCCTGCATCAATCATGCGTGCAAGCCAATACAGCGCTGCGTCAGGGTCTGAGCCTCGCATGGACTTAATAAACGCAGAGATAATGTCATAGTGCATATCCCCTGCTTTATCGTAGGGAAGACCGCGACGAGGATTTGCCTCAAGAACATTCTGCTTGGTAATTACAAGTGGCTCAGACGCTTTACTATCAGCAGATTCTGGAACGTCAACCATCTGAGAGGCGAGCTCAAGAGAGGTTAAAGCCGCACGACCATCTCCGCCCGCAAGTGTCACAATCTCTTTGCGAGCATCTTCTTCCAAGACAAATGCACCAGCCAGACCGTCTTCTGACTCAAGCGCTCGCTGAATAAGCTCATCGATTGCTGCGTCTGACAATGCATGCAGCTCCACTACACGTGAACGAGAAATCAGGGCGCTATTGACCTCAAAGTAAGGGTTTTCTGTAGTAGCGCCAATAAGAACAACAATTCTATCTTCTACCGCGTGAAGCAGAGCGTCCTGCTGAGAGCGTGTAAAGCGATGAATCTCATCGATGAACAGAATGGTTCTTCTACCTGCTGTTAAAAGCCTTGACTCTGCAGCCTCAATCTCTCTGCGAAGGTCTTTAACAGTACCCGTAATTGCGGATACTTCCACAAACTCTGCGTGCGTTGTATGAGCGATGATGCGCGCAAGCGTGGTTTTACCGGTACCGGCCGGGCCGTACAACAAGACAGACGAGAGTGTATCGTGCTCGATGGCCTTACGCAGCCATGAGCCTGGACCAACCGCATCTTCCTGACCCACGTATCCATCAAGCGTGGTAGGACGCATGCGAGCTGCAAGTGGTGCATTAGCTTTTTTAGCGGCACGTTCCATGCCAGAAAATAAAGTATCCATGCAGCTATTTTACCCCGTCTCAAACATAAAAGCTTGGCGAGAAACCCGCTCAACACAAATGCTCTTTAAGTGGCCCAACTATTGCACTTTGACCGACCCCAGTCTTACGCACGTACCCCTTCTGCAAAGTAACTTCTCTTTGGAAAGAGCTCCTGGGCTTCTGGAAAGAGTGCTTCACAGGTAGCCACAAAGTAGTCATCGGTCATTGCGGAAATAAAATCAACAACAGTGCGATGTACATCGCTCTTCCAGTCATACGTATGACCGTACCTAGAAAGGTGCCTACTCACCGGCTCAATATGATGCTTAAAGATTGCAAGGCTCTGATCTCCAGATTTAAGTACAGACAGCTCGTACTCGTACAGCTTCTCAAACAGGTGTTTAATGTCTTCAGAGAAATCGCCATTGGCTTCTGATGCGCCATAAATCTTCTGGTAATTCTCGCGCTTTGCTCGTTTCATCTCTTTAAATGCCTCTTCAGAAAGAGAAATCTGAGGCTTACCAAAGCTGTTCTGAACAATATCTGCAACAAAAGCAGAGGTGGCCCATGCGTTATAGGCGCCACCAAGGCCATCATCAAACGTTTCTTCTGTGGCAACGCCAGCACGAAGCGCATCCTGTCTATCTTTTCCAACATACGCAATAATGTCAGAGATGCGCATAACACAGCCCTCAAGCGTCATAGGACGCAGGTGAGCAATAGCCTGAGGACCTCTCTCCCAGCAATCTTCTACCACCTTGTCAAACTCATCAAAAGTTGAAAGTTCACTCATTTGAAGTATCTGCTGTTCAAACTCACCGTTATGGCAAATTACTCCATCAAGCGTCTGCAAAGAAAGGTTTCTTGCATAAAGACCATCAAGCACACGCACACTTTGTACGTTGTGGAAAAACCAACGTCCCGTTTGCTCGTGATAAATATCATTGAGGAAATACTCCCCCGCATGACCAAAAGGAGTATGGCCCACGTCATGACCAAGAGCTATTGCTTCGATCAAATCAAGGTTAAGGCCAAGTGCACGGCCAATATCTTTAGCAACTCTACAAACAAGCTGCTCATGAAGGCCGCGTCGCGTAATATCATCATGCGCACGAAACGAGAAAACCTGTGTTTTGCCGTTTAGCCTGTTATATGCAGGAGTATGCATGATTTTCTCGACATCTCGCATAAAAGCGGGACGCAAAAGCGTTGCCTGATCATGGGCGGAATCTCGGCGAATGATGTCTTCATTTTTGCACGCGTAAGGACTTAAGGTGCCCTTGGCTATTTGCTCAGCCACAAGGGCCTGAGTTTCTTCTGAAAGTTGTCCAGTCATATGAGGTGCAAAAGGATTAGTTATGTTCATGTGTATCCTCTCTAGATGTTTTTCACCTCTAGTGTAGAAGTTTCACCGGACAAAAACTCGTGTTGAATTTTGAGAGAGCTTCTGAAGAACTTTTGAGAAAGCCTAGCGTCTAAAAAAGACTATCCTGAACTGGCTGTTTTAAGGCTTCAAACAGATTTTTTGCTAAAAATGCCGCACCCTTAGAATTTGGATGCACATCGTCAGCAAAATACTTCTTTTCCTGCGGCAGCAGCTTTTCTCCAGAAATGCACTGCAAACCAAATCTACCAGCAGCTTCTTCAATTATTTGAGGAACCTCGGCAAAACAAGAATAAGGGTGTGTGGGATACGTATCCTCAAAATAAGGGGTGGGCGTCAGAACCACCACACGAGTATCCGCATACATCTGAGAGATCTGCCAGAGTGAATTTTGAATATCGTATGTTACCTGCGACTTTGCGCATTTCTCATAGCGATAATTTGCTCCAAGTGCAACAACAACTAAAGAAACATCCTCAATGAACGTATACGAGCCAGGCTGAAAAACTTGTCCACCAATTCCCTGGTTAACCACCTCAAGCTTCATGCGCTTAGCAAGACAGCGCGGCCAAGTTTTGTCTGGGCGTTCCACAACAAAACCCTGCGCAATAGAATCGCCAAACACCACTAGTTTTTTCTTAGGCTCATCGGGCGAGAAAAACGTGCCATTGCCACGGAGATTTTTAACGGAGTCGCTTTGCAAACAGGGCAAGTAAACACTCACGTGATGCGTGTCATTAAAGCCTGGAAGCCTAGCAAGGTCATCTTCAGAGGTTTCTGTTTCTAGATGAATAGAAAGTGTCTGTTCACCTGCATCATCCAGCGAGAAGTTCTTGTAAGGTTTACCGTCAACCGTCACAAATACAGAGCTGAGCTTTTTAAGATACCCAGCTTTAAGTAACTGTAAAACAGACAAGGACCCCTTAGGAAGTTCATCAATTTTTAAATCAAGAGCCACTTCTGAGCTGTCCGTGGTAAAAGCAACTTGAATATCTGAAGTGCACGCTGCCATCTGTTTAAAAAGACCGGGGTGCCAAGAAGAGCAAGAGCCAATAACTCTAAGCTGATTGGGAGAGATGCGCAGCGGATGAACCCATCCGTGAGCAAGCTTTTCTGACCATGGTGCACCAAGTAAAAACTTAGATGCTGGAGAACTAATGCTCCACTCTCCCACTTCCATACGCACCTCCAATCACAAGTTAAATTACTATAGTTATATACTACGAGGTTAATAGACAGTATTACAATCTTTAGCAACAAATAAACTGCTCTTGTTGTCCATAGGGAGGCAACAGATATGTTTGGTGAGAAGATTTTTAATTTTTCAGAACCGATTTCTAGAAAAACAGTTCGTATTGTAATATTGGTCAGTTTTCTGGCTTATCAGGGAATGCGGCTACTGTGGAAACAGGGACTTATTCCACCATTACTATTTTTTCTAGTATTAATTCTGACTGAGGTTATCGATTTTTATGTCTTTTTTAAAAGCGGTATCAAAAAAGGGGTAAGAATTTTGTTCTTAGTTTTCCTCATACTTGCGCTTATATTCGAGATAAGCCACATCATTTATTTTCTTTAACCGGTGAATAAAACCCTCTTCTGTGAACTGCCTCCCATTTCTTAGACACGAGAAATAGGAGGCAGTTCAAAACACACCTAAGTCAGATAATCTGTCAAAAAGACGTATACATGACGCTGAAAATAGCTAAAACGTGCAGATTATCTTCATTTGATGTGTAATATGGCCGCAATTGTGCAGAATATCTGTCATAGGTGTGTTCCTTAGAAGCGGAATTTACCTATAGTTAAATTCTTTATATTTCTCTATTCATTTTCCAGCATATTAGATGAAGTTTATGCATAGAGATGCATATCAGGTAGTGCGACCGCCTAGCTGCCTGCTATCTTGATTAAGAACGTGTCGATTCTTCAGCGAGACCTACCAAAGCTGCGCTATTTTGTGCGCCAGGCCTAAAAGCCGACGCTAACACGCTGCAGAATCATAATCACCCGCATATGAACTGCCTCCCATTTCTTGGACATAAGAAATGGGAGGCAGTTCATATGCATTATATAAAGCCTACTTAATTACTCAGTAGCAGGTCCTTCTTCTGAAGTCTGTGCCTCACTGGCATCATTTTTCTTAGCCAGCTTCTTATCAAGCCAACCGGTAAATGCTGGAGCTACCAGTGCAGTAATAACTACCGCAGCTGCAAGCTGAGCGTTTGCGTTTGCAACAACCTGAGCTGTATAGGTTGGATCAACACTAGCAACCGCAGCAGGAGTGGTTGTTGCAGTTCCTGCAATAGTTGCACTTGCAAGACTTGCCTTACCAGAACCACCAAGAAGACGCTCAACAAGCATGGTAAGAATACCAGTGATGATACAAAGAACTGCCAAAAGAATGCCTGATGGACCACCAGTAATAAGGTTCTCAACACTCATACCGCAACCAAGCGCAAAACCAACAACAGCAATACAAGGGTTAATACCAGGAACCAAAAGTCCCCTAATAAATGGACTAAGGTTACCAAGAACAACACCAAGAACCAGAGGGAGCAGCGTACCGATAAGTGCGGTAGGAGAAATTGCTGCAACGCCTGCTGCGCCTAGAGCAATCATGGTAACTGCAGGACCTGCAACAAGAGATAAAACTGCAGCTGCACCCTGCTCATCAGGAGTTCCATACTCAGCAGTAATACCAATGTACAGGGCAACATTACAGAAGGTGATGCCACCAATAATGGAAAGTGCATTAAGACCAAAGAAGTTATCGTTCATGAACTTGGCAACAAAAAGACCAAAGGCAATAGCAATAGCAAGCTTAGGGATAAGAATGGTCAAACCAGTCTTTAGAACCTTTGGAACTGTCTTCAGGTCAATGGAAGCGCCGACAAACAGCAGAACAATGCCAACAATAGCAGGAGCACCCTTAGCAACAGCTGTGGTAAAACTACCAATTTCTAGAACCTGAGGGAAAAAAGAGTGAAGCAGTAGGCCCACAGAAAGTGGATAAAGCATAATATCGCCAGGGAACCTGGGGACGCCAATCTTACGAGTTGTCTTTTGCTGTTCAGCTGCCATTATCAGCTCCTTTGCCCTGGTGGTCAAAAAATAGTTGACCTACTTTATCAGCATAAAGAAACTATACGGGGAAGCCCTGTATTATTCAAGCAGAAATACTAAAGAAGCCCGAGA
>NZ_CAUUSI010000002.1:0-125442 GCF_963547875.1 Lancefieldella parvula
TGCCCAAGCCCAACCGCCATTAGGGAGCTGTACCCAATCGTTAGAAGTCATTCCATTATTTACGTCAACGTAATAAGTTCCGCTGGAAATAGTGAAGACACCTTTCTTAAGCACAGGGAAGCTGTAAGTAGTGTAGACAAAATCCTTATTAATCATAGGGAATTCTGTTTCACCAAAATAGAACCACTTACCATTTGGCATGTGTTTCCAGCCAGAATAAACAGAGCCTACTGTTTCAATCCAAGCCCATTCACCATCATCCTCAATCCAACCATGGGTAACAAGGCCATTACTGTGATCAAAGAAATAATATTTACCATCAATAGCTATTCCGCCCATTACCACTGCATTGTAACCTTCTGGGTCGGCATACCAAGTTTTGCCATCTGGAGTTTTAAACCAGCCAGAGACAGCAGCGCCATCTGGACCAGCCCAGTACCAATCTTCTACACCCTGGCCCATATTCACCCAAGAATTTCGTAAAAGTCCTGTCGAAGGATCAAAGAAGTACAGCTTTCCATTGACTGAGGCATCGTCAGTAATAACCGGAGCACCCCCTTCAGTCTTAACAGTTAAATACCAGGTTGTACCATTAGGAGCAGTAAACCATCCTTCAATAAAACGCCCATCAGCTCCGGCCCAGCTCCAACCATGATCTGTTTTAACCCAATTGTTTTTTATCAAGCCGTTATCTTTATCTACGTAGTAGTAAACATATTGATTATCAGGCGTTTTTTGGTCGAAATAAATTAATCCGTATCGAGCGTATGGAAAAAAATTTGAATTAAAATACCAGGTTTTACCATCAGGCGTAGTATAGAAACCAGATGCTGCAGCTCCAGTTTCATCTACATAATATTTATCATCGCCATAAGTAATCCACTGACTTTTTAGAATAGTTCCATCTTCAGTATAAAAATATACCTTTCCATCAACTTCTTTCAATTTTGGATAATTGGATTTAGAAGTTGATTCAGGGGCACTTACTGCGGATGTATCAGTAGTTTCTGCAAGAGCAGGAGTAGCGTGGAGTCCGCAAAGTAGAGCTGCACTCAACGAAGCAACTGCAATAAGCTTTTGCATTGAAGGCCTGCTGGACAAACATGTCTTCTTTTTCATTGGCATATCCTTTTTTGAAGGGATAACTTTCTATATAAATAATAGTTTGATGTGTCTGTTATTGTTCCCGTAAATTAATCCTATACAAATTCTCTATCTTCTATGAAAAAATGCTCAACTAATGAGATAAAAAACGTTTAATAGCAGATATATCCATAAATAAATGCTGGAAAACAGCTTGATTACCTGTGGCTCTTCCGGTAGATGGTGTGAAAATCTCCATGAGTGGTTTCTCGCCACATAAGTTGTTGATTAAGGTTATTATATTCCACGTGGCGAAACGTCACGGTATCGCGCTCCACAGGCGCAGTTTTGCCCTGCGGGGCTAAGAAAGAAAGGCACGAAATGGCTCAGGGTACTGTAAAGTGGTTTAATCCAGACAAGGGTTACGGCTTCATCTCTCGTGAGGATGGCGACGATTTGTTCGTACACTTCTCCGAGATTCAGATGGACGGTTTCAAGACTCTCGATGAGGGTCAGCCTGTCGAGTTTGAGATTACCACCGGCCAGAACGGTAAGCTCCAGGCTTCTAGCGTCCACAAGATCTAGTACTTGCGAACACTACCATCAAAAGGAGACCTTCGGGTCTCCTTTTTTGTTACATCGCTATTTATACAGTTGCAGTAACCAAGAGCTTTAATACCAATGCTTGATGGTAAGGTCGGCAAGTTCAGAGAGTTTCTCGATATCTTGATGCTCATCATCACAATTAACAGCACAGGTGATAAGGCCAACAGAATTTCCTGTCTGAAGAGCCAGTGGAATGTCTTCAAACAGAATTGTTTTCTCGGCTGGAGTATTAAGACGTTTAAGCACCTCAAGATACAGATGAGGTTCATCTTTTGCAGATCCAACATCTGCTGCAAACACCTGAGTATCAAACAGAGTGGATAGATGTAAACGAGGCTCAAGAAGAGCAAGAAGCTCTGGCTCGTTGACAGTTGCTAATGCAGTAGGGATGTCTTTTTCTTGTAACTTGCCAATAAAATCAACAACACCAGGTCGAAGCTGCACGGAGTTTACAAAGAAGCTTTTACTGAGTTCTTTCCACTCGGCGACAATCTTTTCTGGATCTTCCTTTAGCCCATAGGTGGCAATTGCCCATTCGGCTCCCCTTTCAAATCCAAGAGGGGAGAGAATCTTGCCAATTTCTGGAGTGTAAGGGATTCCTCGCGACTCAAAAAACTCCTGGTCAACAAGCTTCCAAATATGGTGTGTATGAGCAATAGTGCCATCAAAATCAAAGATCGCTGCTTCAAAATCTGTTGCAAGAATATCTTCAAGTGTCGAGAAAATCACAGAGTTCCAATCAAGTTGCGGTGAGCTTGTGTTTTTTATTGTTGACGTGCCAGTCTAGTGTAAACTTTTAGCAAGTATGAAGAGGAGTAAACCAATACTTTTCGGAGGACCGCATGAAACGCAGCTTATTTAATACTCGCGGTAAATTGCTTGCTGTTTTGTTCTTTGTTGTCGCAGCATTGTTTGTAACAACAGTTCAAAACGCATATGCAACTACCTACACCACAATGGATGCCCAAGGAAACATTATCCAGAGTGAATCACTAAAAGATGCCGTAGCACTTGCTCGTGCAACTGGCAGACCTATTGCGCTTGACCCAGGTCACAGTGACGGCCTTGAAGGCAGAGATCCAGGTGCTACCTACTTTGGACTCAAAGAGGGAGATTTGGCTTGGGCCACTGCCATGTACGCCAAGAAGTATCTGGAAAAATGGGGTGTACAGGTTGTTGTTGTTCGTGGAGAACACGAGGATCCATCGATCAAGACGCGCGTACAGCGTGCTGTTGATGCAAACGCTTGCGCCATCATCTCACTTCACTACAATGCCGGCCCTGCATCTGCAACGGGCTCAGAGGTACTTGTTCCTCATAAGGTAAGCTACAACTATGATCTTTATCTCTCCGGTCAAGTTTTTGCTGGCAAGGTTAACTATTACCTCAGAAATAAAGTTGGTATTGTTACCCGCGGTGATGGAGCTACTGAGCGTGGCTACAACGACCAATACGGAACAGACTATTACGAGAATGGCGATGAGTCCGATTATTACGGTATTGTCCGCTATGCTCGTCAAAAGGGAATTCTTGGCGTAATTATTGAGCATCAATTCATCTCTAATCCAGCACATGCTGCTGAGTTTAAAGACCTTGGCGATAATTCCAAGGTTGACTACATTGGCTGGGCAGATGCATGGGCAATTTGGGAAATGTACAGCTCTGATACCTGGTGGAGCATGAGCAGTGTTTCAGTAGCTCAAAAGGATAACGATGTCACTTTAAAACCAGTTCTTACTGGCGTAGTTACTGACGCAACATTTACTTACAGCTATGTTGGTCCAGATGGAACAAAGGTAACGGTTGCATCTAATACAACGGCAACTTCGTCTACCTTTACGCTTCCTGCTAGCGGCCGTTACACCCTGTATATCACAGCAAGATCTTCTGATGGTCAAGAAGTAACCCGACAGACAAACTATGACGCTAAGATTAAAGAATCCTATGGCTGGCGCAGAGCTGCTGAAGGATGGATGTATTCCGACGACAACGGCACTGCTTACGTAAGCAGATGGCTTAAAGATGATGATGGCTGGCATTATTTTGATGCCAGGGGAATTGCTGTTTCTGGCTGGTTTACTACGTCAAATGGTAAGGTTTGGTACTTTGACGCAGCTACACCTCATAACGCTGCCGCTCTTGGTCAGAGGACTATTTCAGGTAAGTCTTATTACTTTGATGAGACTAATGGAATGGCAAAGAATTCCTGGGTCCACCAGGCTGATGATTCTTGGTCTTGGGCGACAGGAGATGGCTCTCTGCACGCAGGTTGGAAGTACATGCCAAATGGCAAGTGGTTCTACTTTGATGCTAACAACAGCTATCACGCTACCTTTGGTCTTATGACTGACGGAAACAAGAAGTACTACATTGATCAGAATCGTGGTCTGATTTACGGCGGTTGGGTCAATCTTGCTAATGGAGATTGGATCTGGCTTAATGACGACGGTACTCTTTACTCTGGCTGGAAGTACATGTCTAACGGCAAGTGGTTCTACTTTGATGAGAATGCTGAGTATCCACTGATGAAGACTGGACTTGTTATCACAGCTAGCGGGTCATACTACGTTGATGCCAATAGCGGCATGAAGGCTAATGACTGGGTAGAAATGCCTAATAATGTCTGGGCTTGGGCTCAATCTAATGGTGCTCTTGTTTCTGGTTGGTTTAATACACCAAATGGCAAGACATGGTACTTTGATCCAAATACAAAAGAGCACGGTGCTCTCTTTGGTCTTCAGGTAATTAACGGCTCATACTATTACTTCGATCAGAGTAATGGATTGTTGCGCTCTCAAAATGTCACTCTTCCTGATGGTCGTGTTGCTTACGCAGATGCAAATGGCGTTCTTAACATCAAGTCTGCAGATAACAACAACGGTGGTAATGGCGGAGATAATAGAGACGCTAACAACACTCCAGCTGATGACGGTTCTCCAATTGAACCAACTCGCGGTAATTTCTCTGATCGCACTAGCGTTCTTGGAGCACCTCTTGTCACAAAAGAGGACCTTCAGCGAGATTTCAACAAGCGCGTAGGTTCTGCTTATCCAGCCGTCTATGCCGAGAAGGGCGCTGCAACAGGGACCGATTTTGTAAACCAGCTATGGCAGGCTGCAATTGATGAGGGAGTTCGTCCAGAGCTCCTCTATGCGCAGGTCATGATTGAGACAGGTAACCTTCGCTTTGGTGGCGATGTCCTTCCTGAGCAGTGCAACTTTGGTGGTATGGGTGCAACAGGAAATGGTGAGCGTGGACTCTCGTTTGATACCGTTCTTAAGGGACTCCGCGCGCAGGCCTTGCACCTTCGTGCATACGCAGGTTATGAGCCACTGACCGTTGATCCAAGCAAAGCTCAAGAGGTTGACAAGCGCTACGGAGCATGGATTCTTGCTAAGAAAGCCAACATTATTCGTAAGCTTGCTGGTACGTGGGCAATGGATAAGAACTATGCTGTAAAGCTTGTTCGCGTAATGAATGAGCTGTAAAAGTCACAGCACATTGCGCAAAAGGAGTTCCGAGAAATCGGAACTCCTTTTTTATGCCAATTCTTTGTGAGTTTGAGTTGAGTTGAGTTATTTATCTATCAGGCTCTCCTTCAATGGAGTTGAGCATGTCAAAATAGACGTCATCTTTCGTCATAATTCCTAGGTTCATCATGAAGTTCTTGGCCACACTAAAAAGCTCTGCATCAAGCGAGGCTCTCGTACCATCCAAGAAAATAGTAGAGACTTCATCTGTCGGAGCAACAGGAATTTGATTTTCTATGAGCGTGGCGTAAATCTCATCATCGCTCAGTTCATCGCAGCTAAACTCAGGCTCTGTTTGCGCAAGAATAGCTGTCTCGGTGCCAATAATAAATGTAGCTCCCGGTAAGAACTTCAAGGCAAACTGATAGCAAGCTTGAGCAGCTTTAAGATGTCTCAAACGCCACTGGAAGAATGCCATGCGATAATAGCCAAACCCAATACTCTCTGGGTCATGGGCAAGCAGCAGGAGCTTCTTGAGTTCATCTGCCGCTGCAGTAATGTCCAACGACTCTTCAAGACAGTGGGAGAGATGTAGCCTTGCACTCATGCTCAAAGGTGCAATTTCCACAGCCCTTCTCGCGTGCTGAAGAGCACTTTGAGTTTGTCCCTGAAGCGTTTGAGCAATAGATACCAAAAGGTGTGCCTCAAAGTAAGACATAGGAGCTAGACGAGTGTTTTTCTCGGGATTAGAGAGAATTCTGTTGTAGAGCACTCGATCGACGTAGTTCATAAATACGCGCCACTGAGTGGTGTTTGTATCTGTGTAGGTGTTATTTCCATCAACAGAGTCCAGCGCTTCGCGTAGGAGCAGTTCTGCGTCTTGATAGTTTTTCTCGCCAATAAGACGCTGGGCCTTGGTAACCGCCAAGGAAAGAACGCCTCCGTCAACAAACTCTTCTGAAATAGCCTCAAAGTCATCTTCTGCAAGCGTACCCTTAATAAAGCGAGAAACCACGCGTTCTCCCGCTGCTCGCACCGTAGGATCGGTGGAGTTTGCGGTATACGACAAGATAGTGCGGACGTTTTCTTCTGTAGAAGAAGAGAGGTTGCGCAAAATTTTGGTGATAATTTCTTCTCGCGCCTGACCTTCATCAATAGAAAGCCCCGACACTTCATCGGTGCCTAGTGCGTGAGCTGCGACGCTATCAAGGCGTTTTTGAGAAGACTCAACAAAATCGTATCTACTGGGTGGGCAGAATATCTCATTGTCTAAGGTAAAGAGCGGCTGTACTGCATGAAGAATGCCATCTGCCTCGTTAATTTGCGCGTTCCAGAGCTGATAGACAGAAAGCGGATTAGTATCTTCTGTAATGTTTGTATCTTCAAATTGCTTGCGAGTAATGTGGAACGAGAAAAGACAGGCATGCAGCTTGTTTGTATTGCATATGCCAGAGAGCCATACCTCGTTAATCCTCTTCGAGCTTCTAAAAGCACTTGCGGTGATGAGCATACCAAGGTGTAAGTTGTAAGCGGTTGCCGCACGGCTGAGGTCATCAAAGGTTGCTTCTTTGATACTTCCATCTTTGTCAAGAAAGCTTCTTGGGAACTGCTCTGGAAGGGCCAGGTGTACCCTAAAGGCGGCAATTCCCTTGTGTACGTTGGTCCTAAACTCAGTGACAAGACGCTGAGATAGACGCAGGCTTTCAATGTGTAGAGAGATGGCTTTGCGGACAACCCACTCACCATCCTCTTGGGTGCTTTGAGTGGTGGCGCAGCGGGGGCGAGATTGCTTCATCATGGTAGAAACAATCTTTTGCTCAAAAGCAAGTAAGTCAAGCTCAGATGCCATATTTGCATCAAGAAAGTATCGCTCTGCAAAGAGGGCAGTGTTTAGTGCGCTTTCAATAGTAAGAAGCTGAATCTTCTGCTCATAAGAAAGTGCTTTTTGATTAGCGCGCAGATAAAAGAGGCCATTGGTACGCAGGCGCACCACGCGGCAGGGGATAGTAATGTCTTGCGCATCGAGAACACCGGCATCTTTTAGTCGCTGGGCTAGGTGCAGTTCAAAATCACTTGGCGGGATGGCAACAGATCCACCTTTTCGGTGAGAATCTTTTTCACGCAAAAATGCTGTAGTTACAAAATGTTTGAGCACTTCAAGAGGGGTTATGGACTCTGTAAGCGTAAGAGAAAGCGCTTCAATATTGAGCTTTGTATGCCAACCAGTCTGATCAATAGAACCAACATGTTGATTATTTTGTACAGCGTCTAGAGACTCATCAGGCAGAACGTCTGTATTGACGAGAGACGGATAGAGTTTTCCAAGCCTGTTTCTTCCAGGTTGCTTAGCTTCTGGATTATTTTCCTGACGAGTCATCATACACCTCCCAAGTTAGGCATACTGATTCATCTATAGTTAACTATATACCTTTGCTGGTGTACGACATTTCAGCTGTCAATAGTTAATTCGGCAGGCGAGAAGAAAAAGTCATTGACTGGTTAGTTTTGCGCCATGAACGGTATACTCACATACGTAGATGATTGGATTGACATGGCAATAATGCAAAACGTAACTGATACAAACAAAGCACTGATAGCTTCTGATGCAGTTTCAGATCTGCAGAATCGCTCGCTTATTATTTTTGATTTTGATGGGACTATGGCAGACACGTTGCCCACCATTGTTTCTACTGCAAAGATGGCAATGACAGACTGCGGCCACACAGACTTTATCGAATCAGACCTTAAAAAGCTTGTAGGACCGCCGTTTCCTTATGCGTTTGAGCTAGTCTTTGGCTTAAGCCATGAGGACGCTGCTGCGGTTACTAAGCGTTATCGAGAGCTTTATGTAACTACAGGAAAATGGCCACTCTTTGAGGGTATGAGAGACCTCATTGATGACCTTCATGCCGCCGGTAAAAAGGTTGCCGTAGCAAGCTCAAAGAATCAGCCCATGCTAGAGATGGGGCTTAGGGACAACAACCTTATTGGTGTTCTTGATGCCTATGCTGGAAGAATAGATGAGGCAGCAACTGATAAAATCACTGCTATTGCTCACGTTATGCGCCAGCTTGGCTTTGATGCTTCTGAAAGCGTTATGGTAGGGGACCGCCGTTTTGATATGGAAGCAGCATTCCCAAATAAGATTCCGTGCATTGGCGTTTTGTATGGAAAAACGACCAATAAACAGGAGCTTATCGATGCGGATGCGGTTGCAATTGTAGATACGGTAGAAGATCTACATCACGTTCTTCTCGCCTAAGAACCGTTACATACACAAAAAACGCCTTGTCGCTAAGATGACAAGGCGTTTTGCGTTTTGCGTGTCAGACGTTACTCAAGCTCAAAGGCTCCTGTGTAGAGCTGGTAGTACGTTCCTCGCTTGGCGAGAAGTTCGTCGTGTGTACCGCGCTCAATAATGCGACCGTGGTCAAGTACGACAATAACATCTGCGTTTCTAACCGTAGAAAGACGGTGAGCAATAACAAAGGTGGTGCGGTCGTACATCAGAGCGTCCATACCACGCTGGACAATTGCTTCGGTACGTGTGTCAATGCTGGAGGTAGCCTCGTCCAGAATCATAACGGGTGGATCTGCGACTGCTGCGCGAGCAATGGAGATGAGCTGACGTTGTCCCTGGGAGAGAGCGCTACCGTTGTCCTTGAGCATGGTGTGGTAGCCGTCAGGAAGACGTCTGATGAAGTCATCGGCACCGGCAAGTTTTGCGGCTTTCACGCAGTCCTCATCAGTGGCATCAAGACGGCCGTAGCGGATGTTATCCAAGACGGTACCTGTAAAGAGGTTGACGTCTTGCAGAACAATACCGAGAGCACGACGAAGAGCGCTCTTCCTAATCTTGTTAATGTTGATGCCGTCATAGCGAATCTTGCCGTCTTCAATGTCATAGAAGCGGTTGAGCAGGTTAGTAATGGTTGTTTTACCAGCTCCTGTTGCGCCAACAAAGGCAACCTTCTGACCAGGTTTTGCATAAAGAGAAATATCATGCAACACGGTGTGGCCAGGCTCGTAGCCAAAGTCAACATCAAAGAGACGAACGTCTCCCTTAACAGGGGTGTAAGTAACCGTGCCGTCACTGTGTGGATACTTCCAAGCCCAGTAACCGGTGCGGTACTCAGCTTCCTGAACTTTACCGTCAATGGTTTCTGCGTTGACTAACGTAACGTAACCTTCTTCAGTCTCTGCTGGTTCATCAAGTAGCTCAAAAACTCGATTAGCACCAGCGATACCCATAACAACAGAGTTAATCTGACTAGAAATTTGGTTGATCTGAGCGGAAAACTGACGTGTCATGTTGAGGAAGGGGACAGCTACAGCAATGGTGAAAGGCAGTCCAGACAAAGAAACGTTTTGAATGTTCAGAGTAATAAACACACCAGAAACTACAGCAACTACAACGTACATAATGTTGCCCAGATTGTTGAGGATGGGCATAAGCGTGTTGGCATAAAGGTTTGCATTTCTTGCAACAACCATCAGCTCATCGTTGATTTTGTCAAATGATTCAATAGTTTCTGCCTCATGACTAAAGACCTTAACGACCTTCTCGCCATTCATCATTTCCTGAATGTGGCCCTCAACATCTGCGGTAGTCTTCTGAGTCTTAACAAAGTTCTTTGCAGACTTACCACCAAGGTTTTTAGTAGCAAGGCCCATCAAAGAGAATCCAAACAGAACAACCATGGCCATAAGTGCACTGTAGTAAAACATGATGAATACTACTGCGATGATAACCACAGAGGTAAAGAGGAGGTTTGGAAGACTGGTGCCAATCATTTGGCGCATTGCGTCAATATCATTGGTGTAATAGCTCATAATGTCGCCATTGAGGTGCGTATCAAAGTACCTAATAGGCAAGTCTTGCATGTGCGAGAACATCTTTGAACGCCATTTTTGCAGAGCTCCCTGGGTGACAATAGCCATACCCTGGGTAGAGATGATATTTGCAAGAAGTCCAATGACGTAGAAGGTGGCGAGAAGAGCCACGTTCTGGAAGACTAAGCCTTCAGCAGAACTCCAGTCACCACTATCAATAAAGTTAGAGATGATAGAGAGGATTCGCTCCAAGAAGACACTTGGGAGTGACTGCATAATTGCTTGGATAACAGCACCAAGGAGTGCTATAGGGAGAAGGACAGGATAGAACTCCCAGAGCATTTTAATGGTTCGAGTAAGAATTTTTCCCACGGGAAGCTTTGGTCTTGTGTTGTTTGTTTCTGTTGTCCTACTCATGAGAAGTCACCTCACCTTCCTGAGACTGATTTTCATCAACACTTTGCTTGTTCTGTGAGAAGTACACTTCGCGGTAGATTGGATTATCTTTCAGGAGTTCTTCGTGCGTACCAATTGCGTTAACGCGGCCGTTATCCAGAACAATAATCTTGTCAGATTCTTCGATACTGGAAGTACGCTGAGCAATGATAATCTTGGTGGTATCAGGCAAGAAATCTTTAAGACCAGAGCGAATTAAAGAATCAGTCTTTGTATCAACAGCACTGGTAGAGTCATCAAGAATAAGTACTTTTGGGCGCCTAAGCAGTGCGCGCGCAATACAGAGTCTTTGCTTTTGACCGCCAGAAACGTTGTTGCCACCCTGCTCAATATGAGTCTCATATTTATCAGGGAAGGTTTGAACAAAGCTATCAGCCTGAGCAAGACGAGCTGCCTCAAGAATCTCTTCATCGGTAGCGTCAGGGTTACCCCACAGGAGATTCTCTTTGATGGTGCCGCTAAAGAGAACGTTTTTCTGAAGAACCATGGCAACAGCACCACGAAGAGTGTCAATGTCATAGTCTTTGACATTGTGTCCACCAACAGAAACGCTACCAGCGGTTACATCGTATAGTCGAGGAATGAGCTGCACCAGCGTGGACTTTGCAGAACCGGTACCACCGATGATACCGATGACCTCACCAGAGTTGATGTGAAGATCTACACCAGACAGGGCTTCTCGACCCTCTGGACCGGAATAGGAGAATCCAACGTTCTCAAAATCAATGGATCCGTCTGTAACCTCGGTCAGAGGATTTTCTGGGTTGTTAATAGTGGAAGTTGCAAGAAGTACCTCACAGATGCGGCGAGCACCTTCTTCTGCAATGATGATCATGGCAAAGACAAAGGAAAGCATCATGAGTGACATAAGCATCATAAAGCCATACGTAATAAGCGAAGAAAGCTGTCCAACGCCAAATGCAGTTCCCTGAGAAGAAACAATCAGATACGAGCCAAAGTACAGAATGAAGACAAACAGCACGTAAATAGTGAAGTTCATAAATGGAGAGTTCAGAGCCATGAGCCTCTCGGCTGCTGTAAAATCTTCGCGCAGCTCTTCTGAAGCCTTATCGAATTTCTGACGCTCAAAGTTTTCATTTACAAATGACTTAACAACGCGGATACCAGCCAAGTTTTCTTCAGCAGATTCATTGAGTGCGTCGTATCTCTTAAATACCTTTTTAAAAATAGGAATGACTCTAGAAATAATAAAGTAGAGGCCAATTCCTAGAAGAGGCATGACGGCAACAAAAATAATGGCAAGCCAGCCACCCATGATAAAGCCAGCAATAAACGCTGCAATAAACATAAATGGAGCACGAACGGCCATGCGGATGAGCATCATAAATGCCATTTGTACGTTAGAAATATCCGTAGTAAGGCGTGTTACTAACGATGACGAAGAGAATGCATCAATAGTGGTAAACGAGAAATTTTGGATATTACGGAACATATCACGGCGAAGATTGCGCGCAAAGCCCGTGGATGCTTTGGCAACAGAAATACCGGATAGTGTTCCAAACAGCAGCGACAGCATTGCCATAGCAGCAAGAACAGCTCCAGACTGAATGACAGCGTTTAGTTCTGCCCCTGTGCGAAGCGTATCAACAAGATTAGCTGTTCTAAAAGGAATAAGAATTTCTAAGATGGTCTCAATTAACACAAAGAGAGGAGTGAGGATAGTGTCTCTTTTGAACTCGCCGATACTCTTTGAAAGCACTAAAGCAATCTCTTTAATGGAAAGATTACTGACATCTGCAATACCTGTCAGGGCAGAGGGAACCATAGCAGTTTCTGCTTCAGTTGATTCAACCATGTTTTCAAGTTCTTCAGTTGAAGTTACTTCTTCTGACATGCTGTTTCTCCCTTCTCATCTCTGTTAATTGTGTCCCAATGTTCAACTAAACGATCTAGATATGCGCAGAATGTAACTTTTTCTTCATCTGAAAGAACCGACAAAGCCTGTGCTTCAAATGACTCGATGGCCTCTTGAGCTTCTTTTGCTTGTTTTCGACCTTCTTTTGTCAAAGAAAGAAGTGTTTGTCTGCGATCTTTGTCTACGCGTGTACGTTCAACAAGACCTTTTGCTTCAAGTTTGCTCACCATTTCTGAAAGAGATGCAGAGGTATTCTTTGTCTTGGCGAGAAGATCTTTTTGTGTCATATCTCCATCACGATAGAGCGCAGTCAAAATAAATTGTTGACCGCCACGACATCCGCGCGTGATGTAAAGATAATGACCTAGATGGCCAAGATTGCGAATAATGCGCATCTCTTGAGTAGGTGAGGTAGGTGCTTGATGCATGAGTACCTCCCATAACAGAAATAATTCTTGTAAGGTATTTTACTCAAAAATTTTGAGATAGCAAGGTACTTAACAATTAAGTACCGAAGTTTTATTTTCTTGAAATAAAAGCAGGTAAATCAGGTTAGAGTTCCAGCTCTGTTTTTAAAGGTAGGCAAAATTTGCAAATAACCTACGAATTACCGCACCAGGAGACACCTTAGGAACGTTGTGAGGGCATCCTGGAATGAAGAGAAGTCGAGCGGTAGGAATTGCCTCAGCAATACGGCGAGTTTCCTCTGGATAAATCTCATCGTATTCACCTGCCATGACAACAACAGGAACGGAGATGTGTTCAAGGGACGCGGGGTCAATATGAGGATTATCTACCATGAGCTCCAGATGCTCTGCAATACGAGCCGCCTCAGCAGGCGAGGGAACGGGATAGCCATCTTCTAGAACAGCGCCTTCCCAACCTTGAGCTGCCCAACGTTTATTGCCCTCGATACTTTCATATAGCCAGGTCATATCACCTAACGTGTCAGGCTCAAGATTTGCTCCGATAGATACGAGAGAGACAACTACGTCTGGATAGTCACGTGCCAGAAGAAGACCAAGAATAGCTCCGTCAGAAAAGCCCACAATATGAGCAGATGAAACACCAAGCTGCCTCAGGACAGCATACGCATCTTCTGCCATCTGCTCGTAGGTAAAGGCAGCAGTTCCTCGGGTGCTTAAACCCTGATCTCTTGAATCAATACCAATTGCGATGTAGCCGCGGCTGCATACTTCGTCAATGATGGTGCCAAAGATGCCGTGCTCTTCTCCATTTCCGTGGAGAAAAACAATGGGTGTAGCAAAGCTATCGTCGGGAACAGACGCCAAATAAGCCGCAGTTGAAGCGAGGTCTTCACAGGGTTTCTCGCCATCAGAGGTGTGGGGAGTGTAGACAAACGTTGCAATTTCTGCGCCGTCATCAAGCAACACCCGAAGATGGCTCTTCAGGTGTGCTGTTGGCTTGCTATAAGGTTTTGGGCGGTAGACGGGTGGAAACTCAACCACGTATGCTCCTAGCTGCGTGTTTTAGTTCTTCTGGCTTGGATGTGCTTTGAAGAAGTCAAAGCGAGGAGGGAGCTCTTCAAGCTGGTGCTCCTCTGCGCTCTGGCCAAGCTTTGCTGCAAGCTCTTTTGGACCCATAAAGGCGTTCTCCCAAGAGAAGAACTCCTCATGTGGGAAGTTGAGAGCATCTGCAATGCGCTCGCAGCCTTCCGGAACAGCCGGGTGCATAAGCAGCGTGATGGTCTTGAGTGCATAGAATGCATCAGCAAGTGCCTGGTCGTAGGCCTCGTCATTGCCCTGAGCGGCCTTGGAAGCCTCGCCCCAACGCTTGTTTTCTGCGCGAGCGTACTCATCAACAGCGGCAAGTGCAGAGTGTGCGTCAAAGCCGTATGCAAGCTGCTCGTACTTAAGCAGTACCTCTTGAGCAGCATCGATAACTTCCTGGTGAGGCTCACTGATAGGCAGGTGACCACCACACGCATTGGCTGCACCATACAGGCAGCTACGAGCCATTCGGTTAAAGATGTTAGTGAGGAATGCGGACTCCTTGAGCGCTGGATCAACAACGCGAGGGTCATCTTTTACCAGAAGATCTGGCTGACCATCTTTACCCTTCCTGGATACAGAGGTATCAAAAGCCTTTGGCGAGAAGGACACGGCGCGCTGATCAAGGCCAAGCGAGAGCCAGTGAGCGCGGAGCTGTTCTGGAGTGTAGAACTCAAGGAGTTCCTCGGCCATTGGAGGCTTGATAGCACCAGAGCTGGAGGCCTTCTTGTTCATAAAGAGAATGTGGTAGTTAGCAACGGGAGTATCGGTGATAAGACCCCAATCGAGTGCATCCCACAGTGGGTTCTGGACAATGCAATAGAAGAAGATGTTGTCCTGACCAATAAACTGGTAGACGGCAGCATCATCGCTGCACCACCAATCGCGCCACTCGTCAGAAGAGTAGCGAGAACCACCGTTGCTGGCGTCTTCAGAAAGAGCAGCACGTGTGAAGGTGATAGGAGCCCAAAGGGACTCAGTCCAAACCCAGATAGTAAGATCTTTGAGGTCCTCAATGTCAGGAGACTTAAGACCCCAAGAAATATTGCCCGTCATGCGATAAGGCAGGAGGGTCTTGCTTGTTCTAAAACGAATTCCAGCCTCTTTGAGTTTCTCGCGAGCTTCATCTCTATCTTGCCAGTTTTCAAAAACAACAGAGAAGGAAGAGGCGTTCCCTTCTGGCTCAATGACACTATGAGCTGGGAGGGAAGAGGCAACACTATCAAAGTCTTGGCGGTAGGAATTTTGGATATAGATAATAGGCTCGGTCAGAGTCTCTTGAACGGTAGAGGTAACAACTGAGCGAATCTGTGGGTTGTTCTTCCACTTTTCTACCAGGTTGTTTAGAAACTCTTTGTATTGTGGCAGGTCAAAGTACCAGCTTGGTGCAGGACGAAGCTCTGGCGTGGTGCCGGTGAGCTGCGAAATAGGGGCAATGAGCTCCTCTGGGTTGAACTGATGACCCAGGTCGCATTCTTCTGCATAAGCCTTCTCTGACTTGCAGCCCTTAATAGGGCAACGTCCATTGACCTGGCGACCATTAAGGAATGTGTGAGCCTCGGTATCGTAAAACTGTTTAGTTGAGAGCTTGGAGAGTTTACCGCGCTCGTAGAGGCGGTGCATGATGCTGTCAGCCATCTCTTCGTGGATCTTTGCGGCGGGTTCTAGCGCGGAACCGCCGTAGAAATCAAGCGAGATATTGTAGGCGTTAAGAGCGCTTTTCTGCAGGTTGTGATTATGATTAACGTAATCAAGGATGGTACCCTCGTAGCCCTCTTCTTCAACCTTTTTGCGATAGCCCTCTGCAATAGGAGAGCCATAGCAATCAGTTCCCGAGATAAACAAAACGTTTTTCTGGCCAATTCGATCTCTTAAGAAACGAGCAAAGAAATCTGCTGGGACAAAGACGCCCGCAATGTGTCCAAAGTGGAGATTTTTATTACCGTAGGGCATACCACCGGTAATAACAGCGCGCTTAGGAAAATGAGGGCGCATGTTCATGTCGTAGCTTTCGGCCATGGATACCTCGCAGTTGGAATTAGTAGATTACGCAAATTATCTTCTTATTCTAATCTTTTTTGATTCACTACACGAATAGATTCAGAAGTCGATACTATAGTGAGTAGAAATTATGTAAGGAGAGTTTGTGGGAAGAAAAAAGCCAAAGACAAGCCTTGAGTTTGTCCTAAAGGATCCACCAAAGTCTGTGGTGACGCCCTTCCTTGTGGCTGACCTTGCGCTTTTACTCATGTTTGTGTGTCATATTCCACTGATGGTTATGGGAGAGCTCCCACCCAATGACATCCTTCCAGCCGTGTTAGGTCTTCTTGGAAGCATGTTGGCAGGCGGCTTAATCCTTGTGTGGATTACCCGCGTCAATAAGCGTGATTTTAGGTCTTTGGGTCTTCGAGTAAGCTCCTGGCCAGGATTTATGCGCGGAGTTACCTTTGGCTTCTTGATGGTACTGTTTACCTTTGGCTCCATCATGCTTATTGAAGGCTTTGATTTTAACTTCAACGCCTCCTATAACATTTTTGCCGCTCTCTTTTTACTTGTGGCAACACTTATTGAGTCCGCAGCAGAAGAAATCTTGTTTAGAGGCTACCTACAAACTGGAGTTGCCGCTAAGAGTTCTTTCCCTGTAGCGCTTGTGCTTCAAGCAGTGCTCTTTACCGCAACGTATGGACTAACGCCTAATATCTCTGTTGCTGCAGCAATCTCAGTCTTTTTGATGGGCATCCTGTATGGCCTGGTTTTTTGTCTTACCGATAACCTGCTTATGACCATTGCTATGCACTTTATCTGGAACTTTGTGACTGGCCCTATTCTGGGTATTTCGGTTACTACGACGCTTCTTCCCACCACGCTTTTAACGGCGTATCCTGCGGCGTCTGAGTTTATCTCGGGTGGCGCTTACGGTATCGAAGCAAGTGTTGTTACCATTTTTGTCTGTCTTGCTGCCTGCGCTATAGTAGGTTGGAAATGTTATAAGGCGCAAGGCGAGAAAAACTAATGGCTTCAAACATGCTTCAGTCAATTGAGACTCTTTCAGTAGAGCCGGGAACACCGCTGCTGCTCCATGCATGCTGTGGTCCATGCTCACTTGAACCTTTAAAACATCTGAGGGAAGAGGGCTTTGAGCCAACCATCTGCTGGACTAATCCTAATATTCAGCCAGTTGAAGAGCACGATAGGCGTCTGCAGACATTACTTACGTGGGCTCAAGAAGAGGCTCATGTTGAGGTGATTGTGGCAGGAGATCCGCGAGAGCAGTGGGAGCGAGCTGTGGCCCCTCAGGGATTTGAGCGAGATCGTCGCTGTCGTGCTTGTTACGCAATCCGCTTGGCAGAGAGTTGTCGTGTGGCGGCTGAGCGCGGGTTTGAATACGTTTCTACAACACTGGCTGTCTCGCCCTATCAGCTCTTTGATGCGTGCGAGGATGAGCTGGTGTCCATTGCGCACGCTCATGGACTGACGCCTGTATGGAGAGATTTCCGTCCGTTTTACCCCGAGGCTACAAAAGAGTCTCGTGAGCTTGGTATGTATCGACAAAATTATTGCGGTTGCAGATATTCTGCGGCCGAGGCTCAGATAGAGCGTCATGAAGCTCGTGACGCAAGAAAGGCAGCACGTCATGCGAACTGACGATTTTGATTACAACCTTCCAGAAGAACGTATTGCACAAGCTCCTGCTGAGCCAAGAGACTCTTGTAGGCTTTTGGTGCTGCATAGAGAAGATGGCCGCATAGAGCACAAGCACTTCACCGATATTGTGGAGTATCTTGAGCCGGGCGATTTGGTTGTAGTTAACCAGACGCGCGTTATGCCAGCTCGCCTTGTAGGTAAAAAGCAAAATACGGGCGGCGTCTCAGAAACGCTGCTTTTAAAACGTCGAGAAGACATTGATGCTTTGGGTAGTGTATGGGAGTGTCTGGTAAATCCTGGTAAGCGTCTAAAGCCTGGCGCGGTAATTGAATATCGTGCAGGTGGCTTGCATGCCCCAGACTCAGCTCCTGTTGTGTTGACGGGCACCATTGTGGACTTTGTTGACGACAACAGGGGAGGTCGCCTGGTGCGTTTTGAAGCACAGGGAGATCGCACTCTTGACGAGGCTATTCATGAAGCGGGCCACGTTCCACTGCCTCCGTATATTACACAATACGAGGGAGACCCAGAGAAGTACCAGACGGTCTACGCTATGCAGGACGAGCATTCTGCTGCAGCTCCTACCGCGGGTCTTCACTTTACTCCTGAGCTCATTGAAACCATCAAAGCAAAGGGTGTTCAGTGGGCATCTGTTGAGCTAGAGGTGGGTATTGATACCTTCAGGTTGGTAACAGAGGATGACCCTACTAAACACGTCATTCATACTGAGCGCTATCACGTAGCTCCAGAAGTTGTAGAAGCAGTAAAGGCTACCAAAGCCGCTGGTCATAAGGTTATTGCCATTGGTACTACCAGTGTTCGCTCGCTTGAGAGTGCTTGGGATAATCAGATTCCTGCAGCTGAGCCTCCTGTTGTTGCTCGTCGCTTTGAGGAGGCAGAAGACTCTGCTGCAGTGACTCATAAAGGCGATATGGTTGCCCGAGAAAACGCAACCACCAATCTCTATTTGATGCCAGGCTCTACGTTCCACGTGGTAGACACCATGGTGACCAACTTCCACGTTCCACGTTCAACTTTGATGATGCTGGTTTCTGCGTTTGCAACGCGCGAGCAGATTATGGACGCCTATCAAAGTGCCATTGACGAGAAGTACCGCTTCTTGTCATTTGGTGATGCCATGATCATCATTTAGCGAGTTTGGTTACGTGACCATGATCCTTACGTTTAACTTGAGAGTTTAGATGTAGAAAAAGTGCCCACAGTATTGTGAGCACTTTTTTCATATGGTGATTTGTCTGGGCAAAGACTAAATTACCAGTTAAAAATCAGCCAAACAAAAGACGCAAGAATCGCTATCATGCCAAGAACAACAATGATGAAGCCAATGCGCTGACCACGAGTTGTCTCTCGAAGGATTTTCTCGCCAGTAATGAGCTCTTTAAGGGTGAGCTGCTTGGTATTGATGTTAATTACTTGCTCGTCAACAGACTTTCTGAGCTCCTCAGTAATTTCTGGTGTTGCGTGAATTTCTTTAGCGTCATCAATGACTGACTGTGCTTCATCATGTTTATCTGCTGCTTCGTTAAAAAGCTCCTTGGCTGTCTTAATTTTCTCTTCAAGATCCTCTATATCTTTGCTCAGAATCCTCTGACGAGCATTAGCCTCAGCTACTACGGCGTCATATTCTTGCTGTTTCTGCTCATAATCTTTGCGAGCTGCATCAATAGAAGACTCTGAGGACTCCAACGATTTGCCCTGGGTCCAGTAATGCGTTTGTGCCATCTCAAGTGAAGACTGGAAAGAGTTCTGTAGTTCCTCAACTTGCTTTTGGGCCTGCTCTGCACGAGCAAGCTCTGATTTAAGGTCTTCCTCAATACGAACAATTGCATCGTGGTTAGCAGCAGGGTCTGTCTTAAGACCAGCAAGCTCTTCTCTGAGAGAAAGCTGTCTTGCCTGGGAGTTTTCCAGTGCTTTATTTGCAGACGCTACAGCAGCATCGCGTTTCTCGGTAACTTCTTTGAGCTGAGCCTCGGCGTTTTTAACACCACGCTGCGCCTCGGAGATTGTCTTTGAGATATCATCCAGCCTGCCTTTTGCTGTGGCAGCAACTTCTTTGTAAGGCTTAATCTTTGCTTCGTCGTCAACTTTTTGCTGTTCAAGCTTCTGAATAAGCTGGTTTTTCTTAACCGTGAGAAGATCCACTTGCGTAGATTGATCACTCATGACCTGAGCGGTCTCTGCAAAAATTTTCTCTTGCTCAGCAATTATTTGATCAAACGAACTCTGCACGTAGTCTCTGTGCTCTAAGTCTTGCTTGTCTTGAGCAAGGTGTTCTTGCATCTGCTTAAGCTCTTGCTTTGCAGAGTTTGTCTCTTTGGCAGCGTTGTGGACTTCTTTGGTAGCCTGGAAACCTTCTGCAACAGCGGTTGTGGCGCTCTCAAACGCACTGCTTACGCCCTTTGCTACAACCTGAGTAGTGTCTTTGGCAATCTTTTGAATGTCCTGGGACTTGCTGACTTCAGGTGTGTTCTCAGACTCATTCTGTTCATCAGAAGTTGTTGTTTGAGTATCTATTGTGTCCAAATCCTCGGTTTTAGAGTTTTGGATATCGTTTTCAGCCATGGTGAACCTCCTATAAGAGTTCCGACTTTTTATTTTTACCCTGTTTTTGAGCAAATCATAGTCTAATTTGGTTCTTTCTGGAAATAAGATTGGATATAATACGTTATGTTTTGTTACGATAGTAACGATTAATCGAGAATAACTCTCGAGTAGATTTTTGGTTTCCGGAAGGGGAGTCCACTTATGGTTTCAAAGCAGACTACTATCATCAATGCAACTGGTCTTCACGCTCGTCCAGCATCCGTCTTTGTTTCTGAGGCAAAGAAGTTTGAGAGCAACGTCACCATCAAGAATGTTGACAAGGACTCCGCACCAGTTAACGCTAAGTCCATCATGATGATTCTTGCTGCTGGCCTTGGTACTGGCACCAAGATTGAGATTGCATGCGACGGCGCTGACGAGCAGGCAGCTCTTGACGCTCTTGTTGCTCTTGTTGACAGCGGCTTCGGCGAGTAAGCTAACGGCTTACATACTGTGCATGTTAAGCCCGGCTTTTGCCGGGCTTTTTTCAAAGAGAGGTTAGTATGACATTTGTTGCAACATGGCTTGTAACTACTGTTGCTACGTTGGTGGCCTGCACCTTAATTCCAGGTCTAACTATTGTGGGAGGCTCGTGGGCAGGTCCTATTCTGTTCTCATTAGTACTCGCAGCAGTCAATACGGGCATTAAGCCTGTTGTTAAGCTACTCTCATTGCCTATTAATGTGCTAACCCTAGGTATTTTCTCGCTCTTTATTAATGCCTTTATGCTTGAGCTTTCAAGTTTTATTTCTAGGAATTTGCTGCATGCGGGCGTTGCTATTGATTCTTTAGGCACCGCTATCCTGGGATCAATAGTTATCTCAATTGTCTCTTCAATTGTGATTAGCCTTACTGGTCTGAAGAAGGAGAACCTTTCGTAAGTTCCTTCTGGGCTTTATCCAGTTTGGCAAAGCTTTCTGAGATAGCAGAAGTAATCTGAGAGATCTGCGATGACTCGGTAATGTTTTCAATCAAAGATGTTGCTGATGCATTGACAAGCGAACTAAGGAGGTCAAAGAAGACTTCTTTGGTTTGCTTTTCTGTTTTAGTGAGTGCTGCAACAACAGGCTGTAAGTTTGCGGGCGAGCTAATAATGTCGCTGAAATAGACTGCTCCGCCTGCCGAGAGAGCGTCAAAGAGCTCATTAGTAAAGTGCTCACGATCAGAGAGCGGGAGTTCTTTATACCAGTTGCTAAACGCCTCGTTAATCTTTTTACATTCCAGCTGGAAGTCGTCAGCAAACTCAAAGGTATTGCGAGAGACTTGCCATGAAACGCCGTCGTGAGCCATCATACCTGTCTCGGAGCTTTTTACGATGAGCTTTGGAACAGCAGGATCATCAAAAATCATGCCAACTACACTAAACTCAGGCAAAATTCTGATGTATTTATCTCCAAGCACCTTATGGGCTGTGGTGGGAAGAATTTCTGGACACATGTTAGGACCGTCGTTACTCCAGACGCGATCAATTGTGCCAAGCAGCTCGTCAGGGCAGACTGTTGCTGCGTATGCCGCAAGATTGCCACCCTTAGAGTGACCGCCAACCATAACGTTTGCGCAGGTAGTGCTATTGCCATCTGCAAGGTGTTCTCGAATACGTTTCTCAAGGTATAGTGCTGCTGATTTATCAGCGGAAGTAACCTGGAAGCTAAGGTTAAGGTTTTCTCGCCAGCCAACCAGGGTACCGTCGGTTCCTCTAAAAGAAACAAACATCTGCCCCGTAGGAAGATAGACGGTAAACGCTGCAAACTGCAGGCTTTTCTCGACATTAATACGATCTACATAGCGGCCAAGTTCAATGTTGGCAAAACGAGGAGCATTGACCAGCGCTTCAAGGAAGGTTCCATCAACGCGAGAAAATCCCGTGATAAGAGACGGGTCATCTTTAAGTTTTTCCAGTATTTTTGCGCAAGCGTCACCAAGTAGAACGCGTTTCTCGCTTCGTTCAGAAGGAACGACGCCGCCAAATCCCAGATAGGAAAGGATTGAGAGAATCAGGTTATCAACGTTGTTAAAGGGATCATTCTCAAACGTCAGATCGCCGCGCCAGTGTAGATAGTCAACGACATTTGCCATGATGCCTCTTTCCTGTTGGTACTTTTCGTATACTAAGCATAGAGGAAGTTTGATTGATTTGGGGAGAAGCCCGTGGAAAAAGCTACAGTTTCTTCAAAAGCAGCTGCTGTTCAGAAGCGCTTTGTTTTTGCAGATGTTCTTACCATTCTGGCAGGTATTGCTGTTGTTATGTTACATACCTCGCTCAACGTTTTTTCTCTTGCGCACACTAAAACATGGGCTTTCTCTTTAGCTCTGCAAGCAGCGTTTATTTACGCGGTACCCATCTTTTTTATGCTGAGTGGCATGAATCTGCTTGGATATAGAAGCAAATACTCCACAAAGACATTTTTTATGAAGCGTGCTAGAAAGACGCTGATGGCGCTCATTTTTGGCAGCGCAGTGGTGTATCTGATGTACGTGCTTTTTCCTACAAAGTTTTGGGGCGCCGAAGAGGTTGCGGCAAGCGCTGGTGTTGCTGATTTTGTAAAGCGCTTTCTAACCAATAACGTTAACAGCACTCTTTGGTTCATCTATACCATTTTGTATCTATATCTTTTGACGCCTGTGCTTTCTTTGGTAATTCAAAAGAAAGAAACCCTGCTCTATGTTATGGCGCTCACGCTCTTTGTGAGTTTTGGCCTGCCGCTACTTGAGTTCATTGGCGTTCGTGGTGTTTACTTTGATCAGCTGTTTAGATGGGCTGCGTTTAACAGCGATGGCCTTTTCTACTATCTGCTGGGATATTACGTTAAGACGTATTACGACGAGCTTCCAAAATTTACTAAAAACAATCTTGTGCTTGCTGTAATTTTCTTGCTTTCGTCTGCGGCTATGTTTGGCTGGGGAGTTATTGCTAACAACTTTGGAACCCCATTAACTCCAGAAATGACATATCAGAGTTATCCCATTACTATCAAAAACTTCCTTTGTGTAGTACAAGCGGCATCTTTGTTCTTGTTTGTGCTGAACCTTGAACCAAGTCTGCAGGAGCTTTCCGATGGTACCAAGAAGCGCATCAGCACGGTATCTGCTGGTGTTTTAGGAGTCTATCTGTTCCAGATTCCTGTTATTAACTTCTTGGGACTAAGACTTGGCCGATTCCCGTACAGCTTGCTTGGAAATGCTTTTGTACGGGGCATCTTTGTCTTTGTAGTCACAATTGTTGTAGTTATGGCGTTCCAGTGGCTGATGAGGCAGATCAAGCTGAAATTATCTGCTAAATAGCTTTCGCTATGTCATCTGAGAAATTGAGTTGATATTAGAAATAATTTTAATATCAGATAAAATATGGTTTATATAAACTGAAGGAGTACAGAGATGAGCTCTTTTACGTTTTTTAAACATAAAGAATTTTCTAATAACGCGTCCGAAAATGTAATAAAAACGTCACATCTTCGCACGTTCAATCCCACTAGAATACTGGGCTTTTGTTTGCTTAGTTTAATCTTTGGATTTCCTTTTCCTGTGATTTTAATTCCTAGTGATGATGTTTATTGCAATGTGCCATTGGTTTCTTTTGTAATGTGCATTTTTGTTGCTTGTGTCTTTGATAAGGCGTATCGCATTCTCAATGGTGAGTCAGTTCAAAAAACAATAAAGAGCCTGTGTTTGTGTCTGGTCATTTGGTTGTTCTCAGCTCTATTTATTTACTGTTTAGCGTACATAGATTTGGGATTTGGTGGAAAAATTGTCAATACAGGTATAGGTCTCTTTGTATTTATCTGTCTTAGTCGGATTGTGATTCGTTAATAAATAAGCCTGCATCAAATATGCGGGCTTATTTTGAAGGTTTTGGATTAGTTTTATTCAGTGACTAGCGACCAGTAACAAGCGTGAGCGTTGCTTCTCCAGAAGCATTTGCTGTGCTTACGTCAACGTCAATGACACCTGGTAGATCGCTTGCGATTTCTACAATTTGAGATACGCTGACTTCTTCAGAGAGCTTTCCGTTTGCTCGCTGCTCAAAGAGGGCGCCTGCAAGTACACCACGCATGTGTTTTGCGTTATGCGATACAACACTGCGCTTTCCCGTACAAGGATCTTCTCGCTGTACGACAACTTGCAACAGCTCACAAGGATGCTTTGCCGAAGGCGTCCACATCTTTCTGTATTCACCCGAGCGACAATCTACAATTATTTGATCTTTTAGAGCGGCGTTTAACAGGGGATTAAGCTGCTTTTTCCAGTAAGTTGCAACGGTACCAACGGTGGGCAGCTTGATTGAGGCAGACAGTCTATAGTTGGGGAGAAGATCGTGCGGTCTTACAACTCCCCAGAGACCAGAGAAAATCATGATTTCTGAGTTAAGGATATCTGCTGGTAATGTGACTGTTTTCTGCGTGTTTTCTAACGTAACGTTTTCAAGTGTTTGGTTGAACTTTGCAGCTTCAAAAAGTACGCCAGTATAGAGATTGAGTGCGGTTGTGGTTGGAGCTTCATAGACGTCTAGGTTGTCGGCTATGTCACCGACGGTATTAGGACCAATTTTAAGCATCTGAGCTGCGTTTGCGTGAGAACATACCTGGTGTAAGTCCTTGATGAGTTCTTCTCGACAGCTGGTGAGTTCAGAACCAAACAAAAGTGATGAGAGATTAAGAGAAGGTCCCGAGGTGGGAGCGGTTTTTCCTGATGATGGAGGAAGCAAAATAATCATGAAAATCCTTTTGATACGGGATTTTTAGTTGTTGTTTAGTTTGATTCTAATTTATGTCCGGTGTGCGTGGTAACTTTAGAAGTAAGAAAAATCGGAGAGGTGACGTATGGGCTTGCTTCTGTACAAACAACAAACAGGTGCTTTCTTATCAAACTCTGTTAAAGAGCAGTTAGAGACTTCGCTTGAGAGGTGGGGTTCTGCTCAGCTTATAGTGCCTTCTTCCGATGCTGTGCTGTTGGTTAAGAGGAAGCTTGGAGCCATCCAAGAGCTTTCTGTTGGCGTGAATGTTTCAACTTTTGATGAGTGGATGCGCGATCAATGGAAGCTGTATGGAAGCTCTGATCGTCTGCTTTCAAATACGCTTCGCAAGGTATTTTTCCAGCAGATTCTGGATGGAATGTCTGCTGATGAGCTAGGCACTTTAACTACGAGCAAGGGTACGGTGGAGCTTCTGTCTAAGCTTGCTCCAGAGTATCTTACAGAACTTGATCAGATTACGACCTCCGGTCAACTTTCTGCTGGTCAGATGAGTGCTTGTAAGGTGCTCGAGCGCTACAAGGCGCTGCTTGAAGAAAAATCTTACGTTGAGATGTGTCAGTGTTTGGACCACCTACTGCAGTCCATACCAGCACAAGGACCTGCATTGGTTTTCTCGCGAGTTGAAGATCTTTCGGAGGCACGTCTTCAGTTTGTGCGCAAGCTGTCGCAGAAGCGGGATGTGGTGTTTTCTCTCTACGTGCCTGAAGGACCGGCAGGTTATGCAGCAGAGCAGCAGCTGGAGTTGGTTGGCGGTCCGGGATGCGATTGTCGTGTGGATACGGAGCCGGCGCCAGCCGCAAAAAGTCAGGAGCTCACCGATCTTCTCGCCAGGGTGTTCAGGGCCAAGGAGGGCAATGAGGTTACGCCGAGCGGTGCGGTAACGTTTTTGTCGCCGCTGGGTCAGCATGCCGAGGCGGAGTCTATCAGCAGGTATATCTCTCAGCGCGTTGAGTCTGGTAGCAAGAGCTTTGTGGTGTACACCTCAGATTCACAAAGGGTTTGGGATGCGCTCTCGCAAAAGCTTGCAGCAAAGGGGATTGCTGCTCACTATAAGCGTTCGGTGCGTATTCAAGACTCGCTTGCAGGACGTGCGTTTGCTAGCTTGATTGATGCGTACGTCACGCTCAGTGAACGTGCAGAGCTCGAGAAAAACATTGACTACCAGGCATCTGACCATCAGATGGGGGATATGTCGTGGTGGCCTCCACGTACTCTTATGGACTATCTGATTTCACCTATTTCAGGTATAAGCGTCGAGCGCGCGTGGATGCTGGATAAAAGCTGGCGCGGTAATAGAACGCTGTATGCCACCAGAGTGCTTGAGACGCTTTCTAAAGCAGCTATGAGTTCACGCCTGTGCGCAGAGACCATCAAGAGCCTTGAGCTTGGCAGAATTGGCTCTGCTGCTCAGCGCATTATTGAATACCTTTCTGCAGAAACATCTGATGAGCAGGCAGAGGTTGTCCAGTCTAAAGAGTTGACACTACAGTCTCTTCAAAACCAAGAGTCGCTTAAGGTAATGAACAAGATTGTTTCTTCTGCTCAGGAGCTACATGAGGCAGGATTAAAGCTCACTCCTCAGACACTCAAATCTTTTATTGAGCTTTGCAAAGACCAGACGGTCATGACGCCTGTTTCTAATGGTATCCAGTCTGATATTCAGGTGCTAATCGCTCCTGTAAGCCAAGCTCATTCTTTTGAGCCACATTCTTTTGATGCCGTCATTTTCCAGGGTATGGATACGCTGAATTTTGGTGTCAAAGCATCAGACGGTGCACTTCAAGAGTTTGTTCGCCATGCAAGCCAAATGCCTAAGGTATCAGAGTTTGCACGATATCAAAGAGATTTTTATACGGCGCTTACAACTGCTTCCATCAGCGTTGCGTTTGAGAAGGTTGAGCAAAAAGATGTCTTTAATGCAGTAGCTCTCAGTGAGGTTAAAGCATGCTATCCCAAAGACTATGCAAAGAAGACAGGGGTTGCACGCGGAGAAGAAGATGTGCTGGTAAACCTGTTGCCTCAAGCTACTGACCCAGAACGTGTTGCAGAACTCCCAACAATCGAGTCTGGTGAAATTGACCCTAAACTCAAAAATATTGTGGTACTCCCACGTCATTTGACTAGGGAGATCCTTGAGCAGGAATTACAGGGTCTTATAGAGGTCTCGCGAGAGGGGCTACCGCTTCTTTCCGCTTCTCAGATTGAGACGTATCTTGAGTGTCCCTACAAGTGGTTTACGCAACGTCGAATCAAAATTTCTCAGGTAGACACTGACTTTGCTCCAATGCAGATAGGTACCTTTATCCATCGTGTTTTGGAGCTAACACACGCAACACTTTTAGCTGAATCACTTGGTTGTGATGTGGCTGAAGTTGATTCAGTGGTTGAATCTGCGCTTTTACAAGACATTCCTGGATCTAGGATTACATCTGATAATCTAGATCATGCAAAACAAGTGTTAGACAGCTGTTTTGCCCAGGTCTGGGATGAGCAATTCAACAACATTAACCGAGCATCTTCAAATGAGCTTATTCCGCATAGCATTCAAGAAAGAAAACAGGTTGAGAATATACGAGAAAATCTCAAGGATCTTCTCGAGTTTGAAGCTTCGCACTTTATTGGCTATCAGCCCAGGTTTTTTGAGCTTCGTTTTGGTAGAGAAGAAAATGTTGTTGAGTATGCAGGAGCTCAATTTACAGGCTCGATTGACCGCGTAGATGTAAACGCTCATGGTCAGGCACTTATTATTGACTATAAACACAAGGCCACAAAAGATCTGAAGGCTTATTCAGCAAAGCTAAGCCTGGATAGTGAGCTTTCAAAAGAGATCCTTCCAAGGCATGTACAGTCTGCAATATATGCTCAGATTATGAGAAAACAGCTCACCAAGTATAAGCTTGAGCCAGTTGCTGCAATTTATCTGGGCACCAAAGAGCAAAAAGATAAGCCTTCATTTGCTCTTGCAGGCATGGCAACAGAAGCGGCAACAGAACATATTTGGAACATGAATCCGGAAGATAAAAAGCTTAGGGACCAGGCAGTTATGGTTGTGTCTCAAAACTCAGCGGAGTTTGCAGACTACTTGGACGCTTGGGAGAGTTTAATTGCTCAGAAGGTTCAAGCCATGCTTTCTGGAGATGTTCGAGCCAATCCTTGCGATAAGGATGCATGTAAGTATTGTCCAGTAAAACTGTGCGACAAGAGGAGGTAAGCTACTATGGCTGACACACGTTATACGCCTGGTCAAGAGAAGACCATCAAGACGCTTGATAAGCCTCTTTTTGTTGCAGCAGGTGCAGGTTCAGGAAAAACTTTTACGCTTACGCAGAGAATTGTGTGGGCTTTAAAAGAAGGTTCGGGAGCTGACGGAAAGTCGTATCTGAATAGCCTTGATCAGGCATTGATTATTACGTTTACCAATGCCGCAGCTACAGAAATTAAAGAGCGCGTTAGAGAAGCTCTAGAAAAAGAAGGTCTTCATAGCGCTGCGTTGCAGGTTGATGATGCGTGGATTAGTACTATCCACGGTATGTGCAGCAGAATCTTAAAGATTCATGCACTTGATTTAGGTCTTGATCCTGAGTTTGAAATCATTGACGACATGACCAGAAATCAGCTGGTCAATATATCTATTGAAGAAGTACTCAGAGAGCTTTCGCAAGATGAAAGCTATGCAGAGTTTCTCTCAACCTATGCAGGGAACAGAGATGCACTGAAGTCTCGTATTGAAACGCTGATTTCGTACGCTCAGTCATCTCCTGTAGGAATGGATGCTATTTCGTTTGTAGGGGATAGCTCTGACCTGGAAGTTCTAAAAGCGGAGCTTGAGAGTCTCTGCGGTGCACTCGAAGCGCTAAGGGCTGCAATTTCTGCCACAAAACCAGATGAAGCAGAACAGCTACAAAATGTTCAATCTGAGCTTTCAAGTAAATTGCAGCAACACTTGGTTCTCTCGCTCACTGATTTTGACCAGGCGTTTTGGGAGGCTCTGGGAAAAGCCGTTAAGGCCATCCGTTCTTCAAAAGAAATAAAAAATGTAAAAGATGAAGCTGTATACCGGCTTAAGGTTTGTAGCGCTTTATTTGGACTTATTCAGGACATGTCTGAGGGTCAGAGTCTAAAAGATGTTACAGAGCAGGTCTACAAGCTCTTTAAACAGAAGAAACTTGCTGTTGGCGGCCTTGATAACGATGACCTTTTGCATCTAACGGCAAAGGTATTCGAAGAGCATCCAGAGATTGCAGCTGTTTACACGGATAAATTCAAGCTTGTAATGGTTGATGAGTTCCAAGATACGGACCAGCAACAGGTGCAGATGATTAAGAGTCTCTCAGGTAAAGATGCTCAATATCTCACAACAGTTGGTGATGCGCAGCAGTCAATCTATCGATTCCGCGGTGCTGATGTTGATGTGTTCTTTAGACGTCAAGCAGAGGTTTCAGAAGATTTGCAACCCCGTCTTGTAGATAATTTCCGCAGTCACAACGAAATTTTGCGATTTGTTGCAAAGGTTTGCAGCGCTGACGGCATGATTCCTAACTTTATGGATCTGTCTGCTGGGCGAGAAGAACCTGCAACTCCGTTCATTGCTCATTCGCCACGCGTATATTTTGAAGTCACAAAATTTGAAAAGTCAGGAAATTCTAAGCCAGGCGATGACGTTACAAGAAGCCAGCTTGTTGCGTATCAACTTGCAGATAGAATCAACACGCTTATGCAGGATGAGAAGATCCAAGCAAAAGATGTTGCAATTTTGATGAAATCAGTTAAAAAGGCACAGCCCTATATTGAGGCACTTCGTACCTTTGGAATTGAAAGCGTGGTCTCTGGAGCTTCAACGTTTGGTGAGCAGCCTGAGGTTCAGCTGATTGGTAGTCTTTTACAAGCACTCGCAAATATGTACGATTCATACGAGGGACTGTTTCCTGTACTCTCGAGTGAGATTTTTAGCCTTGATGCGTCTGACCTGCTTCTCTTGGGCACTAATTTTGGAGAAAATGGTCAGAGGATTACCAATAGAGATATTGCAGAGTCAGTGGTAAATGACGCATTTAATCCACCTTTTGAGATAAGTCCAAAGCTCAAAAATGCTTTAGAGGTGTTGAGTAACGCTCGTAGCTCTCTTTCAAACAAGAGAGTTTCAGACGTCATTAAAAAGGTAGTTCTTGATGCTGGATGGATTTCTCGCCTTCAAAAGATGGGAAATGAGGGACAGTCAAAGATTGCAAATATCTTTGCCGCTCTTGATCAAATTGATAGCTTGCAAAAGGAGCTAGGCGTTGGCGTTGCTTCAGTTGCAAAGGCGTTTAGTCAATGGTGTAACACGGCTAAAGAGTCACCAAAGGTGCTTCACTGCAGCACTCAAAATGCGGTTACCTTTATGACTATTCATGCTTCTAAGGGATTGGAATTTCCTGTTGTTGCTGTTGTAGGAGCTGTTTCTGGTCCTAAGGCAGGCGCTGGTAGTGAACCATTTTTGCATGTTAGAAAAGACGATTCGTATCAGATTGCATTCTCAAGCAGTTCTAAAAAACTTCATGAATTGTATGACGACTGTCATGAGGTCCCTACAAGCCTTGATGAGTGTAAGAACCTTCTTGAGTGGAGAATGTTCCTGGAAACTCAAGAGAATGAGTTTGAAGAGCAGGAGCAGAACCGCCGTCTGTATGTTGCTTTAACACGCGCTCGAGAAGCAGTCATTCTGACTTCAACCATCGACCTTACAAAAGAAGGAATTAGTCCTCGTTATACACGCAAGATTACAAACGCCTTGTTTAAAGAGCCGCCACTTTCTGCTGGTGAGCATCAGTTTGAATATGGTGGAAATCTTGCTGGTTGTATGCGTGTTGTTCAGGGTTCTGGAAAAAAGGATGAGCCTATTCAGGTTGAAGGTTTAGAGTTGGTTGAACCTTTTGGCGACAAGTCCGAACCCTCTGATGGCAAGCCAAGTGAAGAGGAAAACTCGCAGGCTGTTGAAACGTTTGACCTCTATGAGAAGGTAAGACTAAGTGTTATCTCAGAAACTATATATGATCAGCGAAAAGATTTCTTTAGTTACTCATCAGCTCATCAACAAATGGCAGAGAACTTCAAGGGAGAGAATAACCAGAATCTTGAGGAGCAGTCTCAGGTAGTAAGTCAGGAGCATGAGGCGGACAACCTTCAATCGGCAGCTGAGACTTCCGTTGTTTTGCCTGGTACATTAGCTGACGATGGAGTAGATCCAACAAGCCTCGGTTCAGCCTTCCACGAGCTTGCTCAGATTATGGTTGAGACTCAGTCTAAGGTTGATGAACAAACTATTGATAAATTGTGCTTAAAGAATAGCGTTCCTCAGCGCGCGATATCACGAGTCAAACAAGCACTTGAACTGTGGAGCAATTCTGCAATCAGGCAAGAAGCTTTAGCTCATGATGTGGTTATTGCGGAGTCTCCTTTTACGCTGCAGGTTGATTCTGAATATGGGAACTATGTAGAAGGAGCCATCGATCTTCTCGCTTATAATAAGGGAAGCAAAGATGCGCTGGTAGTTGACTATAAAACAGGCGATAAGAGCCTTAGTGCAACTCAGATTTATGAGCATCATCAGATGCAGGCAAACTTCTATGCCTACGTCTTGATGCAGCACGGATTTACTAAGGTTGAGTGCGCATTTGTTTGTGTTGAGGTTGAAGAAGCTGGTCAGCCACACGTTGCTCGTTACACGTTTGATGTAAACCATCAACCACGGCTTTAAGGAGGCAAGAACGTGCCTTTTGCACATGTTGTTTTAGACATACCAACTCGTGCTCTTTCTGGCACGTTTGATTACGCCATTCCAGAATCTTTGGAAGAAACTGCGGTTGTAGGAACAACAGTCTTGGTGCCGTTTTCTCACAGGCAGGTTGTTGGCTACATTGTGGGTGTCTCAGACCGTGTGTCTTTAGGTTTAGATGTTTCTCGCGTCCTTCCAATAACACAAGTTCTAGCAGATTCAGCATTTGATGAGCAATCTGCGCAAGTAGCAGAATGGATGAGCAAAGAATACGCCTGTAGTTACGCAGACGCTTTGCATCCATTTTTAGCGCCTGGCCAAAAGGTTAAAGTCACCAGAAAAGATACAGAATCTCCCTGGCAGCTTGTGTGTGAGAAGTCCGGTCCTGTTGATGAGCGATGGGTTGAGCTGACAGAAAAGGCGGCTGACTTTACGCCTGCGGTAAATGCAAGCAAGCAGCGATCGGTGCTTGAGGCTCTGGCGCAAGGTGCCATGAGGTTATCCGAGCTCTCGGCCACAATCCCAGGAGCTCGCAGTGCAGTAACTGCACTGCAGAAAAAAGACATCGTTGAGGTGCGCACACAGCGACAAATTCGTGGAAGCCAGGAGGGTCTGGGAACCACGCTTTCAAGCGGTGTAGCACCTCGTCCTCAGCAACTTACTGAGGGGCAAGAGTCTGCTCTTGCAGCAATCGAGGCTGCGCAAACTGCTGCTCAGGGCGATGTTGTGCTTATTGATGGTGTAACGGGCTCAGGTAAAACTGAGGTGTATCTCTCCGCTATTGAGAAGACCTTAGCGGCTGGCAAGGGTGCTGTGGTGCTTGTCCCAGAGATTTCTCTTACCGCGCAAACAGTAGGCCGATTCCGTTCACGTTTTGGTGAGCAGGTGGCCGTTCTTCACTCAAAGCTTTCGCTTGGCGAGCGCTTTGACCAGTGGGATTTAATCAGGCAGGGTAGGGCTCGCGTGATAGTAGGTGCACGATCTGCTCTGTTTGCGCCCATTCAAAATCCGGGACTGTACATCATTGACGAGGAACACGAAGCTTCATACAAGCAAGATTCGCTCCCACGCTATCACGCAAGAGAAGTTGCTGCTCAGATGGCCCGTCTTCGCGGTGCTGCGCTGGTGCTTGGTTCTGCAACACCTTCGCTTGAGAGTTTATACCGAACAGCTCAAGGAAGTTGGCGTGGCACTAACTGGATGCGTGTTGCCATGACCGAGAGGCCCGGTGTGGCGGTTCTTCCGCAGGTCCAGGTAGTTGATATGGCTTCCCAGTTTAAAAACGGAGGCAGATCGGTCTTCTCGGCAGTTCTTGCTGAGGCTTTGCAGGAGACAATGGAGCGTGGCGAGAAAAGCGTTCTGCTCCTTAATCGGCGTGGATTTGCAAACTTTTTGATGTGTCGCGAGTGTGGCTGTGTGCCCGAATGTCCGCATTGCTCGACGTCTCTCACGTACCATGAGCGCACGCATTCTCTGGTTTGTCACAGTTGCGGCAGACAGTGGTCTCAGCATGCGTATCCTAACCCTTCTAGCAAATGTCCAAACTGCGGCAGCCGTTATATGGGTGCATATGGCGTGGGAACACAGCGTGTAGAAGATGAGCTCAAACTTCTGCTTGGCAGCGATGCGCCAATTATTCGTATGGACGCCGATACCACGTCCAAAAAGGGCGAACATCAGCGTCTTCTTGAGCTTTTTGATGCAACGCCTGGAGCGGTGCTCATTGGTACGCAGATGATTGCAAAGGGTCTGGATTTTCCTGATGTCACCTTGGTTGGCGTTATCAATGCCGATACCATGCTTAAGTTGCCAGATTTTAGAGCAGCCGAGAGAACATTCGACTTGCTAGAGCAGGTTGCTGGTCGTGCGGGCAGGGGAGAAAAGCCAGGTAAGGTCATCATTCAGTCGTACTGGTCAACACATCCTGCTATTGCTTCTGTTGTGACCCATGACAGACGCCCGTTTCTTGATGCAGAACTTAAAGAGAGAAGAGAGGGGGCTTATCCGCCCTTCTCGCGCTTGTCTAATGTGCTTTTCTGGGGAGTTTCAGAAAAAGAAGTTCGTCGCGTAGCGGATCAGATGGCAGAGGCACTGCATACAAAGTTAGACGCGCAAACAGGATGGGAGATTTTGGGTCCTGCTGATTGTGTAAAAGCTAAGGTAAAAGATAAGTATCGCAGGCATATTTTGGTAAAGGCTCCCGTGGATGCTCAGGTGGGAGAAATTCTTTCTGAGTGTGCTGCTTCACTTGATAAAAGAGTGGGTATCAACATGACATTAGATGTTGATGCTTACGACATGATGTAAGGATAGTTATGAGTTCTGAAGCTGATGATATGGTACTTTGGCCAGACCCTCGTCTGAGCCAAGAGTGCGAAGAGATTGACGATATTAACGACGATGTTCGCAAGATGGCCGAGCATATGCTCAAGGTTATGTATGCCACCGACGGCGTTGGTCTTGCTGGACCTCAGGTTGGCTATATGAAACGCATGGTAGTCATTGATGTTGACTACCCTAATGGCCAAGAGAACCCTTTTGTGCTCATTAATCCAGAGATTAAAATCGCAGATGGCGAGCCTCGTGTGTACGAGGAGGGCTGCCTTTCGTTCCCAGGCATTACCGTTCCGGTTACGCGCCCAAGTCATGTTGTCGTTCACGCATATAACCTCGATGGTGATCTTATGCGCTATGAGGCAGAAGGAGACCTTCTCGCCGTCTGCCTGCAGCATGAGATTGACCACATCAACGGCGTAACCATGCCAGATCACCTGGGACCAGGTGCTCGTATGGAGACGCTGCAGGAGTACAAAGAGGCGTTAGCTTCTGGCGCTCGTCCTGGTCAAACAGACTATTAGGAGTTGACATGCGCGTAGTCTTTATGGGAACTCCAGATTTTGCTGTTCCATCGCTCAAAAAACTTGCCCATGATCACCAGGTTGCTTTGGTTATTACAAGGCCAGATGCCGTTCGCGGTCGTGGTAAAATGCTTGAGCCGTCTCCCGTAAAAGAATGCGCACAAGAGCTTGGATTGCCCGTTCTTGAGGCAAACCGCATGACTCCAGAAGTAATTTCTTCCATGCAAGAGGTACAACCAGAAGCGCTCTGTGTGGTTGCTTTTGGCTGTATTTTGCCAGACGAAGTTATCTCTCTTGCACCTTATGGTGCTTTGAATGTACACGCATCGCTGCTGCCTCGCTGGCGAGGAGCCGCTCCAATTCAGCGTGCGATCCTTGCTGGTGACGTTGTCGCTGGCGTTTCTATCATGAAGATTGCACATGAGCTTGACGCGGGAGATTGGTGCAAACAAGCATCGTGTGAGGTTGGCTCCAAAAATACCGAGCAGCTCACTGACGCTCTAGCACATCTGGGCGCTGACGCACTGTCTGAGGCTCTTTCTGAGCTCAAGGAAGGCTCTCTTGAGTGGCATGCACAGGATGAGCGAGAAGTAACGTTTGCTCCTAAAGTTACTAAGCAAGAAATGAAGCTTGCTCCAGAAGATTCAGCCCAGGTAAATGCGTTGAGGGTCCAGGCTTCGTCTGATACCGCTCCTGCTCGCGCTTCGGTTGGTGGCAGATCTTTGCGCGTGCTCTCCGCTCAACTAGCTCCAAGTGATATTTCTATTACTCAAGGCTCGGTTGTTGTTCAAGATCATAGGTTGTTCCTTGGCTGTGCTGAAGGAACTCTTGAGCTTCTTGAGGTGCGTCCAGATGGCAAGCGCTCTATGGATGCAAAATCATTTGCCGCAGGACTTCAGAAGTCCCAGATGACCTGGCAGATGCTTCAATAATGGCCACCTTAACTCCTGCTCGAAGAGTGGCCTATCAGGCATTCTTTGAGTGTAGACGCAATAATTTACGTATTCGTGATTACTTACGAGAGTCAAAAGATTTCTTGGAACTCTCTGTACAAGACAAAGCTTTTGCTACTCGTCTTGCTCTGGGAGCAACGCTTACCAAAGGTAAGCTTGATGAAGCTTTAAAGAATCATCTTACGTCAGGTATTCACCTAGAACCGAAGGTGCAGGACGCTCTCCGCATTGCTGTATTTGAGGTTTTATATTTAGAGACTAGGCGCGACGCCGCCATTAGCCAAGGTGTTGAGCTGGTAAAGTCTGTCTCAAAGCGTTCTTCTGGCCTTGCAAATGCTGTGCTTAGAAAAATTTCTGAAAAAGAAGCTCAGCTTACGCGTGCAAAGAATCACAAATCTCCTTCAGAGCTTTCGTGGGCGTCAGGCATTCCTGAGTGGATTTGTTTGGAGATTATTGAGTCGCTGGGAGAGTCTGCCGCACAAAAGCTCATTCTTAATTTAAAGAACCCAGCTCCTGTGTATGTTCTACAAAGAAACGTATCAGAACAACAATTGCAGAGCAGCTCTTTAGAGCTACAGCAAACAGTTCTTCCAGATGTGTATGAGGTAAAAAATCCTGCTCAACTGAACGTTGACGCATATGTAAAGAAAGTTCAGCTTGTTCCTGCAGATTTAGCTTCTCAGCTTGTGGCACTTCTCGCGGCATCCTATGTAGACCAAGATATGCTTGAGGTTGGACAGGGTAGAGGGACCAAATCTTTGTTGCTCTCTCATGCATTTGAGGTGCTAGATAAAGAGAATCCCCACATCACCGCTGTTGAGCTTGTAAAAGGAAAGTCCCACGTTTCAAAAAGAAGATTGAAGACCGCTGGACTTTCAGATCAGGTTACATCACTCACGTTTGATGCCACACAGTTTGTATCACCAGAGGTTCCAGAGGAGCTTAATCAAAGCTTTGACGTGGTGTTTATTGATGCTCCATGCTCTGGTTTGGGTACGCTTCGTCGTCACCCAGAGATTGCATGGAACCTGTCTTCAGAAAGCCTGTATGACGGAGGAGAACTTACTGTCTTGCAGACCAAACTCTTGCAAAGCTGTAGCAGTCGTGTAGAGGTGGGTGGCTTTATAGTCTATGCAACGTGCTCACTCTCAAATTCAGAGAATCAGCAGGTTGTAGATGATTTTCTTGCAAGTCCAGAAGGCTCTCAGTTTGAGGTGCAAAGCCTTTTTGAGTGTCCTGCGCGTGCACGTTTAACACCAGAAGCGCAAGAGTTTCTCGATACATGCATTACGCCAGAGGGATTTTTGCAGACGGCTTTTGCCTCCGCCGATTGCGATGCCCACTTTATGGCGGTGCTCAAACGCAAATAAAAAGCTCTTGTTGTGTTGTCCAACAAGAGCTTCATACGTGACGTTTAAAGAGCGCCTTCAGGCTCAAAGCACAGGATTACTTGCCTTTGCTATCGGTGTTGTAAAAACCGGTGCCCTTAAAGACGATGGTTGAGGTGTTGTACACGCGCTCGGTCTCATGTCCACATTTTGGGCACTGAGGAGCTTCCATCTTCAGGCTCATAGGGCGTTCAATTTCAAAGGTATTGTCGCAGTGTGTGCAGTGATAGCTATAACGTGCCATGCTTCCTCCATGAAAACAATTTATAAACGTGAGATACTTTACCCTACTTAGAGTAGATATTTCACGATTGCAACTAATAAGTTTGTTTACGGAGGCATTATGCAGGTAACCGGTGCAATTTTTGATTGCGATGGAACCCTTGTTGATTCAATGCGCGTTTGGCGCAATGTGTTTGGCGCTGTTCTTCCTAAATACGGCAAGACTGTTGACTCAGAATTTTTTGAGCGCGTTGAGGCTGTTTCGCTTATGGATGGTTGCAAAATTTGCGTTGATCATCTGGAGCTGCCTATCACTGCAGAAGCTTTGTATGAAGAGTTCTGCGCGTATGTAACAGAGCAGTATCAACATCACATCTCCATTATTTCTGGTGCAAAAGAGTTCTTGCAGGAGCTTTACGATGCGGGTATTCCTATGGCTGTTGCATCGTCAACTCCCGTGCGAGAAGTTCGTGCAGCTCTGGCAGCTCAAGGTATTGAGCACCTCTTTAAAACAGTGGTCTCAACGGAAGATGTGGGGGGAGTGGACAAGGTTGAGCCAGATGTTTACCTTGAGGCTCTTCGCCGTCTTGGCACTGATAAGGCAACTACCTGGGTCTTCGAGGATGCTCCGTTTGGCGCACAGACAGCACAAAATGCAGGCTTTCCTGTGGCTGTACTCTACAACGACCACGATGGCCGCGACCCCGTCTTTATGCGCGAGCACTCTAACATCTTTGCCCACACCTACGGCGAGCTGTCGCTTCTGCGCCTTCAGGACTACGAGCGCCCTCTGACCGCAGCGCCTTCTGGCGAGAAACCCCTTGAGGTCCTTGTTGTGGGCGGATCCCCAGAGGCGGTTTCGCACACGACGCTGTCTACCTGCGCCCAAAGCGCTGACTACCTGATAGCGGTTGACCATGGCGCAGATGTCTGTCACGCTGCCGGCGTGATTCCACAACTTGCGCTTGGAGACTTTGACTCCGCTACACCAGAAACTCTGGCTTGGCTCAAAGAGCAGCAGGTACCTTGCATGAAGTTTAATGCGGACAAGTACGATACCGACCTGGCGCTAGCATTGAAATCAGCTGAATATGAGGCAATTCGTAGAGATGGCAAGCTCTCTCTGACGGTTGTCTCCACATCTGGTGGCCACCTTGATCACCAGCTTGTAGTGCTTGGTCTTCTCGCCACGTGGGCAAAGACGGGCAAGGCAAGCGTTCGAGTTATTGAGAATGACTTTGAGATGCGCTTTTTAGTTGCTGGCCAGGTGGATTCTTGGCAGCTGAACACTATCAATGTAGGTAAAAAGATTTCTCTTGTAGCTCTGTCAGAGGAGTGCGAGGTTTCTGAGACTGGCATGAGGTGGAATCTTAATCACGAGAAATTCACACTGCTTGGAGACGATGGCATTTCAAATATTGTTGAAGCCAACGATGCTTGTGTGACGTGTAATAAGGGTTGCCTTTTGGTACAGCTCTGGAACTAAGTCGTTTGATGAATTGTGTTGGGGCTACGTTTGCATAACAAAGCCCCAACAAGCGGCTGTAAGTCCAGCAAGAAGTATTAGATGTTGCTGTCAGTTAATCGAGCTAAGAAAAAAGGTCGCCGAAGCGACCTTTTTAAATTTGAGGTAAGACGAGCTGAGTTGCTTAGTTGCGAGCAATCTTGCCGGACTTGAGGCAACGGGAGCAAACATTCATCTTCTTGCGCTGGCCATCGACAACGACAGTAACACGCTGGATGTTTGGCTTAAAGGTGCGGGCCACAGTACGGTGAGAGTGGGAGATGGAGCGACCGGCAACGGCGTGCTTACCGCAGAAATCACAGACCTTCGACATGAGTAAGACCTCCATAGGATAGGCGCCCTCTGCGCCTAAAATTTCCAAATAGCCGAATAAATATAGCACAATATATTGTGTTGTCAAAGCATGAATATAACATTCACAATTAGATAGCTTTTAGACAGCTTTTGAATGTTTTTCATTTATTACACCAAGATTAAATAACAAGAAAAAGATTTGTCAATTGCAAGGTTATCAACTTGTATATATAAGCCGCTTTAATAATAAATGTGCTCTGCGGTATACTAAATAACAATGACTAACCCTGGTTCTTGCGAGAGGAGTTATGTAATGACTACCGCTGTTCCCGGAACACTAAGAGTTTCTAATGATTGCCTTGCTGACCTGGCGGGCTATGCAGCTATGGAATGTTATGGCGTTGTTGGCATGGCAGAGATTGATGAGGCAGCAGGTGTTGCTCGTCTTCTTCCAACGTACCGACTTCGTAAGGGTATTGATGTGACCCCAACTCCTAAGGGAGTTCAGGTTGACCTTCACATTGTTGTTGAGCAGGGCGTTAACATGGCGTCTGTTGTCGACAATCTTGAGAGCTCAGTAAAGTTTTTGCTTAAGCAAATTGCAGAGCTTTCATGTGTTGATGTAACTGTACATATCGAGGCCATGCGTAATTCTCGCTAAGCTTTTTGCTTCAAATGAGTAGGAACTGAGGTCTAACGTGATTTCAAATGTCATTCGTACATGCTTCCCTGTAGCAGCCCTTGCTGTTGCAGACAAAGCAGAAGAGATCAACAAGCTCAACGTTTTCCCTGTACCAGATGGAGACACCGGCACTAACATGTCCCTTACCTTGGGCACCGTTGTTCGTGAGGTTCAAGATCTTCCTCAAGATGCAAGCATGCAGGATATTGCAAAGGCAATCACTCATGGCTCTCTGATGGGTGCCCGTGGTAACTCTGGCGTTATTACGTCTCAGATTCTTCGCGGTATTGCTGAGGGTCTGTGCGACGTTAAGAATCCTGAGGCAGTAACTCCAAAGGATATTGCTCACGCATTCCGCCGCGGTAAAGAGGTTGCTTTTAAGGCTGTTAGAAAGCCTGTCGAGGGTACTATTCTTACCGTCCTTAAAGACGTTTCTGCTAAGGCAGACTCCCTTGAGAAGTCTCAGCTCACCCCAGTTGAGGTCTTGGATGCCCTGGTTGTTGAGGCATATGAGTCTGTTGCTCGCACTCCTGAGCTTCTTCCTGTTCTTAAAGAGAATGGCGTTGTTGACTCTGGTGCGTTTGGTTTTGCAACCTTCCTTGAGGGCTTTGTAAACGCTGTTACTGGCAAGACTGAGACTACTGATTTCCAGACAACCGTTTCTGTTTCTGATGCTAAGGCTGCTACCAGCGCTAAGGTTGAGATTGAGCTCAACGATGACTGGGAGGGTTCTGAGTATCGCTACTGCAACGAGTTCCTCTTTAAGGCAGATAGCCCAGACTTTGACGAGGAAGCAGCTCTGAACTTCCTGGCAACCATGGGTGATTGCGAGCTTCTTGTTGGTGCAAACCCAGACTACAAGATTCACGTTCACTCAAATACTCCTAACAAGGTTCTTGAGTACATGCTTCAGTACGGCCAGATTTTTGAGGTCTTCATCCATAACATGGACCTTGAGGCTAAGGAGCGTACCGAGAAGATCGCTGAAGATAAGAAGGCCGCCGCAGCACCTAAAAAAGAGCTTGGCTTTGTTGCGGTAACTGCTGGCTCTGGCGCTGCATCAATCTTGAAGTCTCTTGGCGTGGACGTTGTTGTTTCTGGTGGTCAGACTATGAATCCTTCAACTGCGGATATCCTTGCTGCAATTGAAGAGGCCAATGCAGACCAGGTCATTGTTATGCCAAATAACTCCAACATTCGTATGGCAGCAGAGGCTGCTGCAAGCGCATGTGAGGATGTTAAGGTTGCTGTCATTCCAACCAAGTCTGTTCTTCAGGCATTTGCTGCAATGTTTGTTGTTGCAGATGGCGTTCCATTTGAAGAGCTTGTAGAAGAGATGACTGACGCTATCTCTGGCGTTCGCTACGGTGAGGTAACCACTGCAGTCCGTGATTCCTCTGCAGCTAACGGCACCCCTATTCACGATGGTGATGTCATGGGTATTCAGGGCGGCTCCATTGATGTTGTCGGCTCTGATGTTATGCAGGTCACGCTTGACCTTATTGCCAAGATGCAAGAGGAGGAAGAGGGCGACAACCTCACCATTCTTGCAGGTGAAGATTTCTCTGACGAGCAGCTCGATCTTCTCGCCAGCAAGATTGAGGACACCTATCCAGACCTTGAGGTTGACGCTCAGCGCGGCGAGCAGCCACTCTATCCAGTCATCTTCTCTATTGAGTAGGACATGTCTGAGTCCAAGGTAAGCATCGCTCCCGCATCAGAGCGAGTAGCACATACCTGCTCACTTGTTGATAGTGTGACCAGGTTAAGGTATGTCAATGCAAATCGTGCCGAGGCGCTTGAGCGTCTCGGCATTCTGCGTGTACGAGACCTTTTGCTCAATGTTCCTCACCGCTACCTCGATTTTTCTCACCGCGTGCAGATTGCTTTTGCGCAGATAGGTGAGGACGCTACCATTACGGGTCGCGTTGCTTCGGTAAAGACTAAGCGTCCACGTCCTAAAATGGTCATTGTAGAGATTGAGGTTGTGGATGATACGGGCGTGCTCACGGCTTCGTTTTTTAGGCAGCCTTGGATAGCTGAGCAAATCCACGTTGACGATGAAGTGGCGCTAAGCGGTAAGGTTCTCTTTGCCTACGGTTACCGCCAGATGAAGTCACCGTTTTACGAGGTACTCAGCACCGCAAAGTCTGATTCAAGTGATGAAGCACGCTCCAAAGAGACACCTTCAAAAGCTGCAATTCTTCCTGTTCACCCAGCTACCGAGGGCGTGAGTCCTGCATGGATGCGTCGCATTATGTCGGCGGCTTTGGCGGACACGGGAAGCGTGTGTGATTGGCTGCCTTCAGAGCTTGTCACCAAACACCACCTCATGTCGCTCTCATCGGCGCTTCGTGAGGTTCATTTTCCATCCAGTTTGGACGCAGCTGAACAGGCCCGTCGCCGTCTTGCTTTTGATGAACTCTTAAGTTTGCAGCTTGCTCTTTTGGCGAGAAGAAACTTGGAGCTTGCGGGTCATAGGCCTTTTGAACACGTTATAGATGGACCTAAAGTTAAGGCTCTGATTGAGGCTTTGCCCTTTGCTCTGACTGACGAGCAGAACCATGCTGCTCAAGAGATTCTTTCTGACATGACTGCACCACGCATTATGAATCGCTTGCTTTTGGGTGATGTTGGTACTGGTAAAACAGCCGTTGCTGCCGTTGCCTTGGCTGCAGCCGCAGATTCTTCAACTCAGGCTGCCGTGATGGCTCCTACCTCGGTTCTTGCTCAGCAGTACGCTCAAAAGATTGGGCCTTTGCTTTCGCTTGCGGGAATTACGTGGGCGCTTATTACTGGTTCTACTTCAGAAGAGGAGAGGCAACAGATTGAGCTTTGCCTAGCTGACGGTTCTTTGTCCGTTGTCTTTGGCACTACGGCGCTTCTTTCTGACCGTGTAGTATTTAAGCAGCTCACCATTGCTGTTGTTGACGAGCAGCATCGTTTTGGCGTTGATCAAAGAACAGCGTTGCGCAAAAAAGGACAAGGCGTAGATCTTCTCGCCATGAGTGCAACGCCTATTCCGCGTACGCTGGCACTTTCTTTGTACGGAGATGTTGATACGTCTCGCATTACCAAAAGACCAAAAGCAGGAGCTGGCGTTACCACCAAGTTGTGTGTGCCAGAAAACCTTGACCAAGCATATGCCGCTGTCGCCGAAGCTGTTCAGGCTGGTCATCAGGCGTATTTGGTCTGTCCTTTAATTGACCCAAGCGATTCTGAAGAAGAGCTTGAAGATGTTCCTGAGGCCGCTCGTACAAACGGTAAGCTTTACAGTGCAACTCGCGTATATGAGGAGCTCTCAAAGACCGTCTTCAAAGACTTCACCTGTGATCTTTTGACCGGCAGACTGCCTGAGACACAAAAAGATCAGGTAATGGAAAAGTTCCGCGCAAATAAGACGCAGATTCTGGTCTCTACTACCGTCATTGAGGTTGGCGTTGACGTTCCTAACGCTACGGTCATGATTGTCTTTAATGCAGATCGTTTTGGTTTGGCTACACTTCACCAGCTCAGAGGCCGTGTTGGTCGAGGAGACTTCCCAGGAACCGTCTATCTTGCCAGTAACGCCAAGCGAGGCTCTACCGCAAGAAAACGCTTAGCCGCCCTTGAGCAAACCTCCGACGGTGCGCGCTTGGCAGAGCTTGACCTTGAGCTTAGGCACGAGGGAGAAACCTTGGGATACCGTCAGTCGGGCGGCACCACGCTCAAGATTTCTGATCTTTACGCGGATGCGGACCTGATTGAGGCGGCCCATATAGATGCCCTGGCAATTACTGCTCAAGACCCAAATCTTACCAGCGACGCCTATGCAACGCTGGGAATTGAGGCAAAAGATCGCTTTGGCATCTACTTTGAAGAGCTTGGCTATAAGTAATAACCTGCAGGTAAACTGCAGTACAAGATAGATTTGGTGGCGAGAAACCCATGAGGATTGTTGGCGGAAAATGGAAAGGTCGTGCAATTGAGGCCCCTGATGGCAAGGGGACTACGCGACCAACCACTGATCGTACACGCGAGGCCATAGCAAGTTCCATCTTGGCTTCTCGCGGTCTTGACCTTAGTGAGTCTAGAGTGCTCGACGCTTTTGCAGGTTCAGGTGCTATGGGTTTTGAGCTTCTTTCTAGAGGAGCGCTATACGCTGCTTTTGTTGATAAAGATAGAAAGACGTGCGATCGCATTAAGCGTACGGCTAAATCTCTTGGCGTAAACACCTCTGAGATGAGTGTTATCTGTGGTGATACAGCTCGCTTAGCTGAGTCATCCCAGCTGTTTGGGGGTCCTTTTGACGTGGTATTTTTGGACCCTCCTTATGCCGTTGAGGCAGAAGTAGTATCCAAGCTGCTCAAAGACTTGACTCAGGCGGGAAGTCTGACAAAAGATGCTGTAGTAGTCTATGAGCATAGCCATAAATCTGATTCAGTTTCTCTTGATAATTTTGAGCTTTCTAAGAGTAAGCGTTATGGTATTGCTCAAGTTGATTTACTTGTTCGTTGTGAGGGATAGGAGATACGTTGAACAGCATCACTCACGTAGTTGTACCAGGTACTTTTGATCCCGTCACAAACGGACACCTTGATGTAATCAAACGAGCTTCTCGTCTTTTTGAAAATGTTACGGTAGCTGTAGCGGCTTCAAAGCGCAAACACGGCACGGGAACTACGTTTTCTCTTGAAGAGCGTGTACAGATGCTCAAAGACGCTCTGGTAGATGAAGGACTTGTGCACGTTTCTGTAGAGCCTATGGAAGGTCTTCTCGTTGATTTCTGCAATGCTCGCGGTGCAGGTGGCGTTGTTAAGGGCCTAAGAGCTATGACAGACTTTGAGTATGAGCTGCAACAGGCAGATCTTAACGCTCATATGGCTCCTGAGCTGGAGAGCGTCTTTGTTATGTCCAGTCCAGAGTACGGCTATATTTCTTCCTCAATTGTGAGAGAAATTTCAGCTATGGGCGCAGATGTATCATTTTTGGTACCAAAGAACGTCATTAAAAAGCTTGAAGCTCTGCATAATTGCGGTAATTAAGTATATTTGCCCTGCATTTTCATTATATTCTGCTAACATTCTTAAAAAGGTGTTTTATGCGTCGTGCTCATAAGGGCTAAAACTGCATATAACACGGCTTGTGTATTGGATTGAAAGGAGCCCTGGATGCAGCCAGGCGAGGAAATTGAGAGCCTTGTATCTGAGATTGAGCAGATGGTAACTGAGGCTAAGTCACCTTTTATGGATGGCGGTAACAAGAAGATTATTGATGCCCAGGACTTCTACGAGCTGCTTGATGAGATTCGTCGCGTCTTCCCAGAAGAGTTTGCAACCGCTCGTCGCATCATCAAGGAAGAGGATGAGACCCTTGAGCGCGCACGTGCTCAGGCAGAATCCATCATTGCTGACGCACAGCAGCAGGCTATGATTCTTGCTGGTGACCAGGAGGTTGTCCGCCTTGCTCAGCAGCAGGCAGATGGCATTCGTGACCAGGCAGAGCAGTATGAGCGTGATACTCGCTACAACGCTGAAGAGTACGCAGATACCGTTCTTGCTCACCTTGAGGAGAACCTCAAGAGCCTGACAAACTCAGTCTCTCGTGTTCGTCAGACACTTGATGAGAACTCTGGTCCTCGTAACACCAGCAATAACGTTGCCTGGTAATTCCAATGCAACCAGTTCTTTATGCACTAGATGATCGTCTTGCAAATGCAGGCGATACTGTTTCTTATGCGGGTCATCTGAATGAAGACTCGTATGAGCTAGGGGAGCATGAATTTTCTCTTCCTATGGGAATTGATTTTGATCTAGTGCTTACCAACGCGGGTGAGGGCATTTTGGTTACCGGAATGCTTCGTGCTGACGCAGTTGGTACGTGTGACCGTTGTCTTGAGGACGCACATCTCTCTTTAAACGCAGAGGTAGATGAGTATTATCTCTTTGAAGAGCCTGTAATTTCTGCAGATGATGAAGATGAGGCAGATTACGTTTTAGTAAATGCCGATAAAACCATCGATCTTGCAGAGGCTCTTTTGCCTTCGCTTGTTATGGAGACGCCTTATGTTGTACTGTGCAAGTCCGACTGCAAGGGACTTTGCCCAGTATGCGGTTGCAATCTGAATGAAGAGGATTGCGGTCATGCAGCTCAGATTGAGCAGAAGCGAGAAGAAGAAAAGCTTGCTTCAAACCCGTTTGCGGCTCTCAAAAATCTTGTGATTGAGCCGGATTCGGGAGAGTAAAATAAAATTTCTTCTCCTAAATGGTGAAGAAATGCTGTATCTACGTACAAAATGTGTCAGTACGTGGTATAGTATCCAACGCATTATGTGAATGGGTCGCGCCCTCATATGTTTTAGGGGCGCTAGCAAGAGCAAAAGAGGTTTAAGATGGCAGTACCTAAACAAAAGAAGGGCCGCGGCGCAACCCACACCCGTCGTTCGGCAAACAGCAAGCTTAACGCAGCAGCTCGCTCTGTATGCCCACAGTGCGGCGCTCCAAAGCTTCCTCACCACGTATGCCCTAATTGTGGCTTCTACAAGGACCGTGAGGTTGTTGTTACTGAGTAACACTCATACATCGTATGGCCAAGAAGGCTGGTTCTTTAGGGGCCAGCCTTCTTTTTTATAGCACTAAGGAGTTATCATGCCCGTTATTTGTGTAGATGTTATGGGATCTGACCAAAGCCCTGAGGTTGTTCTTGAGGGAGTTCGTATGGCTCTTGAGAAGGACAAAGAGCTAGAGGTTCTTCTCGCCGGAGCTGATGAGTTTGTTACTCCTTTTGCAAGCAAGCATGAGCGCGCAAAGGCTTTGGTAACCACTGAAGTTATTGCAATGAGTGAGCATCCTGCTAATGCGGTTAGGCAGAAGAAAGACGCAAGTATTGTAAGGGCTGCCCAGGCAGTCAAGGCAGGAGAGGCTGACGGTCTTTTCTCGGCAGGCTCCACAGGAGCAGTGCTTACTGCAGCTACCTTTGGTATTGGTCGCATTAAAGGCGTAAAGCGCCCTGCGCTTACCCTGATTCTTCCTGGACTTGGTGGCCATAAAACAGTCTTTTTGGATACTGGTGCTAACGCTGATGTGCGTCCAGAAGTTTTGGTGCAATTTGCGCAAATGGGCAAGGCTTTTGCCAATGCATCGCTTGGAATTGAAAACCCAACCATAGGACTTCTCTGCAATGGTTCTGAAGAGACCAAAGGTTCTGAGCTTGCTCTTTCATATCACGCAGCTCTTGCAGAAGCGGCTATCAATTTTGGTGGAAATGCTGAGGGAACTGATATTTTAGGAAGCCGCTTTGATGTTATTGTGACAGACGGCTTTACAGGAAATGTGGCCTTAAAATCCATTGAGAGCACAGGCAAGTTTATTATGTCTAGCCTTAAAGACGCAATTAATTCCTCCAAGAAGGCCGCGTTTGGTGCACTTCTTTTGAAGGATGCTCTGAAGGCTACAGCAGCGGAACTTTCAGGAGATTCTGTTGGCGGCGCCTTCTTGCTAGGTGTTTCTGCACCTGTACTTAAAGGACATGGTGCTACCAGTTCTTCTGCTGTGTGCGCAGGAACACTTTCTGCAGCAAATGCAGTACGTGCCAACCTTATCGAGAAAATTTCTTCGTCAATTCAGCTGTAGTAAAAGCGCCTGTACATAAAAATTTTTATAAGTTATGGTGGAGCCCATGGACAATTCTGTGGGCTTTACTTTTTTAAAGATTGTTTGTTTCAGCTCTAGTAATGTCATCATACAGACGCCCATTACGGGGTAAAATTACTAGCGTCATTGTTGTGTGCAAGGAGGATGTATGGATCGCACAGAAACACTTGAAAAGGTAATTGACGTTGTTAGAGAGACACTGGACCTTGACGATTCCGTTGAGCTCACAGAGGGTACCTCATTTAAAGATCTTGGTGCAGACTCATTTGATCTTTTGCAGCTTGTCACAGACCTTGAGCAAGAGTTTGATATGACCTTTGATGCAGAAAACATCGATGAGATTGCTACCGTTGGTGACGCAGTAGATGCTATTCTTGCTGCTTAAGTAGGTTTTATACGTGAAATTGCACGAACGAGTAGCTGCTGCAGAAGCTATTTGCGGTCACACATTTACCAATAAAGAACTTATCGAGGCTGCCCTCACACACCCTTCGGCGGTGGAGGGCAAGCCTGTTTCTGCTTCGTATGAGCGCCTGGAGTTTCTGGGTGACTCAATTCTTGGTGCCATTATTGCAACGGAGCTGTTTGAGCGTTATCCAGATATGGATGAAGGCCAGCTTACTAGGCTGAAAATCTCTCTGGTATCCGGCCACACGCTCTCCATTGTCTCTGACGCTCTAGGAATTTCTCCCTTAATTGTTATGGGAATTTCCGAGAAGGGCACGGGAAAGCGTGGCATGAAGTCTGCTCTGGAGAACGTCTACGAGTCCATTGTTGGCGCGCTCTACCTTGATGCGGGTTTTGATCCAACGCACGATTTTGTTATTCGTACGCTTGGACCTCACATTTCTCCAGCGCTGGCAGTTCGTTCGGTAAGCCCTAAATCTCGTTTGCAAGAAGCGGTACAGGCTAAAGGCAAGGCTACCCCTGAATATAAGCTTATTGGCGAGAGTGGACCTGCTCACACACCAACGTTTACCGCTGTGGTATTTGTCGACGGCCTTAAGGTGGGTCGTGGACAGGGACCATCAAAGAAAGCCGCAGAGTCAGAAGCCGCTCAAGACGCACTGGTACGTCTTGGTGTGGATGACGCTCCGCTTGATGCTGATGCAGAAATGCACCTAAGGTAGAAAGGTACCCTGTACCCGTGTATCTAAAATCGCTGACACTTAAGGGTTTTAAGTCATTCGCTGATAAAACTCAGATGGTTTTTGACCCCGGTCTTACCGTTGTCGTTGGTCCTAACGGCTCGGGTAAGTCCAATGTCTCTGACGCAATTCTCTGGGTATTGGGCGAGCAGAGCGCAAAGATGCTCCGTGGCCAGGCCATGGAAGACGTCATCTTCTCTGGCTCATCAGCAAGGGGAGCGGTGGGTGTTGCTGAGGTAACGCTGGTTCTAGATAACTCCGACCACACTATTCCTATTGATTTCTCTGAAATTGGTATCACCAGACGCATGTATCGCTCTGGAGAGTCCGAGTACCTGATTAACGGTGCTCCTTCAAGACTCATGGATATCCAGGACATCTTGCATGACTCCGGTCTGGGTAAAGATACCCATTCCATCATTTCCCAGGGCAAGCTTGATTCTATCTTGTCTAGCCGTCCTGAGCAGCGTCGTGAGCTCATTGAAGAGGCAGCAGATATCTCTAAGCATCGCCGCCGCAAAGAGCGTGCGGAGCGCAAGATCTCTTCCATGGATGAAAATCTCACGCGAGCCAAAGTGGTTTCTCGCGAGATTACCCGCCAGCTTAAACCGCTTGAAAGGCAGGTAGACAAGGCTTCTCGCGCTAAAGATCTGTCCGCTCAGCTCAAAGATTTGACGGTTCAGCTAGCGGTTGATGACCTTCGTCAGCTTCAGTTTACGCATGGAAAGTTGGAGGCACGCGCTAAAGAGGCAGAGGCTGCTATTGAGCTTGCTCAATATCGTGCGGGCGAGAAAAACCGTGAGCTTGAAAAGCTCCAGTCACTTCTTGAGCAAAAGGGTCTCTTTGTTGGAGACTTAGGCGAGCAGCGCCGTCGCATGCAAGAGATTCTTGGTCGTATGGGATCTGACATGCGCCTTTTGGAGGAGAAGGGCAAGAACATGGTTTCTCGCCTTTCTGATACGCGTATGCAGCTTTCTGTGATGGATAAACAGAAGGCAGACGCCGCAAAAGAGAACGAAGAGCTTTCTGGTCAGCTGGCAACAATTCGTGCAAAGGTTGCTGATCTGACAGAGAGTGTGAACGCGCTCCAAGAGGCGGCTAACCAGGCAATTGCCGAGCGACGTGCTCTTGATGTAAAGATTTCTGACTGTACTGCATCTGAGCGAAGTGCGCGTAATACCGCTGATAAAGAAACGCTTGCGTATGTAAAGCTTGAAGAGCAGATTGCTCATGCGCAGGTAGAAGACCAGATGTTTGAGTCTAGGTTGACTCAGATTACGGAAGCGCTTGAGATTGCTCGTGCTGCTCTAGAAGATAGTGGCGCTAAAGAAGCAGAGCTCACTGCGGCTCTTGAGAAAGCTCGTCAGGAGTCCGAGGCGTTTGTCGCTGAGATTTCTGAGCGCGCTTCTGCACTTGAGGCGGCTCGCGAGGCAGAGCGTACTGCTCGCCAGGAGCTCTCAAGCAGTGAAGCTACGCTTGAGGCACTTCGTGCGCTTGATGTGGAAGTCCAAAAGGGAAGTCCTCTGGCAGAAAAGCTTGTTGCGGATGCAGCAATTGCTTCTCTTGTTTCTGGCAGACTTGCTGATTACCTTGAGGTCCAGCCAGAGTTTGAGGCTCTTGTTGAGCAGCTTTTGGGAGAAGATCTTTCCGCGCTTGTTGTAGACAAGCAGCAAAACATTCAGACGCTCTTTGAGCGCGTTCAGACGCTTTCTGAGGACGGCAAGGCTACGTTGGTTGCTCTTTCTGACACAACTCCAGCTCTTGCTGCGCCTGCACATACAACGTCTTTGCTTGAGCACGTATCTGCTCAGAAGGGTGCCGAAGCTCTTGTGCAGGCGCTTTTTGGTCACGTTTTTGTTGCTCAGAGTCTTGATGATGCCTACGCTGCTCGCAACGTTGAGCCTCGTGGGCTTTATGCGCTCCCTGACGGCACGTTGCTCTATCCAGATGGTCGTTTGCTCCTGGGACACGCATCTCAGGCTGAGGACGGCTCTCTTGAGCGTAAGCGTCGTATCCGTGAGCTTGAGGGTGCGCTTCCTTCCCTCAAACGCCATCTGGAGGCTGCTCGCTCCGCAGTTACCAACTGCGAGAATGAGCTGGCTTCAGTTCGCGAGAAAAGCGCGCAGTCCAAGGGCGAGGTTGCTCGACTCAATGGTGAGCTTACCTCTATTGCTGCAGAAAGAGGCCGTCTTGAGGGACAAGTTGCTTCTTCTCAGGCTGAGCTGAAGCAGGTTAGCACTTCTCGAGAGCAGGCAAAAGAGCGCGCTCAGGAGGCTCGTGCGCACATTGATGAGCACAGGCGTGCCGCAGAAGAGGCAAAGGCTCGCATGGAGTCGCTAGCCTCGGAGCTCAAAGAGCTGCAGGACCAGCATGAGGATGCCATTCGCGCTCAGGGTAGGGCCAACCGAGAGCTTTCGGATGCAAAGACGGACCTGACTGTTGCAAAAGAGCGCGCAACTAGTATGGCTTCTCGCCAGGCAGAGCTTGAGAGGCGTCTGTCTCAGCTGGATGAGCAGCTTGCTGCAGCTAAGCAGGCAACGCACGCGCTTGAGGTGATTAGGCTGCGCGTTGACCCGCTGTACAAGCGCTACGATGCTCTGCACCAGAAGGCGCTTGAGTGGGCTTCTAGGCTCAAGGATCGTGCGTCGCTTGCAGAGGCAGACTCTGAGACGCTTCGAGAGACCATCTCTGAGGCAAAAGATGCTGCTTCTGAAGCTGCGCTTGCAGTAGAAAAAGAGAAAGACGCTGCTAACCAGATTAGCGTTGAGATTGGTAAGCTTGAGGTCCAGGTTCAAAACGCTATCGAGGCCATTCTTGCCACAGGCGCTTCACTGGACGAGGCTTTGACGCTTCCTGAGCCAGAAGACAGAGAGCAGGCAGAGCGCCTTGCTGCGTCGCTCAAGAGTCAGCTTGAGGCGTTGGGTCCTGTCAACGCTGTTGCCATGGATGAGTATGAGCGACTCAAAGAGCGTGCCGATTACATTAATGAGCAGGTAGCTGACTTAGAGGCTGCTCGAACCTCGCTGAAGAAAATCATCTCGGCCATTGACCGCAAGATGCGCAGTCGCTTCCTTGTTGTCTTTGACCGCGTCAACCAGAACTTCTCCGAGATTTTCTCGATGCTGTTCCCTGGTGGTCATGCTCATATTGAGCTCACCGATCCAGACCATCTCTCCGAGACAGGCATTGAGATTGTGGCTCAGCCGCGCGGTAAGCGCATTACCAAGATGATGCTCATGTCAGGTGGCGAGAAGAGCCTCACCGCCCTGGCATTGCTCTTTGCTGTGTACAGGACGCGTACTGTTCCGTTCTACGTCTTTGATGAGGTTGAGGCTGCGCTCGACGACGCCAACCTCTCCAAGCTGCTTGATGCCATTGAGCAGCTCAAAGAGACAACACAGTTGATTGTCATTTCTCACCAGAGGCGCACTATGGAGCAGGCAGACGTACTGTATGGTGTATCTATGCAGGCAGATGGAGTCAGCCACGTTGTCTCTCAGAGGCTTGATAAGACAACCGGAAAGGTAGTTGATATCTAATGGGCTTTATGGATAATCTTCGCCGCGGTCTTGAGCGTTCCCGTGAGACCTTAAGCGAAATCTTTTATATGGGCGGAGAGGTCACCGAAGACTTTTGGGATGACCTCGAGGACACACTGGTTATGGGAGACATGGGCGCTGAGGTGGCTATGCGTGTCACCGATGACCTACGTGAACGTGCTGCGCGAGAAAACCTTATGCGCTCCGATCAGCTTCGCCGCGCCCTTGTAGAGCGCCTTACAGCAGAGTTTCCTGTTGCAGAAAGAGACCCCTTTACAGATACGCCTTCCATTGTCTTGTTTGTAGGCATTAATGGCGCTGGTAAAACCACCACTGTTGGAAAGATTGCTGGTCGCGCACATGCCAGCGGCGTTAAGACCTTGATTGGTGGCGCTGATACTTTCCGTGCTGCTGCAATTGAGCAGCTGCAGGTATGGGGAGAGCGCTCTGGTATTGAGGTAGTAACCAGAGAGCGCGGCGCTGATCCTGCAAGCGTTTGTTTTGAGGTTGTCGAGACTGCAGAAAAACAAGGCACTGAGCTGGTTCTTATTGATACTGCTGGACGCCTTCATACCTCATCTGATCTGATGCGCGAGCTTGCTAAGGTTGTCTCGGTTACCAGAAAGCGCGCAGGAGATATTCCTGTTAGCGTTGTCTTGGTTATTGATGCAACTACCGGTCAAAATGGCCTTAACCAGGCAAAAGAGTTCAATGATGCACTGTCTTTGGATGGTCTTATTGTTACAAAGCTTGATGGCACTGCAAAGGGAGGAATTGCTCTGGCAATTTCTAACCAGCTTAACCTGCCTATTTATCGTATTGGTGTGGGCGAGTCAATTGATGATCTTCAGACGTTTGATGCTCGTTCATTCTGTGAAGCACTTGTTGGTGAGGGAGTTCAGTAATGTTTAACAGCCTGCAAGATAGACTGCAAAATACATTTTCCGCTCTGCGCGGAAAGGGCCGTCTCACTGAGGACGATATCAATTCAGCAATGCGAGAAATTCGCATGGCTCTTCTCGAGGCTGACGTTAACTACAAGGTAGTTAAAGAATTTGTTGGCCGCTGCAAAGAGCAGTGCATGACCGCTGACGTCCTGGAGTCTTTGTCCCCAGCTCAAAACGTTGTCCGTATTGTTCTGGATGAGCTCACGGCGCTGCTTGGCTCAACCGAGTCCAAGCTTACGCTGGCACAGAACCGCATTCCAAACGTCATCATGCTCGTTGGTCTTCAGGGCTCCGGTAAGACTACCGCGGCTGCAAAACTTGCCTACCTGCTTAAGTCTCAGGGAAAGAATCCTCTGCTTGCCGCCTGCGACGTTCACCGTCCTGCAGCAGCAGATCAGCTCGAAACACTTGGTTCAGAGATTGGCGTAGCAGTCTATCGCGGCGATGGCAAAGACGCTGTGGCTATTGCGTCTCAGGCAATCCAGGAGGCTGTTGATCACCTCAACGACCTGGTAATTGTCGATACCGCTGGCCGTCTTCAAATTGACGAAGAAATGATGGAAGAGGCCGTTGCCATCAAGCGCGCCGTCAAGCCAGATCAGATTCTTATGGTTGTCGACGCCATGACCGGCCAGGATATTGTCAACGTTGTGAGCACCTTCGCCGAGCGCGTAGACTTTGACGGCGTTATCATGTCCAAGCTTGATGGCGATGCTCGTGGCGGTGGCGCACTTTCCGTACGCGAGGTTACCGGCAAACCTATCAAGTTTGTTTCTATGGGCGAGAAACCCGATTCACTTGAGGTTTTCCACCCAGATCGTATGGCTAAGCGCATCCTTGGCATGGGCGACGTTATCTCTATTGTCGAGAAGGCCCAGCAAGCAGCAGACGAGAAGCAGGTTGAAGATGCTGAGCGCATGTTGCGCGAGGGCTTCACTATGGATGACCTGCTTAATCAGATGAACCAAATCCGCAAGATGGGCGGTCTTGCAAAGCTTATTAGTGCTCTACCTGGTGGTGACCGCATGATGGCCCAGCAGGGTGGTGTGGATGATAGCTCTATGGGAAAGATTGAAGCCATCATTCATTCCATGACCAAGGAAGAGCGTGCACGTCCTAAGATTATTAACGGACAGCGCCGTCGTCGTATTTCCATGGGTTCTGGTCGTAGTGTTCAGGAAGTCAATCAGCTTATTCGTCAGTGGGGAGAGATGAATAAGATGATGGGCAAAATGAAGGCTATGACTCAGGGTGGTAATACAAAGAAGGGTCGCCGTGCTATGGAGTCTATGATGAAGAACATGGGCTTTGGTGGAGGTCAAATGCCCCGCTTCTAGGCTTTACCGATAAATATTTTTATATAAGAAATACTTTGGTCTGATTACTATCCCTACTGCTTTTTGTTACACATGGTAAACTTTCTCAAAAAGCAGTGGGGAGTAATTATGTCAATTAAGCGTATTACCTTTGTTGTATTAGGATGTGTAAGTTTGGCGCTTGCCGTAATTGGCGTAGTGCTTCCTATTTTGCCCACTGTTCCATTTTTAGCGCTCGCAACATTTTGCTTTGCAAAATCATCCGATCGACTTAATAATTGGCTTATTAACACGAAGTTTTATCAAAATAATCTTGCTGATTTTAAAGCTGGAAAAGGGATGACTGTTAAGACTAAAGTGCGCATTCTTGCCACAGTAACTTTGGTCATGGCTATAGGTCTGATTGCCATGCTTATGAAAGGCATTATTGTTGGCAGTATTATTCTTAGTGTTGTTTGGTTAGGCCACATTTACTATTTTGGTTTTAAAGTTAAAACGCGTGAAGAGTAAACAATTGTTACAATAGCTTTTAGTTAGTTTCATTATTATTCGGTAATGATGAGGTGACTGAAGATGCAGCGTAAAAGAAAAGTAGTTTTGTTTACTCTTGGGGTAATGCTCATTGCCGTTGTATTCATATGTAGTTGGTTTAGACCCGAAGCAGTTAAAGAACGAAATCTTGATTTTTTAAAACATGAAGCTGCGGAATTTATACGGGAGAAATCAGTTGGTAATATTTTCTCGTATAAAAAGTTTGAGTCTGGGGAATATAGGACCCATACTTGCAATTTAAACGACGTGTATATATCTGGTCCAATTTTATCAATTGTAGAGAAAGACAATGAATTATTAGACGGTGGCATTTCGTGGGTTGTAAGTGTTAATGGAGAAATCATTGGAACAATCGAGCAAGATGCCGCTTTATATTCAGTTTCTCTCTCATCACAAGATTTTGATCAATATATTCTTTATGGGACTGCTTACGTTCTGCAAGCTATAAGCACTCGCAAATTACCTGCCGTCTCCTACTATGAATACGATACAGATGGTGGAGGAACCTTTCTGTCTGATAATATACTTGCGACATTTAATTACGGCACAGGAGACTATGGTTTTGATAAAGCATTCAGCAAATTTCCTTCTGCCAGTTCATTGATCACTTCTCGCTTAGGTTCAGAGTATCTTGATTTTATGGCAAACAAAGAGCGTGTTGTAGATCTTCCGTAAGACATAAAAAATGCGCGCTTCAGAATTATTTTCTAAAGCGCGCATAAACTTTTTTCAAAAAAACCTAGTAGTGGATGATAATTGGATCTCCATCTTTGGCAATATCAAAGAGTTTTTGAGCGTTTTCATAGCTTAGGTTGATGCAGCCATGACTACCGCCAGTTCTGTAGATGTTTCCACCAAACGCACTTCTCCATGGAGCGTTGTGAAAACCAACTTCCTGACCTTTTACACCCAACCAGAAGTCAACGTGTGCATCCCAACCTGGTTTGCCATTCTCGTCATTTGGACCAAGAAGACGAGCGTTTCTGATATGACTGGTAATATACCAGACTCCTTCTGGAGTGTTGTGATGTCCGTCTGGGATACCAGTTACTACATCGGCTTCCCAAAGAATTGTTCCATCATCACCATAAAGGACAGCATGCTGAGTGGTAAGGTCAACGTCAATATAACGACCGCCCCAGTCCTGCTCGCCCTGTTTAGTAAATTTATCAGCCGACTGTTTTGTAGGCAGTTCAATCTTTGTTGCCTGACCGGCAGACAGACCATCAGAGATAGCTTTTACAGCAGCATCGTTATCAATAACCCAGCCGTATGCACCAGCAGCCTTTGTAGTGAATTCTTTTCCATCCCAGCGCTTATACGTTCTTGAAGTTCCGCGAGTATCTACTGCAGGTGCAAGTGTCTCGTTGACCCATTTGGTAATAGCGTCTGTATCAAATGAAATAGAGAGATTCTCATCAAACTTAATCCAGCTAGCAATGGTGTCTTGGTCAAGCTGATATGCAACAGAGTCACCCAACATCAAATCAACCGCAGAGGTAACGTAGGAATTAGCAGTCTTTAAGGCAGCATCAAGGTCTTCTGCGCTCATAAGGCTTTCTGGGCCAAGCTGTACGGTAGTAGTCAGATTATCAAAAGCGGTTTGCAAGTCTTTATGGACACCCTCAAGAGATAGTCTTGTGGCAATAGCATCATCAGCAAAAATAAACTTTTTAGCCGAGCTATCGTAGGTAATTCCATTGTTTTCAAGAGCTTGAGCAGATTCTTTTGCCTGCTCAATTCTTTGGTTAAAAAGTGCGTCTGCCTTGCTTGTATCGTACGAAGCGGTAGCGTGTGGGCTCAAGGACCTGCTACGAGTAAGCTCCAGTGGCCACATCCAAGGATTTTGCTGGCTAATAGCATCGCGAGCATATCCTGCTGCGTCGTACTTCAAATCAATGTCAGAGGCCTTGATGGTTAAATCAACGCCGTTTCCAGAGACTTGTACGGAATAGTTTGAGGCCTCGTTTGCTCTAGAAGTCTGCAAATCTGAAGCTGGTTTTAAGGAGTAATCCTTACCATAAATGCTGGTTTGAGGCATAAAGAAGAAGTTAAAGAAGATTGCTCCACCCACATACACAAGGGCGAGAACACCAACGAGCACGGCAGGTATTTTCCACCACTGATGTTTCTTGTGGTTAACAGGAGCTTCTTCTTTTTCTCCAAGCTCAGCGCTATCAAGGGGAGCAATGACAGTTAATTCAGCTGCTTGCTCTTCTGGGGACTCTGTAGCTTGTGAAGAATCATTGAGCTGATTGGCTTTTACCTGCTCTTCATTAAGAGCAACGTACATATCAGTATCGCCAAGACTTGGAACTGAATCCTTAAGGGAAGGTGTCTTCTCTGTAGCTTCTTCTGAGGAAAGAGGCTGTAAGTTAGCGGTGTGAGAAGCAGAGCTTTTTGCAAAGTGCTTAGCCAAGGAGCACTCCTTATAAAATACGAAGTTACACAGCAACAATCAGTGTGTTTTGACCAACAAGCTTTCTGCAGTTGAGTCAAAGACACATCTATTTAGTGTAGTGCATATTCGCCACATATTTTATGGAACTTACGAGGAATTATTTTCCACAGGAGAAGAACAAAACTGGAGTAATATATACGACATTTAGAAATAATTATTTGCCAATTGCAAGGGGAGCAATAGCGTATGCCATCAACTAGAGTCAATAGTATCACGCAAAAATTTAGATGCGTTTGTACTGCTCTTGCTGTACTTCTTTTATGCATTTCAGCTTTTCCTAAAATTGCTGTAGCTACTGCATCAACTATTCAATCAAATTCCCATTCTGCTAATCAGTTGTTGCTGCATACTGATGTCAAATCGTATGAACTTCTACCTTCTGATTTTGCGCCTCTTGTGGGCAATGATTCAACTTCGTTTGATAACCTTGAGCAAGTTAAGCCTTATGAGGCAGTTAACCCTGATTCTCATCCAAACTTTAGCAAGGTAAGTGATTTTGTTTACCTAGATAGAGACCAGTTTGACTTGTCGCTTTTCTCGCCAGATGATTCCTTGAGCTATACAACAGATGATGCAGCGGTAGATGCATACATTCAGACTCATCCAGAGCTTGCCGGTGTGACTGATCGTAGAATTTTGCTTCCGGCGTTTGAATTTGATTCAGACAATGATATTCAGGCTCACAGAGACAGAATTAATTCATACATTGCTCATGGTCAGCTGGCACAAGGGTCGGTTGGTCAAGATAATACTGCTGTTATTGATACTAGTTTGTCTATGGGTCAGTATAAGCTGGAAAAAACGCTCTCGTATGATCAAGAGCATGGCTTCTATTACATCTACACCATGCACGTGGGTATATCTGACATTGACCGTAATCTCACAACGTTTGTTGATAGCAACGGAAATAAGACTGAAAAACAAGGTCTGTTCCAGGCTCCAGAGGTAGTGGGTAATGACATTCTTGACCACAAAGAAGTTGACTCTTATACGATTTCCGCTGGTTATGATGGTGATGGTAATGTTGCTCGTCCAACTACGTATGTAACGCATATTACGTATTACTACACGCTTGCACACACCGCATATGTTTCAGATACTGGAACTACTTTAAAGCCTATTGACGCTGGTCTTCAGAATGCGCCAGCTACCATCTCTTCTTACAACTATGATCACACGGTTGATGCAGGTACAAGGCGAGTATTGGATATTGATGCCGTGACAGCTCGCCTTATGGCTGAGATTCAATCACAAGATGTTACTCAGCTTTTCCCTGTTAGTGCTGCTACTCATAATGGAGATATTGCTATCAGCAGAACTCCTGGTGGTAACACTTACGATATTCAACTGTTTGAAAACGGCCAATTTACTGTTGATTTGAGCTATCTGCCAGATGGCACACCTCGTGTTGTTGATGCCGATGGCAATGCTGTTTATTTCTCAAACCATTTCAAGGATGTTGTCTATTCTTCATACCAAGATGACACCTTGCCTGTTGGTCAGTATCGAATTGAATATCTGCTTACTCCAACATCTGCAGATCCAGATCACTTTGATTCATACCAGCATTTAAAGGTCAATCTTGTTATTGGAACAAGTGATACTTCTCAGCCAGCCATTACTGCAAATTGGACTCACGTATACGTGAAGCAGCCTGAGACTACTCCGGAAACGCCCGAGACTCACACTCCTGAGAAGCCTCAGCAGACTCAGAAGAAGTCTTTGCTCCCTGATACTGCAGACTATTCTCAGGTTGCATTACAAGGGACGCTTATGGGCTCTTCTATCTCACTGATTTCTTTGAGTTTCTTCCTTAAGAGAAAACAGCTGCAGAAGTAATTCATGAATATATGACGTTGCTCTTGCCTCAAGAGTGAGAGAATACTGTCTATCAAGAGGCGAGAGGTACGTTATTTATGGCAACATATCCGGTTATTCATGTAGATTCATCTGACGACCATCGTCTTGATGTGTATGCTCGACTGACTGACAACCAGCTTCGTAATCGTCTTGATCCGTCCCGCGGTGTCATGATTTGTGAGTCACATTTTGTGATTGAGACTGCGCTTGCTGCAGGTTGTAGACCGCTCTCATTTCTTGCGAATACTTCTCATACAGACAATATTTTGCAAATTGTCGAGAAGTTCCGTCCTCTGTCAGACAAAACTTCCATTTTCATTCTTCCAGATGAGCAGCTCACACAGCTTATTGGCTACAAGATGAATAGAGGAGTGCTCTGCGCTATGAGGAGACCTCAAGGCGCAATGCTAGAAGAGATTCTAAGCACGTCAAAGCATATTGCCGTTCTAGAAGATTTAGTAGACGTCAACAACGTTGGCGCTGTCTTTAGGTCAGCTGCGGCTCTCAATGTAGATGCTGTGATCTTAACTGCTAAGTGCGCCGACAACCTCTCAAGGCGTGTCCTACGCGTTTCTATGGGAACGGTTCTTAATGTACCTTGGACTCGTTTGGATGAAGAGATAACTTCACTGGACCTTATTGAAAAGCTTAAAGCTCATTCTTTTACTACGTGTGCACTTGCGCTCACAGATTCTGCAGTACCTCTTAATAAAGAGCTGGTAAAAGGTAAAAAAGCTGCACTATTCTTTGGTAGTGAAGGCTATGGTCTTGATAAGAAAACCATTAAGGCTTGTGACATTACCACCATCATCCCCATGTCTCATCAGGTAGATTCACTCAATGTTGCTGCATCATCTGCTGTTGCTTTTTGGGAGCTCTTTGCTCGATAGCCTGGATGGAACATCTTTGCATATGGTACAAAAAACGGCCACCTACAACTGTAGGCGGCCGTTTAACTTTGCTTATGAGAAAAGATTACTCTGCTGAAGGAGTAGTGGAACCCTCTTCGTTAGTGTTCTCAACTACTGGTGCAAAGGTATTCTCGCGCTTGAGGATATTCATGAACTCCTCGCCGGTGATTGTTTCCTTCTTTTGCAGGTAGTGAGCAATCTCATGTAGCTTGAAGCGGTTCTCCTTAAGTGTCTGGAGTGCGCGCTGGTGTCCTTCTTCAACAATGCGCCTGACCTCGGCATCAATCTCTTCAGCTGTTGCCTCAGAACAGGTGAGGGAAGAGCCACCGCCAAGATAGCGGCTTTGCTGCTGGCTAAGGGTGACCATGCCAAGTTTGTCAGACATGCCGTACTGCGTGACCATAGCGCGAGCAATAGCTGTTGCACGCTCAATATCGTTGGAAGCACCATTGGTCATCTCGCCAAAGATAAGTTCTTCAGCTGCGCGTCCACCACAGAGAACAGCAATCTCATCCATTGCCTGACTTTTGCTCATGAGATAACGCTCATCATCCTCAACCTGCATGGTAAAGCCAAGAGCTCCGCCAGTACGAGGAACAATGGTGATCTTGGTAACAGGAGCATCATTTTTCTGGATGGCACCAACAATTGCATGGCCGGTCTCGTGATAAGCCACAACGTCCTTCTCGTGCTCAGAAAGAACGGTGTTCTTCTTCTTTGCGCCGGCAATAACAACGTCAACGGACTCGGTGAGGTCTTCAGTGGTAACACGACGACGGCCAAAGCGAACAGCGCGAAGAGCTGCCTCGTTGATGATGTTTGCAAGGTCTGCGCCAGATGCACCTGGTGTGGACTTAGCAATGATAGAGAGGTCAACACCTGGCTCCATCTTTACATCATTAGCGTGAATCTGAAGAACTGCCTCACGACCCTTAAGGTCTGGAAGCTCAACAGGAATACGGCGGTCAAAACGACCAGGACGCAGAAGTGCCTTGTCCAAGGTTTCTGGACGGTTTGTTGCTGCAAGAACAACAATACCCTTGTGGTTGTCAAAGCCGTCCATCTCGGAGAGCAGCTGGTTTAAGGTCTGCTCGCGCTCGTCATTGGAGTTAAGGGAAGCATCACGGCGCTTACCAACAGCATCAATCTCGTCAATGAAGATGATGCAAGGAGCTTTCTCATTTGCCTGCTTAAAGAGGTCACGGACTTTTGCAGCACCGCGTCCAACAAACATCTCAACAAACTCAGAGCCAGCAATCTGGAAGAAAGGAACGCCTGCCTCACCAGCAACTGCCTTAGCAATGAGGGTCTTACCAGTACCTGGAGGGCCTACAAGCAAAGCACCACGAGGGCAACGAGCACCAATTTCTTTGTATTTATCGGGAGTCTTAAGGAAGCTCACAATCTCTTGCATAGACTCTTTAGCCTCTTCTTGACCAGCTACGTCTTTAAACGTAATGCCTGTATCTTCTCCCTTAATTTCTTTAGCGCTTGAGCGGCCAAGATTGCCGCCAAGGCCACCAAAGCCACCGCCAAAGTTCATGGAAGGACCATCATCACCCATGGCGCGTTTAAGGGAGCGGTTAATAAAGTAGCCAATGCCTAAGAAGATAACAAGAGGGATGCCATACTGAATGAGGGCATACAGCAGCATGTTTGTTGAGTTGTCAGGAATAGAAGCCGAGAAATCAACTTTGTGGTCTCTAAGCGTCTGAACCAGCGTTGCATCATTAGGGAACTGCGTAGTCTCAAAGACCTTCTCTGAATCTCCAGAGCCTGTTGTGAACCTAATGTTTCTGTTGCCAGTATTAAGATCTACCTTGGTAACTTCATTGTTGTCAATCTTGTTAAGGAACTCACTGTACGAAACAGTTTGTACCTGTTGGCGTAAAAGTCCTGGTAATAATGTGTTGCTCAGCAGGAGATATACAAAGATGGCTACTGCAATATAGAGTAGCATCGACATAGATCTACGGTGCTTGTTATTGTTATCTGCCATACACGTCCCTTTACCTGTTTGGCTCAAATGTGATATGAGCTCACTTAGATATTAGGTTTGTTGTACCCACTCTTCTTTTTTTATTTCTACAAAACTTCAAAATTTGAATTCCGTGTAATTTGTTAAAAACGGTTTACGCGTACGTATTACTTAGTTCAATGAGTACAAGACGTGGTAGTATTACTAGCACAAGCTGTGATGAGGACAGTAGCTGGGTAGCGCAAATCTCAAGCGAGCGGAGTTGGTGGAAGTCCGCATTTGCGTCCGTGTGAACATCACCTCGGAGCTGCAGTTCAAACGTACAGGTTTTGTACTAGTAGATGCTGCCGGAAATGGTCGCCGTGACAGGCCAGCCGAGTAAACGGACATATCCGTCGCTGGGTGGTTACAACGAAGTGTATTGTGGCGCTTCGTCCCAGCTGTGAGGGACGGGCGCTTTATTTGTGCCCAGAAAGGTTGTGCTTGATGGCAAACGAGTACAAAAAGACCACCAACCTGCCAAATACAGGCTTTCCTATGCGCGCATCACTTGCGCAGAATGAGCCTCAGCGTTTGGCTGATTGGGACCAAAACAATGTTTATGAGCTTCTGATGAAGAAGAATGAGGGACATGACAAGTTTGTCCTTCATGACGGACCTCCTTATGCAAATGGTCCAATTCACCTGGGTCACGCACAGAATAAGATTTCCAAGGACATCATCAACCGCTATAAGGCTATGCAGGGCTTCCAGACCCCTTATGTTCCTGGTTGGGACTGCCATGGTCAGCCAATCGAGCACAAGGTTGAGCAGATGCTTGGCACAGAGAAGTTCAATCAGTTATCTACCGAGAAGATCCGTGAGCTTTGCCGCAAGATGGCGGTTGAGCAGGTAGATACTCAGCGTCAGGGCTTTAAGCGCCTTGGTGTGTTGGGTGAGTGGGACAATCCCTATCTCACCTACGTCAATGATTACGACGCTACAGACATTGAGATCTTCAAGGCAATCTACGACAAGGGCTCTGTGTATAGAGGCACCAAGCCTGTTCACTGGTGTACTCATGACCACACAGCTCTTTCTGAGGCAGAGATTGAGTATCACGATGTCACCTCAACCGCAATCTTTGTTCGTTTTGAGCTAACCACAGTTCCTGATGGTCTTGAGGCTTATGCAGGTAAGACCTGGGTAGACATTTGGACTACTACTCCTTGGACTATGCCAGCAGACGAGGCAGTTATTCTGCATCCAGAAGCTAACTACGTTGCTCTTGAGCTTCCTGATGGACACATAGAGATTGTTGCTGAGGCTCTTGCAGAGAAGGCTGCTGCCAAGTTTGGTTATACCGATTGGAAGCTGGCTCAGGACGCAGAGGGCAACACCTGGAAGAAGACTGGTGTTGAGCTTGCCGGCAATGAGTACAAGCAGCCAATCTTTGGCGATCTTGGCAACACTGGTAAGTTTATCTACGCAGAGTACGTTACCCTTGACGATGGTACCGGTGTTGTTCACTCCGCGCCTGGTCACGGTGTAGACGACTATAACGCTGGTGTTCGCTTTGATATCCCTCAGACCATGCCTGTTGATGATGACGGCCACTTCTTCAAGGGTGACGGTCAGGGCACTGGTGGCCCCTTCTCTGGTATGGAGGTCAATGAGGCTAACCCTGTCATTGTTCAGTGGCTCAAAGACCGTGGAACGCTCATTCTTGCGGAAGAGATTACCCACAGCTATCCACACTGCTGGCGTTGTAAAGAGCCTGTTATCTTCCGTGCAACAAGCCAGTGGTTTGTCTCCATGGATAAGACTGGTCTGCGTCAGCAGGCAGCAGAGGAGCTTACAAAGGTTAAGTTCTATCCTGCAAACGCGGTAAAGCGTATTGGTTCTATGGTTGAAGGCCGCCCTGACTGGTGCATTTCCAGGCAGCGTAACTGGGGTGTCCCAATCCCTGCTTTCACCTGCGAGGATTGTGGCGAAACCGTTATCAATGACCAGACACTTGACGCTGTCATCAAGCTTTTCCGCGAGAAGGGCTCTGATGCTTGGTTCACCGACGATCCTAAGACCTATTTAGGCGACGCTTGCGTCTGCCCTAAATGTGGCGGCCACAATCTCAAGGCAAACAAGGACATTCTGGACGTTTGGTGGGATTCAGGTGTTTCTCACACAGCTGTTTGTAAGCATCGTTCAAATCTTAAGTTCCCAGCTGATATGTATCTTGAGGGCTCCGACCAGCACCGTGGTTGGTTCATGAGTTCTCTCATGACTTCTGTTGGAGCCTACGGAGTTGCTCCTTATAAGTCTGTTGTCTCACAGGGCTTTACGCTTGATGGCCAGGGACGCAAGATGAGTAAGTCTCTGGGCAATGTCATTGATCCAAATGCCGTTTGTGCTGAGCGTGGCGCAGACGTCCTACGCCTTTGGGTTGCTTCTGTTGACACTTCAACTGACGTTCCTTGCGATGACGCCATTCTTTCCCAGGTAGGCGATGCATACCGTAGGTTCAGAAACACCCTGCGCTTCCTTCTTGGTGAGCTTGAGGGCCAGTTTGATCCTGCTACCGATGCAGTTGCTGTAGCGGACCTTGAAGAGTATGACCGTCTTGTTCTTGCACGTATGTGCGAGGTTCATGCTGCAGTCACTGAGGCTTACGAGGGATATCGCTTTAATAACGTCTTCCGTACCCTCTACGATTACATCATTGAGCTTTCCAACGGTTATTTGAACGCAACAAAGGACCGTATGTACTGCGATGCTGCAGATTCTGCAACACGCAGAAGCGCTCAGACTGTTTGGGCAGAGATTCTGTCCATGCTTGTTCATGACCTGCAGCCAATTCTGGTTTATACCACCGATGAGGCTATGCAGTTCCTGCCAGAGTCTATGCGTGACGGTCAAAAGTACGCAGCTCTTCTCGACTGGTATAAAGCTCCTATGAGCACTGACGAGTACACCGCACTGCTTCCTGCATATCAGGTACTGGTTGATGCTCGCGCCGCATACACTAAGGCATACGAGACCGCTCTTGAGGCAGGTGTTGTTACCGAGAAGACCACGCAGGCTACTCGTGCAGAGGTTACCCTTACCGCTGAGCAGGCTGCATCCATTTCTCATGCTGGCCTTGACTTTGCTGAGGCATTTGTCTGCTCTGAGGTTACCGTCTCCGAAGGTTCTGAACTTACCGTGAGCGTTTATCCTGCAAACGGCGAGCGCTGCGACCGTTGCTGGAACTATCGCGAGCTTGGTGAGGATCACCTTTGCCACCGCTGCCACGACGTTGTTGCGTAAATGAACACTGACCAGCAGCAACATACAACTCACACACTAGTGACCCGCCTTGCAGTTCTCTGCGGGGCGGGCGCTGTTGCCTGTGTGCTTGACCAGGTAACCAAGCTCTGCGTACGAACCTCAATTCCAGAGGGAACCACAGTACCTTTTATCCCAGGTGTTATGGAACTCTTCCACGTAAGTAACACCGGTGCAGCGTTTTCTGTAGGCTCTGGAAATGCCCTCTTTTTTGTGGCTCTCACTGCTGTGGTCATAGCCGCTCTGGTGAGCTTTGTAGTTCGCGAGAAGGACCTCCCGCTGCCGCTTATTGCGCTTTTGGGAGGCGTCGCAGGCGGCGGAATTGGTAACGCTATTGATCGTATTTTGTATGGTCAGGTTACTGATTTCTTTGCTACAACGTTTGTTAATTTTGCCGTGTTTAATGTGGCGGATATCTTTGTGACTTGTGGCATCCTTCTTGCTTTTGTGTACTGGATAATCTGGGACAAAAAGCAACAGCAGGGTAGTGGCAATGAATGAGCGTATCGTTGACATACTAGTTGGACCAGAAGGGGACGGCGTCAGATTAGATGCGTTCCTTTCTGCCCAAGATACACTTCCCTCAAGAAGTGCCTGCGCAAAGCTGGTAGAAGAGGGAAGAGTAACCATCAACGCTACGCTGGCTACCTCCAAGTCAGAAAAACTTATGTTGGGCGATAGGCTCTTAGTGTCTCTTCCAGACGCACAGCCTCAAACAGGACTTTTACGTCCAAACCCAGACATTCCCCTTGATATTCGCTTTGAGGACCAGTACCTCATAGTGCTCTCCAAGCAGATTGGCCTTGTATGCCACCCATCACCTGGCCACGTTGATGACACCCTGGCAAATGCCCTGGTAGCACACTGTGGCTACGAGCACCTAGGAATGCTTCAGGGTGAAGAACGTCCTGGTATTGTGCATCGTCTTGATATGGATACATCTGGTCTTATGCTGGCAGCAAAGTCAGACGAGGCGCAAAAGGCTCTTCAAGACCTCATTAGGCTGCGCGTGCTTGACCGACGCTACATTGTGCTGGTGCAAGGCTATGTTGCCCACGATTCTGGCACTATTGAAACGGGCATTGCTCGCTCAACGCGAGACCGTCTCAAAATGACCGTATCAGACGCGCCTGGTGCACGAGAGGCCATTACCACCTTTAGAACGCTTGAGCGCTTTGAAGCGGGCAGAAAAGGCGAGGGTTACTCGCTTCTTGAGTGCCATCTCTATACAGGTCGCACACACCAGATTAGAGTTCACATGCGCCACATTGGTCATCCTGTTGTCGGCGATCAGCTCTACGGTAAAAAAGATACAAGCCTTAACCTTGGCCTTAACAGGCAGTTTTTACACTCCTGGCACGTTCAGTTTGAGCACCCTTTTACGGGCGAGAATATCGTGGTAGCAGACACACTACCAAAAGACCTGCAAGAAGCCCTACTTTCTCAAAGCACTATGTCTATGGGAAGGACTTCTGTAGGAGATGAGATTTGTCCTCAATTGTAATATGACTAAAAAGTTTCGCTTCTCATTTCACGTGGTGTAATAGAAAAGTAGTCCTTAAATTTCCTATAAAACTCTGATGTTCCACCATAGCCGATCATTGAAGAAATAGTAGAGACAGGCAATTTGGTATGAATTAACAGCGTTTTTGCTCGTTCCATTCTTTGCTCTAAAACAAGTTCAGAAAAAGTCTTGCCACATTTTTGTCTGAGAAGTTCAGAGAGATAAGTTGGTGTATATGAGTATTTTTCTGAAAGTTTAGCAAGTGTAATACTTTCTGAATGAGCAGTAATTTCATTAAGGATAAGAGCGACCGTCTCATTAGTGTTACCTGGAGTGAACGTATAGTGAGCATCAGGAGAAAGGCAGGTAATAAGCGCAATAAGTAAGGAAGTAACAATAGCTTCCCAATTTGGTTTTCTCTCGGAATAGGTAATGATTATTTGAGTATAAAGTGTATAGATTTGTTCAATATCAGCTGGATGAATATTTTGCGGCAGTGTATTTTTATTTGATATAAGGTTTGTAGTAAAAGTAAAGAAATCTTCTGATGAAGGCATTAGAAAGAAAAGAAAACTTCCAAAATAGTTTTTACGAGCAAGTATTGAGAGACTCACAATGTCTTCTCCATAAGGTTTTGTAGAAAATTGGCCTAAATTTGTTAAATCAAAAGCAGAAGTGAGTGTAAAAAATCCTCTGATATGAGGGTTAGCAGATTCTTCTGTTTCGTAGTGTGCACTCAAAATGACATTTGAAGCGTCACCTTGAGCAAGAGAATTCCCATTGGCAAGTATATTTTGAAGTGCTTGAGTTAGTCGCTTTTCGCTCATAATCAGCCTTTCAACGGTATTTTCCTGCGTCAAATTATAGGGTGATAACGCAATTTTATACGAGAAACCCGCCTTTAACCTTAAAGAATTTATCAAGTGCTTATTCTATAAGTGCAGGTAATAGTTAATGATGTTTTGGGGATGATGAGTATGAATAATCGTCTCTCTCACTTATTTGTTATACGAAAACATATGCTTCTATCTGCCTTTGGTTTGGCAATTGGATATATTGCTGTTGCAATGCTGGGTATTTTTACAGGCGATTTAATTGATAGTATGCTTAATGTGCAAGCTGCTGACGGTGTTTGGCAAAAGCTAGGGCTATTGTTGCTCCTTTCGCTTGCAACGCTTTGCTTAAGCTTTTTTCTCACTGTTTGGATTCCACAAAAAATCAATTTAGAAGCTGCGGTTGCTAGTTCTGAGGTAGCAATATCGGAATTTTTAAGGATGTCGCTTCGTGTTTTTTCAAAAAAGAAAACCGGACACTATCTTAATGTAGTCACTATGACGGCCTTTGTCTTCAGTGGTGTTCAAATTGCAGTAAGTGTTGAATTTTTAGGTGGTCTTTTAGCAGTTATTGTTTTGGCAATTGTGGCGTTTACGGTAAATCCATGGATTGGTTTGCTTGTCTTGCTATATATCCCTTTTTACTTGGTGATTATTGATTATCCGAGCAAGAAAACAAATGAGATTTTGACCGAGTCAATGAAAAAACGAGAAGGCTGGCTGGATATCGGTAGGCGCATAATTGAGGAAAAGTTCTCGATTAATGTGCTACGAGCAGAGAGCTATTTTGAAAACGCTTACAAGGCAGCTAATGATGAGTATTTTCTCTATGTAAAAAGAAGTAGTTTTTTTAGTGCTTTATCAAAGAACCTTCCATCAGCGCTTTCAAATTTCACGCAAGTCGTAGCTATAATTACAGGTGTTATGCTGCTTTCTATAGGTCAGATGAGTGTTGGAGAGATTTTAGCCGCCTATCTGATTTTGTCAGTATTGAGCGAACCGCTTGATACGGTTTGTTCTGTTAAAAGCTCATATCTTGCTGCAAAAGCGGATATTGATGTTTATCTTGAGCACGAGAAAGAATCCCAAGAGCCTTCAGGTTATGAGAAGCTTTGGAATTCTTCACTTAAACCAGCTGTAAAGATAGGAGAGGGAACTCTTTTAGCTACTCCAGAAGGACCAGAACTTTTCCATACACAAGCTCTCAGCATTCCACAAGGATCTCTCGTGGTGGTAAAGGGTTCCAATGGCTCAGGCAAGTCTTCTTTCGTGGATCTTTTGGCAGGCTGCTCTGATCCATCACTATTCAGTGGTGATATAGAGCTTTCGGATGATCTTAAAGATTGTTCTCGTTTTGCTCGTCCGGTACCTCTTGTAGAAGGAAGCCTTGCTGACAATATGTTTGGAGAAAAGATTGATCGTACGATTTACAACTTGCTCGATTTCTCCTCTCTTGAGACGCATGCTTTTGACGGAAAAGAGGAGTCCGTTTCTTTGGGTGAGCGACAAAAAATTGGCCTTTTGAGAGCTCTATCCAGAAAACAAGGGGCACTTGTTTTGGATGAACCTCTACAGAATTTAGATGCGCCAACATCACAGAGGCTTTGTAAATATCTCGCAAACCTCAAAGGTAGGCGGACTGTCGTGGTGATTATGCACTCTGATGAACTAGATCAAGAAGCAGACGTTCTCCTCGATATCCAAGATGGCCAATTGCATGTGCGTTGATGTGGGAGAAAAATAGATTCAAAGGCTTGGGCGCTTTGACCCTTTCGTTGCGCTAAGATTGTAAGGTAATTGTTTATCGAAAGGTTTTGGCTGATAAAACATATTTGCCTTGAGTTTGGAGCGTAGGGATATATGCCATTGCAATTTAACAGACTCGGTATCACTCCAATCGTTGTTTTTAACTTTATTATCTGGCTTTTCTTTACACTCGCATACTTCTATCAAATTGTGTATATCCTTCGTGTTTTAGTTAAGGGTGAGGTAAAACTGCCAGAGGCAAAAAAGCAGCACCGCTATGCCTTCTTTATTGCTGCCCACAATGAAGAGCCAGTTATTGGCAACCTTGTCAGGTCCATTCTTTCTCAGGATTATCCTCGAGAGCTGATGGATGTCTTTGTTGTTGCAGATGCTTGTACCGATAAAACAGCTGAAGAGGCGAGAAAAGCTGGAGCAATTACATGGGAGCGTAATGACCTTGCTCGTAAAGGTAAGAGCTGGGTTATGGATTACGGCTTTGATCGCATCCTTAATGAGTACGGCGACAAATACGAGGCATTCATTATTATGGACGCCGATAACCTGGTTTCTCCAAGCTACTTAAAAATTATGAATCAGGCTTTTGATGCAGGATATCTTGTTTGTACCAGCTACAGAAACTCAAAGAATTTTGATTCCAGCTGGGTAAGCTCTGCATACGCAACCTGGTTTATGCGCGAGGCAAAGTTCTTGAATAATGCCCGTATGATGATGGGTACCAGCTGCGCTGTTTCTGGTTCCGGCTGGATGGTTTCTTCTCGCATTATTAAAGGCATGCATGGATGGGATTTCCACACCCTCACCGAGGATATTCAATTCTCCACGTTCTGCAGTGCTCACAATATTCAAATTGGCTATGCACCTGCAGAATTCTTCGATGAGCAGCCTTTGACCTTCAAGGCATCGTGGACACAGCGTATGCGTTGGACAAAAGGCTTTTACCAGGTGTTCTTCTCGTATGGTTTTGATCTTATTAAGGGTATTTTTAAGGGTCAGTTTGCTTCATACGATATGCTCATGACCATTGCGCCAGGCATGATTTTGACACTGCTTTCAGCCTTTATTAATGGTACTTACATGCTAGTTGGCTATTTGAGCCACGGCTTCGTTGCTACTGACGCAGAGATTGCTATGAGTGTGGGATCTTTGGTCATGACGGTCTTCTCGATGTATGTGGTCTTCTTTATTCTGGCGCTTATTACCACCATCTCGGAGTACAAGCATTTCCATGTAAAGAAGAAATGGCGTATTTTTACCAATCTCTTCACGTTCCCTATTTTTATGATGACGTATATCCCAATTACCGTTGCAGCTTTGTTTAAAAAGGTTGAGTGGGTTCCTACAAAACATGACATTGCTGTTAACTTTGAGGATGTTATTGCTTCAAGTGGGAGTTCAAATTAAATAATTAACTCCACTGGTGGTACAATGCCAAAACACGTTGAGCATGACCGGTAGGTCAGGAGGGAGCCAAAAACAATGGCAAAGTTCTTCGAAGGCGAATCACACACATTTTCTGAGTACCTTTTGGTTCCTGGCTATTCATCAGCTGAGAATATCCCTGCAAATGTTTCTTTGAAGACTCCTCTTGTTAAGTTTAAGCGTGGCGAGAAAAGCGCAATTGAGCTCAATATTCCTATGGTATCTGCAGTAATGCAGTCGGTTTCTGGTCCTCGTCTGGCAATTGCTTTGGCCCAGCAGGGCGGCATTGCCTTTATTTATGGCTCTCAGTCCGCTGAGGATGAGGCTCAGATGGTTCGCGAGGTTAAGAGCTACAAGGCAGGCTTTGTTGTCTCCGATTCAACTCTTACTCCAGAAATGACCCTTGGTGAGGTGCTTGACCTTAAAGAGAAGACTGGTCACTCCACCATGCCTGTCACCGATGACGGCACTTCTCGCGGTAAGCTCGTAGGTATTGTTACCTCTCGTGATTATCGTCCTTCTCGCGATGATCGCTCTAAGCTTGTTTCTGAGTTTATGACCCCAGCTGATAAGCTTATTACCGCAGCTGAGGATACGACCCTTAAAGAGGCAAATGACATTATCTGGGACAACAAGCTCAACACCCTTCCTGTTGTCGATAAGAATGGCCACCTGGTTAGCCTTGTATTCCGCAAGGATTATGATTCCCACAAGTCTGCTCCAGATGAGCTTCTTGATGACTCTAAGCGTTACATGGTTGGCGCTGGTATTAATACTCGTGACTATGAGACTCGCGTTCCTCTGCTTGTTGAGGCAGGCGCTGATGTTTTGTGCATCGACTCTTCTGAGGGTTACTCCGAGTGGCAGAAGCGCACCCTTGAGTGGGTTCGTGCAACCTACGGTGATTCCGTCAAGATTGGTGCTGGCAACGTTGTAGACGCTGAGGGCTTCCGCTTCCTGGCAGAGGCTGGCGCTGACTTTATCAAGATTGGTATCGGCGGCGGTTCTATCTGTATTACTCGTGAGCAGAAGGGTATTGGCCGCGGTCAGGCTACCTCTGTTATTGATGTTGCTCGCGCTCGTGATCAGTACTTTGAGGAGACTGGCGTCTATATTCCAATCTGCTCTGACGGCGGAATTGTCTACGATTACCACATGACTCTTGCTCTTGCTATGGGCTCTGACTTTATGATGCTTGGTCGTTACTTTGCTCGTTTTGATGAGAGCCCATCAGACCGCGTGATTGTCAACGGCTCCTACATGAAGGAGTACTGGGGCGAAGGCTCTGCTCGTGCTCGTAACTGGCAGCGCTATGACCTTGGCGGCAACAAGCGCGGTCTTTCCTTTGTTGAGGGAGTTGACTCGTACGTTCCATACGCAGGTCCTCTGAAGGATGGCGTCGAGGCTTCGCTTCTGAAGGTCAAATCCACCATGTGCAACTGCGGTGCTCTTGACATCCCTGAGCTTCGCGATAAGGCAAAGATTACGCTTGTCTCTTCAACTTCAATTGTTGAGGGTGGCGCACACGACGTCTTGCTGAAAGACTCAAACCAGCAGGTCAGTTACAATTTCCGTTCGTAGCTCACAGGATTTATGGACTACTGGCGTCACCAGGTATTTTGCTTGGTGACGCATCGCTATAAGAAAGGGGAACTCGTGGAAAACGAGGAAGTACAGAACGTAACCGATACAGGTGATTTTCCTGCCTACGACGCTGAGGCCATTGAAACTAAGTGGCAGCGCGTCTGGGAAGAGCAGAATCTTTACAAGACAGAAGAGGACAGCTCAAGGCCTAAAAAATACGTTCTAGAGATGTTCCCTTATCCTTCGGGCGATCTTCACATGGGTCATGCTCGTAACTACACCATTGGCGATGCTATGGCTCGTCAGGCTCGTATGCGTGGCTTTGATGTCTTGCATCCAATGGGCTTTGATGCTTTTGGTCTTCCTGCAGAAAACGCTGCTATTAAGCACAATACTCAGTCTTCTGTGTGGACCCATAAGAATATTGACCAGGCTGTAAAAACCATGTTCCGCATGGGCTTTGCCTACGATAAAGACCGCATGTTTAACACCTGCGACCCTGAGTACTACAAGTGGGGCCAGTGGATCTTTCTTAAGATGCTTGAGAAGGGCCTGGTATATCGCGCAACAAGCCCTGTTAACTGGTGCCCTAACGATAAGACCGTTCTTGCAAACGAGCAGGTAGTTAACGGTAAATGCTGGCGTTGTGGTGCAGTTCCAGAGAAGCGCGAGCTTTCCCAGTGGTACCTGCGCATCACTGACTACGCTCAGGAGCTCCTCGATGATCTTGATCAGCTTGAGGGATGGCCAGAGCGTGTTCGCGCCATGCAGGCAAACTGGATTGGTCGCTCTGAGGGCGCAGAGATTGACTTTACCTTGGCAGATACTGATGGTGTCACACCAACGGATACCAAGATGACTGTCTTTACCACTCGTGCAGATACCATTTACGGCTGCACCTTCATGTTGCTTCCACCAGAGTCTAAGCTTGCAGCTGAGCTGGTAGGGGATTCAGAGTACAAGGCTGCTTTTGACGCCCTTCATGAGGAAGCTGTAAAGGTTTCTTCCATTGATCGCCAGGGCACCGATCGCGAGAAACACGGTGTATTCACGGGCCGTTACGCAATTAACCCTGTCACCGGACAGACCGTACCAATTTGGGTTGCCGACTATGTCCTTCTCGACTATGGTACTGGCGCTGTTATGGGTGTTCCATCAGGCGATAAACGCGACTTTGACTTTGCTAAGAAGTATGACCTGCCTATTGTTCCTATCATCTGTGAAGAGGGAACTGATATCTATGAGGAGCTCAAGGGAGTTTCTGAGTACAAGGTAACCTCTGTTGACTGGGATGGACCAATGGATACCGTGGGTATTCTCGTCCAGTCTGGTCCTTTTACCGGCCTCCGCGGCGGTAAACATTCCGAGGCAGAAGAGGCTGTTGTTGCTTATCTGACTGAGCATAACGTTGGTCGTAGAACTGTCCAGTTCCGTCTTCGTGACTGGCTCATTTCCAGGCAGCGTTATTGGGGCAATCCAATTCCTATGATTCACTGCGATTGCTGCGGTGACGTTCCTGTTCCTTATGATCAGCTTCCTGTTATGCTTCCAGATAATCTTGATCTGGCAGCAGGAGACACTCTTGCTGAGTGCAAGGAGTTTGTAGAGACCACCTGTCCTCAGTGCGGAAAGCCTGCAAAGCGCATCACTGACACCATGGACACCTTTACCTGTTCCAGCTGGTACTATCTGCGCTATTGCGATCCACACAACACTGAGCTTCCTTTCTCCAAAGAGTCTGTGGACCGTTGGATGCCGGTAGATAACTACATTGGTGGTATCGAGCACGCAATTCTGCACCTTTTGTATTCTCGCTTCTTTACTAAGGTCCTCCGTGACCTGGGCATGATTGACATCGACGAGCCATTTAAGAACCTGATGACTCAGGGCATGGTCAAGGATGAGCACGGCGAGACCATGTCAAAGTCAAAGGGTAACGTGGTTCCTCCAAGCTCTGTCATTGAGCCTTATGGTGCAGATACGATGCGTCTTGCCATTCTCTTTGTTGCTCCACCAGAGAAGGATTTTGACTGGGACGAGAAGGTCGTTGCAGGTGCAAACCGCTTTATCAAGCGTGCTTGGCGTGTGGTTTGGGAACTCTCTCGCACTGCTGATGCTTCTGCCGTACTCGACCACACCACCATGGACCCTAAGTCACTTGAGCTCAACCGTGTCCTTAACGCTATGGGAATCCGCTGCACCACTGAGTTTGACAAGGGTCAGTTCAACACCGCAATTTCTGCAGTCATGGAGCTGGTTAATGCAGCAAGTGCCTATATCAACGAGGTTCCTGCAGAGTCCAGAGATGCAGCACTTTGCTACAAGGTTGCTAATGACGTTGTAGCTATGCTGGCGCCAATCATTCCTCACTGGGCAGAGGAGCTCAGCCATGAAGCTCTGGGCAAGAACACCCCTGTCTATCATCAGCCATGGCCAGAGTTTGATCCTGAACAGGCAAAGAGCAATACCGTAGAGATTGCTGTTCAGCTCAAGGGTAAGGTCCGCGCTCGTATTGAGGTTTCTGCCGATGCTTCTGAGGAAGAACTCACTGCGGCCGCGACTGAGGCTATTGCCGATCAGCTTGAGGGCAAAGAGATTAGAAAAGTTATTGTAGTTAAGGGACGACTTGTGAATATCGTTGCCTAACAGCAAAAACACTTGACGAGAAGCCCTTTATCTCGTAATATATCTCTAAACGTAGTTGTTATTAGTTGGAAGTGGGGTTGAGTTTTGACCCCGCTTCCTTTCTGTATGTAGATGAGGAGGTCAAATGCAAAACGAAGGTGCAACACAGAAAATCTTGTCCGCACTAGAGCAGGCTGCATTCAATCACCACATTGATATTGTTGATGTTGAGATTGTTGGTTCTTCTAAGAATCCTGTGGTCAGAGTAAGAATTGACCATGATGATCAGACAGCAGAGACCATTTCTCTAGATGAAGTTGCTCAGGAAACATCATGGATCTCAGATACCATCGATGAGCTTGATCCTTTCCCAGCATCATTTACCTTGGAGGTTTCTTCTCCAGGAATGGCACGTCCACTTCGTCGTGCAAAAGACTTTGAGCGCTTTGCGGGAGAAGAGATTCAGCTTCAGACTACTGCCACAGAGGGACGCCGTAAATTTACTGGCAAACTCTTGGGCATTGAGGGTACAACAATCTCAATCCAGACAGAAGATGAGGTCTGTACTGTTGATCTGTCTGAGTTAAAGAAGTGCGTTATTAAACCAGTTTTTGATTTCTCGGCCTCAGCCAAGAAGTAGATAGAGAGGATTATTCATGGCATCTGAAATGATGGAAGCTTTGATGTTGCTTTGCCAGGAGAAGCACATCGATGAGTTGTATCTGCTGGATCGTTTGGAGCAGTCTCTGGCAAAAAGCTATGCTGACGTCCTCCACCTTGATTTTGGCGCTCGTGTCACCATTGATAGGGCAACTGGCCGTGTTTACGTCTATGAGCTTGTTCCTAAGGGTGAGCCAGACGAGGAGACTGGTGAGTACACAGAGTTTGATGAGGTAGACGTAACTCCTCCAGACACAAGCCGTATTGCCGCTCAGCACGCTAAGGCAGAGATTAAGACGCTTGTACGCAACGCTGCTCGTGCACAGATTTATGATGAGTTCCGCGGTCGTATTGGTGACATCATCACTGGTACTGTTCTTCAGTCCACTCCTGATTTCACCATCATTAAGATTCGTGAGGGCGTTGAGGCAGAGCTTCCACACTTTGACCAGCGTCGTTTCCCTGATGAGCGCGATGAGCGTCCAGCAGGTGAGCGCTACCTTCACAACCAGCGCATCAAGGCAATTATCGTTGACGTGCGCGATCCTAATGCAACTCAGCCAGCAGTTCGTGGTGAGCGCCAGCGTCCACCAATTGTTGTTTCTCGTACTCACCCAGATCTTATCCGTCGCCTCTTTGAGCTTGAGGTTCCAGAGGTTTATGACGGGGTTGTAAGCATTCGCTCCATTGCTCGTGAGGCTGGCGTCCGTTCCAAGATTGCCGTTTCTTCCGTTGACGAGCGTCTTGATCCAGTCGGTGCTTGTGTTGGTCCTAAGGGCAGCCGTGTTCGTACGGTAGTCTCTGAGCTCCGTGGTGAGCGCGTAGACGTTGTGCCTTGGTTTGATGACGCTGCTCGTTGCGTTGCATCCGCGCTTTCACCTGCACGTGTTTCTCGCGTTATTGTTGATGGCGCTACGGGACACGCAACCGTTATTGTCCCTGATGACCAGCTGTCTTTGGCTATTGGTAAAGAGGGCCAGAACGCTCGCCTTGCTGCTCGCCTAACTGGTCTTCATATTGATATCAAAAACGAGTCCCTTGCTGCAAGCATTCTGAACAACCTTCCTGAGGTTGTTGAAGAGACTGTTGACGAGGAAGAGATTGCTCATCGTTGCAAGTATGTGAGCCCTAACGGAACTCCTTGCCGCAATATGGCAAGACCTGGTTCTGATTTCTGTGGCATTCATGATGACATGGAGAATGCAGAGATTTCTTCCGATCCAGACTCACTGATCTAGGCAACTACCTGTAACTATCCCGTCAACCGGAAGGTTTTCATATATGGCAAAAATGCGTGTACATGACCTTGCCAAAGAATATGGTATGCAGAGCAAAGAATTGCTCGAGCACCTTGCGGACATGAAGATTCCTGCAAAGTCTGCTTCTTCTACGCTTGAAGATGCATATATTTCTATTGTTCGTAAGAAACTCCAGCCTATTATGGAGGCTCGTGCCGCTGAAATCGCAGCTCAGAAGGCTGCCGAGGAAGAGGCTGCTGCCAAAGAGGCAAAGGCTGCTGCAGAGGTAGCAGAGGCTGAGCGTCTTGCTGCAGAGGCAAGGCGTGAAGCTGAGCGTGCTGAAGAAGAGAAGAAGCGCGCAAAGGAAGAGGCTGCTCGTAAGAAAGAAGAGGAGCGCCGCCGCGCTGAGGAAGAGAAGAAGCGTCTCGAGGCCGAAGAGGCTGAGCGTAATCGCGTAAAGGACACCGCTCCTAAGGCTGCTCCTTCCTTCAACAACCTGCTTGATCAGATTGCTCAGCAGGAAGAGGTTTTGAAACAGCAGGCTGCAGAGTCTGCTGCTCAGAAGAAGGCCGAGAAGGGACCAAGAAATCACGCTCGCGCCAATGCAAGCGAGGCAAGTGGTGCTCCTTCTCGTCATAACTTCAAGAATGAGCGCGATGACGCTTCCATGTCTGATGAGCGTCCAAACGGTAAGCGCAAGAAGAATCGTCGCGGCGGAGATGACGGAGAAGACCGTTATAGCCGTATGGCGCGTGAGGCTGAGGCTTACAACAGAAGCCGCGTTTTGGATGAGGCTCGTGTTGCTATTGAAGAGGCAAGCCGTGAGTCCACTGGCCGCCGTAAAAAGCGTAAAGAGCGTCGTCAGAAGCAGGCTGCAGAGGCTGCTATGGAGCAGCGTATTGAAGAAGCGCTTGCAAACGACCAGGATATTTCCCAGCTTGATACCGTAAAGGTTCCTCAGGGCTCAACTGTCTCTGAACTTGCTGAGCTTCTTGGTGTTCCTGCAAATGACATCATTAAGCGCCTGTTCCTGCTTGGCAACCCTCTGACGCTTACCGAGACCATGTCCGATGAGCTTATTGAGATTGTTGCTGATGACCTTGGTCGCCAGATTAAGATTATGTCCAAGGAAGAGGAGAATTCCTTCACCTTCTACGATGATCCTAAGGACTTGAAGCCACGTCCTCCAGTAGTTACCGTCATGGGTCACGTTGACCACGGTAAGACATCACTTCTGGACGCAATTCGTCACACCGGCGTTGCAGCTGGCGAGGCCGGCGGCATTACACAGGCAATCGGTGCTTCTCAGGTCACCATTAACGGCCGTGAGATTACGTTCATTGATACCCCAGGTCACGAGACCTTTACCGCTATGCGTGCTCGTGGTGCAAAGGTCACCGATATTGTCATTCTGATTGTTGCTGCAGACGACGGCGTTATGCCTCAGACCATTGAGTCTATCAACCACGCAAAGGCTGCTGGTGTTCCAATTGTTGTTGCAGTCAACAAGATTGATAAGCCAGGCGCAGATCCTACCCGTGTTCGTCAGGAGCTCACCGAGTACGGTGTTATTCCTGAGGAGTGGGGCGGACAGAACATGTTTGTTGATATCTCCGCTAAGCAGAATTTGGGCATCGACGATCTTCTTGAGACTATTCTTTTGCAGGCAGATGTCCTTGAGCTGAAGGCCAATCCAGACACCTTTGCGTCTGGTAACGTTCTTGAGGCTAAGCTTGACCGTGGTCGCGGCTCTGTTGCTACTGTTCTGGTCACACGCGGTACACTCCACATCGGCGACGCTCTTGTTGCTGGTATGGCATTTGGACGCGTCCGCGCAATGCTTGATCCTAAGGGCAACGCAGTTACTACCGCTGGTCCTTCTGATGCAGTTGAGATTCTTGGTCTGCAGACTGTTCCTGGCGCAGGCGATGAGTTCCGCGTCTTCCAGGAGGAGCGCGATGCCCGTGAGCTTGCTGATCAGCGCGCCCTTAAGGCTCGTATTGAAGAGCAGAACCGTGTTAAGCACGTTACCCTCGAGAACCTCTTTGACACTATGGCTGACCGTGACGTCAAGGAACTCAACCTCATCATCAAGGCTGACGTTCAGGGCTCCATCGAGGCTCTCCAGGATTCCCTGGACAAGATGGACCAATCCGAGGTTCGTATCAGCACCATCCACTCTGCTGTTGGTGGCATTACCGAGACAGACGTTGTTCTCGCTGACGCATCCAACGCAATTATCATTGGCTTTGGCGTCCGTCCAGATGCAAAGGCTAAGCTTGCTGCAGAGCGCGTAGGCGTTGAGATTAGAACGTATAGCGTCATCTACAAGGCAATCGAAGAGATTGACGCAGCTCGTATTGGTATGCTTAAGCCAACTGAGCAGGAAGTCCAGACCGGCGTTGCTGAAGTTCGCGATACTTTCAAGGTACCTAAGGTTGGTATTGCTGCCGGCTGCATGATTTCTGAGGGTGAGATTTCCCGCGACGATAACATCCGCCTCATCCGTGACGGCTTTGTTGTCTACGATGGAAAGATTGCATCGCTCAGGCGCTTCAAAGACGACGTTAAGAGCGTTAAATCCGGCTACGAATGCGGTATTGGCCTTGAGAACTTCCAGGACATCAAGCCTGGCGACCAGCTCGAGGGCTATCGCATTGAGCAGGTGGCTCGTACCGAGTAAGAAGGGACAGCATGAAACAGAATCAGTTTTCTCGTCGTACTAATGAGATTGCTCGAGAAAAGCTCAGCTGGATCCTTTTGTTTGAAATTTCCGACCCTGATCTCCAGCTTGTGACTGTCACAAGCTGTGAGGTCTCGGTTGATAAGTCCTTTATGCGTGCCTATGTAAGCTGTGAGCCTGACCGCTACGATAAGGTCCTTGCAGCTCTTAAGCGTGCTAAGGGTAGGATTCGCTCGCTTTTGGGCCACGCGCTGAACTGGCGCGTAACCCCTGAGCTTGATTTCAAAATTGATACTACTACCGATGAGGCTGAGCGTATTGCTCAAGCCCTTGAGGTTGTTCCACCAACGCTTGGTGTTGAGAAAGACGAGTTTGGATACCCTCTAGCTTCTGATGAAGAGAAATCTGACGAGGAGGCGTAAGTAAGTGACGTCACTGAATACAAAAGTCAGTCGTCCAGAGTTTGACGAGGTTATAGCTCTGATTGAGCAGGCCTCGTCAATCGTTGTTTGCGCACATACTTCTCCTGATGGAGATGCGATTGGCTCTGGATTAGCACTTTCTTCCATTATTCAGAGAAGATGGCCTAGCAAAACTGTCACCAATCTTTTGGCAGATGCTGATGGAGAAGTACCACGCATTTACAAGTTTCTTGATGGTACTGAGAGCTTTGTGCCTGCAAATAAGTACGAGGGAACTCCAGATCTTTTTATCTGCGTAGATCTTTCAACTGCAGGTCGTTTGGCTGATGCAGAAGCGCTGATGGAGCGTTCCAAGACGGTAGCAGTGCTTGACCATCACCCTTATAACAACGTGTATTGGAACGCAGGACTTGTGCGTCCTGATGCGGCGGCAACTGGTGTCATTATCACCGAGTTTGCCTGTCATTTAGGCGCTGAGCTTATTCCATCTGAGGCACAATGTCTTATGTGTGCGCTGGTAACTGATACTGGTCGTTTCCAGTACCAAAACGCTGATGGCGAGGCTTTTGAGGTAGCAAGTTTGCTGGTGGAAGCAGGTGCTTCTCCATCTCAGATTGCGCTTCATGTCTACCAGAGTGATCGCTTGGCCTATCTTCATCTTGCTGCAAAGGTTATGGGTCGTATTCGCACCTTTGGTGAGGGTCGTGTTGCCTATAGCTACGTTACTACCGCAGATCTTTCTGCATCAGGTGTTCCTCTAGCAGAGATGGATGGCCTGGTAGATGTTGTGCGCTGTGTTGAGGGAACTGAAATTGCCCTCTTCCTCAAAGAGGTTGACGGCGGAAAAGTTCGTGGCAATTTGCGTTCCAAATCTCAGCTAGATATTTCTGGCGTAGCTCGTCAAATGGGTGGCGGCGGACACACTGCTGCTGCAGGCTTTACCGCTGAAGGCACCATTGACGATGTGTTTACCCAGATAGTCCCGCTGCTTATTGATCTTCTCGCGCTTGATAAGGAGTCATAGGTGAAGCGAGGAGCTAGCGGAATTAACGCACTTATTGCAGTTGACAAGCCGCTTGGCTTAACCAGCCATGACGTGGTTTCTCGCGTTCGTCGCGCATTTGGCGAGAAACGCGTGGGACACGCAGGCACTTTGGATCCTAATGCAAGCGGCGTGCTGGTAGTGGGTATTGGCCTTGCTACAAAGCTTTTGGGCCTTCTGACGCTTGACCGTAAGGGGTATGTGGCCGACATTTCGTTTGGCGCTCGTACCTCAACCGATGATGCAGACGGTCAGGTCGTAGCCACTGCTGCTGTCCCAGAAAGTCTCTATGATGAAGAGTTTGCTCGCGCTGCATGCGCAAAACTAGTGGGTACGGTAGACCAGCTTCCACCTGCAGTTTCTGCAATCTCAGTTGATGGCAAGCGTGCCTATCAGCTTGTTCGTGAAGGTAAGACGCCAGAGCTTACGGCTCGTAGAGTCTCTATTTACGACGCTACGCTTTTGGCAGTGCGCAAACCTTCTACTACGGATGAATCACTGGTATGGACGGTTGCGTTTGACGTTTCAAAAGGCACCTACATTAGAAGTATTGCTCGAGACCTTGGTCAGTCTCTTGGAACAGAGGCTCATATTAGTGGCCTGAGAAGGACGTTCTCTGGTCCAATCACGCTTGGGAGCTGCGTTTTATTAGAAGAGCTTGAACAAAGCCCAGCTCAGGTGCTTGAAGCTAAACGCCTCAATCCAATTGAGGTTCTGGGATACCCTGTGCACAGGTTGACTGCAGCGGAATACAAGTGTGTTGAGGTTGGAAAACGTTTTGGTATTCCAGAAGATTTCTCTGAGATTGCCAATAACTCGCTGGTCAGCCTTGTGTGGAATGAAGCTCTCGTAGGAATTTGGTCAAAGCAGGGCTCCTGCCTTGTCTGCCAGACAAACTTCTCTCAAGGTATTCTGTGTAAGTAAGGATGCACGTTGAACAAGGTAGAACGCATAGCACAATCCGTTTTGTATGGAAGTGAGTTGCCGGCTCCACGTGAGCTTGGTGATGCCGACTTCTATACCTTGCGTTCTGACTGCTACAAGCAACCTTGCGTGTGCGTGCTTGGTGTCTTTGACGGACTTCATGAGGGCCACCAAGGGCTTCTCACTAGCGCAAAAAAGGACGCCGAAGCTCGCAATGTACCACTTGTTGCTGTGACGTTTTTACCAGACCCTGTTGAGGTGCTGTTTGACGGATCTCCTCGGCGATTGCTCTCGGGAGAAGATAGACTTCGTGCACTTGCCGCATGGGGAGTGGATGGCATTTTGGTGCACCACTTTACCCGCGAGTTTGCGGCATTGAGCGCTACGCAATACATTGAGGACAAGTTGCTTCCAAGTGTCTCGGCTGTGTCTGTTCATGTGGGTTCTGACTTTGGTCTGGGCGCACAAGGAGCTGAAGGAAGCGCGTTGCTCACCTCGCTTGGGCATAAGCATGGCTTTGAAGTTCACGCTCATGATCTCTTTTGCTCAGGTGGACAGAAAATCTCTGCAACTCGTATTAGGGACTTGCTTGAGCAGGGTAAAGTTGAGGAAGCGGCAAGTCTGATGGGCCGCTGGCACTTTGTGAGTGGCGTGGTCAAGCACGGCCGAGGCCAGGGTACTGGTTTTGGCTTTCCAACTGCAAATGTTTCGCTTGACCTGCGTGATTGCATTCCTCAAGATGGCGTGTATGCGTGCTATGTGGTTCACGGTGCAACAGCATGGCCCGCTGCGGTTAATGTGGGAAAAGCTCCGTCATTTGAGTCTCAAACAGGACCTTTACTTGAAGCTAACCTCCTAGGTTTTAGCGGCAACTTATATGACTCGCAGGTTCAGACGGTATTTGTGAAGAGACTGAGGGAATCTAAAAAATTTGATTCACTTGAAGAGCTCAAATGCGCCGTTCGTGGAAATATAGATTGGGTAGCCCAGAATCTGGGTACGACTTCATATAACTTAGGAAACGGGGAGGTGGAAGATGATAACTGACGAAGATAAAGAGCGCGTAAGACAAGCCACAGATTTTGTCACGCTTGTTTCCGAGACAGTTGAGCTCAAACCCCGAGGTCAGGACTATTGGGGATGCTGTCCTTTCCACCAAGAAAAAAGCCCTTCATTCAAGATAAATCCTTCTACGGGTCTTTGGCACTGCTTTGGCGCTTGCTCCGAAGGTGGAGACGTCTTTAGCTATGTCATGAAGCGAGAAAACCTAGATTTTCCTGACGCTATCAGATATCTTGCCGATAAAGCTGGAATTACCCTTTCAGAAGAAGCTCATGTTTCTAAGGGTCCCCGCAAGAATCGCTTAATTGAGTGCCTTACCGAGGCCGAGAATTACTTCCACTCCATGCTTATGCGCGGAAGGGGAGAAGGTCCTGAGGCGGCGCGTGCATATCTCTCTGGTCGCGGATTTGGAGCGGCTGTCTGCAAGCGCTGGAAGCTGGGATATGCACCTGGCAGAGGCGCGCTTGTAGCGCACCTGCGTAAATGTGGCTATACCACGCAAGAGATGATTGCTGCAAACCTTGCTGTTGAGCGTAACGGTCGCATCAGCGACTGGTTCTATGATCGAGTGATGTTTCCTATTCATGATGAGCAGGGAAGAACTATTGCTTTTGGCGGTCGAATTACTAAAAAGGTAGAAAACGCTCCTAAGTACCTTAATACCAGGGACACTTCTGTCTTCAATAAAGGTAAACACCTCTTTGCCTACGATGTCGCAAAAGAGACTATTGCTGCCCAGTCCGAGGCCATTATTTGCGAGGGCTACACTGACGTTATTGCCATGCATGAGGCTGGTTTTACCAACACTGTGGCAGCTTTAGGCACTGCATTTACGTCTGAGCACGTCAAACTCATCGATCGCCAGCGTGCACGCAAAATCATTTGCATGTTTGACGGTGATGCTGCAGGTCAACACGCTGCTGCTCGTGCTATTAAATTTATCGATAAAACAACCGCTGCGTTTCTCTGTGTTGTTTTGCCAAATAATCAGGACCCCATGGAGTTTCTCGCCGAATCAGGTGCAGATAAGCTACGTCCTATCTTAGATGCAGCTCGCCCGCTTATGGACTTTGTCTTTGATGCCACAACAGCTCAGTTTGACTTATCTGTACCCGGTGGTAGAGTCAAAGCGCTTGAGGCTTTAGCGTCTCTGTTGGCCCCGCTCAAGACATCGGTACTGCTGAGCGAGTATGCACTTCGTGTGTCCGATTTGCTTCATATTGATGTCGAGGAAGCAAAGCGCGCAATTAAGGCCGCGCCTATTCAAGATGACGCGTCAGATTCGCGCACTTCAAAGATGGCGCGCAAACAGCCCCAGAAGAACATCTATACCTCTTCGTATAATTCTGCTCCTAAAACTTCAGCTTATGCCGAGGGTCCTTCATACGATGATGTTCCACCGTATGACGAGGCGCCACCATATGATGATCCTTCATCGTATAGCGTTTCTGCTGATACGTATGAGCCACGAGGCTCGCAGGGTCTCTCCGCAGAAGATCGCAGGCAGGTTAACTCAGAGCTTGAGCTCTTAAGTGCTATGGCAACAAACTTGTCTTTAGTACGAGAGTATCAAGACCGTATTGCAGACTTTGTCTGGGCCGATGCTCGCCATCAAACCATGGCATGGGCCATGCTTGCTACTCCAGAGGGCGCTACGCCAGCGCAGGTTGTTGCCGCGGCTGCGGCTGTTGAGCCAAATGCGGCAGCTATTCTTTCTTCTGGTCGCGTGATATCTGAGGGCAACTCCGATACACGTCGTTCGCTTGAGTTTATTGTGGACACGGTTGACTACTACTCGGTACAGCGTAAATTGCGAGAAATTCGATCAAATCTGCGCTCCAGTTCTTATGCAGGGGAGTCTTCAAGCGGAACACTTGCTGAAGAGCAACTTGCTGCTGCGCAGGAACTTCAGACACGAGCGCTTGAGCTAGGCAAGAGGCTTACTTCGGGGCAGTAGAAAATACTCATTTTATGGGGATGCTACTCATCTGATTTTTTATAAATTAAAATGAGTAGTTTGATTAGGTAGAGAAACTTTTGGGTATAAAGATTTGCGCTAATCTATCGAAAGGATATTTGTGGCTGCAAAAAAGGCAAATGAAGAGGTCAAACTCTCAGATGAGCTTACTAAAATTGTTGATGATCTGGTAAGTTCTTCAAAGTCTAACGGTAGTATCAGCGAAGACGATATTCAGGTTGCCATTCGTGACGTTGACGTTAACGATGATGAGCTTTCTGATCTGTACGATTCGCTGCGTGTTAAAGGTGTAGAAATTACTACCGCATCTGAAGCAACCGTTTCTTTCGCCATTGAAGATGACGCCGTAGAGGATGATTTTTCATCCGATGATGACTTGGATGACTCATCTGATTTTGAAGATGAAGATGATGAAGATTTTGATGCCGTAAATGAGGCACGTGAGGTCAAAGAGGCTCTCCGCTCTGTTTCTAAGGCAAAAGTCTCTAAGCCAAAACGTTCTTCTCGCGCTCGTGCTCGTCGCTCAGATACCACCACGGTTATGCTTACCGGCGATCCTGTCCGCATGTATCTTAAAGAGATTGGTAAGGTAGACCTGCTTACTGCATCAGAAGAGGTTCACCTTGCTATGAAGATTGAGGCAGGTACTGCGGCTTCCCAGAAGCTGGAGGACTTTGAGGATGGCCTCATCGAGCTCAACCGTGCAGAGCAGCGCCGCCTCATGCGTATTGAGTCCGTAGGACTTGACGCTAAGCAGCAGCTTATCTCTGCAAACCTTCGTCTTGTCGTCTCAATTGCTAAGCGCTATGTTGGCCGTGGCATGCTGTTCCTCGATCTTATCCAGGAAGGTAACCTGGGCCTTATTCGTGCTGTCGAGAAGTTCGACTACACCAAGGGCTTTAAGTTCTCAACATATGCTACATGGTGGATTCGCCAGGCAATTACCCGTGCTATTGCGGACCAGGCTCGTACCATTCGTATTCCAGTTCACATGGTAGAGACCATCAATAAGCTTATCCGTGTTCAGCGTCAGCTTCTGCAAGATCTTGGTAGAGATCCTTCTCCAGAAGAGATTGGCGCAGAAATGGGCATGTCTCCTGATCGCGTCCGCGAGATTCAGAAGATTAGCCAGGAGCCCGTCTCTCTTGAGACGCCTATTGGTGAAGAAGAAGATTCCCAGCTTGGAGACTTTATTGAGGACTCTTCAGCTGTTGCTCCACCAGATGCAGCTTCTGATTCAATGCTTCGTGAGCAGCTTGAGCAGGTTCTTGACGGCCTTGCTGATCGTGAGCGTAAGGTTATTAAGTTCCGCTTTGGTCTTGAGGACGGTCATCCTCGTACCCTTGAAGAGGTAGGCAAGGAGTTTGGCGTTACGCGTGAGCGTATTCGTCAGATTGAGTCCAAGACCTTGGCAAAGCTTCGTCATCCTTCTAGGTCCGGTCGTCTTAAGGACTACATGGAGGAGTAGCTTCTTGGTTTAGGTATGAGAGATTGTGTAAGAGGAATTTGAATAAATTTTTTCTAAATAATGCTTGCATGGTTTGGAATGTCTCTCTATACTTAAACACCGCTGAGAAGCACACATATTCCCCGATGGCGCAGCGGTAGCGCAGCTGACTGTTAATCAGCGTGTCGCAGGTTCAAATCCTGCTCGGGGAGCCAGAATTTTCAAGACCAGGCAATGCCTGGTCTTTTTTTTGTTTGAAGAACCGTTCTGCTTTTCTCGCATTAGGCATATTTTTATTCACAGATTCGAAGAGGACGCTTTTCTCGACAATTTGGTCATTTGACCGATTTTTCTTTATTTATCCTCAAAAACTTCAAAATTGACACCGTAAAAGGTACAAAACATAACGCTTACGGTATTTCTGCAACCGTTGAGCGACATCTCACAAAGAGCTGTGATGAGATTTGTTAACGTACTCATTAAGGTCAGTGTTATGCAAAAGGCATAACAAATGAGAAAGGTCACTACTATGGATGTGTCTCGTCGCAGTTTTCTAAAGTTCTGTGGTCTAGGCGTTCTTAGCGTTGGTGGATCTAGCGTTCTTGCAGCTTGCGCACCTAGCGAGAAAAAAGAGGAAGGCGCTAAAGATGCAAAGGTAGAGAACAAGGATAAGCCTGTTGTCTTCTTTAACCGCCAGCCTTCCAACAGCTCCACTGGTGAGCTTGATACAAACACTCTTAACTTCAACAAAGACACCTATTACGTTGGCTTTGATGCAGTTCAGGGTGCAGAGCTCCAGGGCCAGATGGTTCTTGATTACATTAAGGCTCACGCAGCTGAGCTTGATCGCAACAAGGACGGCATTATTGGTTACGTTCTTGCAATTGGTGACATTGGTCACAACGACTCTATCGCTCGTACTCGTGGTGTCCGTAAGGCACTTGGTACTGGCATCGAGAAGGACGGCAAGATTATTTCCGATCCAGTAGGCACCAACACCGATGGCTCCGCTTCTGTTGTCCAGGACGGTAAGCTTGAGGTCGGCGGCAAGTCCTACACCATCCGTGAGCTTGCTTCTCAGGAGATGAAGAACACCGCTGGTGCAACATGGGATGCTGCAACCGCTGGTAACGCAATTGCTGCTTGGTCCTCTTCCTTCGGCGATCAGATTGATGTTGTTGTTTCCAACAACGACGGTATGGGCATGTCCATCTTCAATGCATGGTCAAAGGCTCAGAAGGTCCCAACCTTTGGTTACGACGCTAACTCTGACGCTGTTGCAGCTATTGCTGACGGCTATGCAGGCACCATTTCCCAGCACCCAGATGTTCAGGCTTACCTGACTCTCCGCCTGCTCCGCAACGCTCTTGACGGCGCTGATATCAACACCGGCATTGAGTCCGCAGACGATGCTGGCAACAAGATTGACTCCAAGGACTACAAGTATGTTGCAGAGCAGCGTTCTTACTACGCTCTCAACCTTGCAGTTACCGCTGAGAACTACAAGGATAACCTTGACGCAACCACTACCTATCCAGAGGCTTCTAAGCAGCTGAGCGCAGACAAGCACCCAGAGAAGAAGGTTTGGCTCAACACCTACAACTCTGGCGACAACTTCCTTGGTTCAACCTATGTACCACTGCTCAAGAAGTATGCTCCACTGCTCAACCTCAACGTTGAGTTCATCGCAGGCGACGGCCAGACTGAGTCCAACATTACCAACCGTCTTGGCAACCCTGACGAGTACGATGCATTTGCATTCAACATGGTTAAGACCGACAACGGTTCTTCCTATACCCAGCTGCTTAAGTAATTAAGTAGTCGATAGCACGAAACAATACCGGAGGGGAGACACCTGCTCTCCTCCGGTGTTCTCGCGAATAAGCGCAATAACTTAGCGAGATAAGGGGTGATTACATGGCAGATACAGAAAACGATATCGTTCTAACAATTGATGGAATGAGCAAGTCCTTTGGACGTAACCGCGTTCTGGATCACATTTCAATGAACGTACGCCGTGGAACCGTTATGGGTCTTATGGGAGAGAACGGCGCAGGCAAATCTACCATGATGAAGTGCCTGTTTGGTACGTATCAAAAAGATGAAGGCAAGATATTTCTTGACGGCAAAGAGGTTAATTTCTCTGGACCAAAAGACGCACTTGAGAATGGCGTCGCAATGGTTCACCAGGAGCTTAACCAGTGCCTTGATAGAAATGTTGTAGATAACTTGTTCCTTGGTCGCTATCCCGTTAATGCAATGGGTGTTGTCGACGAGGGACGCATGAAAAAAGAGGCTAACGAGCTCTTCAGGCGTCTTGGTATGACCGTAGACCTGACACAGCCTATGAAGAACATGTCAGTATCTCAGCGTCAAATGTGCGAGATTGCAAAGGCAATTTCTTACAACGCAAAGATTATTGTTCTTGATGAGCCTACTTCTTCACTTATGACCCAAGAGGTCGAGAAACTCTTTGAGATGATTCATATGCTCAAAGAGCAGGGAATTTCTTTGGTCTATATCTCTCACAAGATGGATGAGATCTTTGAGATTTGCGACGACATTTCAGTTCTTCGTGACGGTAAGCTTGTTATGACCAAGCGCTCTGATGAGACCAACATGAATGAGCTTATCTCAGCAATGGTCGGTCGCTCACTTGAGAATCGCTTCCCAGATGTTACTAACACACCTGGTAAGACGTATCTTTCTATTCAGCACCTTTCAACTAAATACGAGCCATACCTTCAAGACGTCACTTTTGACGTAAGGAAGGGCGAGATCTTTGGTCTGTATGGTCTTGTCGGCGCTGGTAGAACAGAGCTTCTTGAGACAATCTTTGGTGTAAGAACCAGAGCTGCAGGTCGTGTCTATGTCAACGGGCACCTTATGAACTTCTCGACAGCCGCAGAGGCAATGGATCACGGCTTTGCCATGATTACCGAGGAGCGTAAAGCAAACGGCCTATTCCTTAAGGGTGACCTGACGTTTAACACAACCATTGCAAACTTGAATCAGTACAAGGCTGGTCCAATTCTTTCTGATCCTAAGATGACTAAGGCTACCGTCAACGAGCTCAAGGTTATGAACACCAAGGCTCAGGGTCCATCAGACTTGATTTCAAGCCTTTCTGGCGGCAACCAGCAGAAGGTCATTTTTGGTAAATGGCTCGAGCGCTATCCACAGGTTTTCCTGATGGACGAGCCTACTCGTGGTATTGATGTTGGTGCTAAATATGAGATCTACCAGCTCATTATTGATATGGCTAAGAGCGGTACCACTATTATCGTAGTCTCTTCGGAGATGCCAGAGATTCTGGGAATTACTAACCGAATTGGCGTTATGTCCAACGGTAGACTCTCGGGCATTGTAAATACCAACGAGACAAATCAAGAAGAACTCCTGCGCCTCAGCGCAAAGTACCTGTAGGAGAGGATGATACAAATGCCAAAAACAGGTGGATCTGTTCTGACGGCCGAGCAGGAAAAAGAGCTGCTAAAGCCTATTGATCAGAAGATTGGTTCCATTCAGGCTCAGATTGATGAGCTTCGCGCAAATGGTACCAACAAAGTAATTTCAACACTGAGCGCAATTGAGTCTGCAAAGCGCGATAAGTCTATCTCTGCCGAAGAGCGCAACACGCTTATCGAGGGCTACAAGGCTGAACTGGAGCTTGCAAAGAAGGTTGAGTCCGAGAATAGCGCTCAGGTCTCCAAGCTTATTGCAGAGGCCGAGGCTTATCTTAAGGAGCACTACAAGAACGAGTACCTGGAGCCTGTAAAGGCTAGCTGTGCTCTTGAGAAGGAGCAGGCTAAGCAGAACTACGCTGCTGCTCTTGAGCGCCTCAAGAAGGAGCATGAAGAGGCTGTCAGCAAGACTTCTGACGCTCAAGAAATCAAAGACGAGAAGTACGTCTATAAGAACCGTCAGTTTGATGCAAAGGTCAACTATCAGAAAGACCTTCAGCGCATCAAAGACCGTGCTCATAATGCGTTTAGTCATGAGTATCACCTCATCGACCTTCTCAGGATGTCTAAGTTCACTCCACTGGAGTCTCAGGCTCAGAAGTGGGAGAACTACAAGTACACCTTCAACACCCGTTCATTCTTGCTTCAGAACGGCCTGTACATTGTTATTCTCCTGGTGTTTATTGCCCTTTGTATCATTACCCCAGCAGTCAAGGGCACTCAGCTCCTGACATACTCCAACGTCATCAACATTCTTCAGCAGGCATCGCCTCGAATGTTCCTGGCTCTTGGTGTAGCTGGATTGATTCTGCTTACCGGTACTGACCTTTCCATTGGTCGTATGGTTGGTATGGGCATGACCGCTTCAACCATCATCATGCACCAGGGCATCAATACTGGTCAGGTCTTTGGTATCACGTTTGACCTCACTGGTATTCCAATTCCTGTCAGAATCATCATGGCTTTGGTTACCTGTATTGTTCTCTGCACCTGCTTTACCAGTATCGCTGGCTTCTTTACTGCTAAGTTTAAGATGCACCCATTCATCTCGACCATGGCTAACATGCTGATTATCTTTGGTATTGTTACCTATGCAACAAAGGGTGTTTCTTTTGGTGCTATCGAGCCATCTATTCCAGACATGGTCATTCCACGAATTGGTAAATTCCCATCAATTATTTTGTGGGCAATCGCAGCTATTGCTATTGTTTGGTTCATCTGGAACAAGACCACCTTTGGTAAGAATCTCTATGCTGTAGGTGGAAACCCCGAGGCAGCAGCTGTTTCCGGTATCTCTGTCTTTAGAGTTATGGTTGGCGCTTTTGTTATGGCTGGTATCCTTTACGGATTTGGTTCATGGCTCGAGTGCATGCGTATGGTCGGCTCTGGTTCCGCAGCTTACGGCCAGGGTTGGGACATGGACGCAATCGCAGCCTGCGTTGTTGGTGGCGTCTCGTTCACCGGTGGTATTGGTAAGATCTCCGGTGTTACCGTGGGTGTTCTTATCTTCACCGCACTGACTTACGCACTGACCATTCTTGGTATTGATACCAACCTGCAGTTTGTTTTCTCGGGCGTCATTATTCTGACCGCTGTCACCCTTGACTGCTTGAAGTACGTCCAGAAGAAGTAGTCCACTACTACGTGCAAGTTTCGAGGCGTCTACTTACGTAGACGCCTCTTTTTTTGGCGAAAGACAGCGCTTGCACGTTAAGGAAAAGTGGCTTTACGGGGAAATTACAAAGCAGCTGGTAAACTAAGGTATCTCTTCGGACATATGTCCTTTTATGATTTTCGCACCACACCTATGACAGATAATCTGCAAAAATTGGCGAGAAAAGCACACCTAAGGCTGATATTCTGCAGATTTAGAGAGAAATAACACACCTATGACAGAAAATATGTTAACTATCGACAGATTATTTGACTTTGGTGTGCTTGGGTTTCTCGATACATGCAGATTATCAGTTATAGGTGTGGTCAGAGCATTGAACGGAGCTATTTCCGACAGATTATCCGACATAGGTGTGCTAGAAGAGTTAACCAGATTCCACATCCAACAGAATATCCGTCTCTACGGTGCTTATACGTTTTTTAACTGTCGCAGGCTGCTGGTTTGGCGGTAAAAAACAAGAGGACCGATCTTCTCGGCCCTCTTGCTGGGTGATTTATGCGATTGTGACGTGCGGTTCGTTGTAAGCTGCGTGTGAACCTTCGGATAGCAGTAACTACAGACTCTCAAGGAAGCGATGTTGCGCGGCTCGTCCTTCTTCGTCCCATTTGAATACACCGGCGTCTTCAAGGACGTGCGAGAAGACAATACCAACCTCGTCATAGATATACTTTTTGAGCTGTTCGGACGAGAGGGAAGCGTTGCCCTTGCTGGATCCGTCACCCTGTTCAAGCAACTTGGCGTAAATCTGGCGCGCCCAGTCGGCGTGGGAGATTGTAGTAGAGTCCGTGGTCAACTGACCGTAGACGGCATTGGCTTTCTTGCCATTTGCCAGGCACTGCTCCATAACAGACTGAACTTTATTGAGCTCTGGCACAAGACGAGGCGGAAGCACTGCAAGTCCCATGACCTCGATGAGGCCGATATTTTCTTTCTTGATGTGATGATACTCGGCATGTGGATGGAAGATGCCAAGCGGATGCTTTTCGCTGGTAACGTTGCAGCGCAACGCAAGAAAGACCTCGTAAGTCTCATCTTCAAGCTTGCGAACAACAGGGGTAACCGTGTTGTGGAGCTCGCCGTCAGTTTCCGCATAAACAGAGACGGACTCGTCGGTATAGCTGCGCCATGCGGTGATGATAAACTCTGCAGCTTTGAGTGCTTCTTCTCGACTGGTAGAGGAGAGGCGAAGAACGGAGAGTGGCCACTTGAGAATTGCGCCTGCCACCTCGGGGAACTGCTTGAGCTCAAACTCTTCCGCAACTTCTGCGCGCATCATAGGGAACTCGTAACGTCCGCCCTGGTAGTGATCGTGCGAGAGGATCGATCCGCCCACAATGGGCAGGTCAGCGTTTGAACCAATGAAGTAGTGGGGGAACCTGTCCACAAAGTCAAAGAGGTTGACCAGCGCCTCGTGATCAATGTGCATAGGAATGTGATCCGAGTTCATGGCAATGCAGTGCTCGTTGAAATACGCATACGGACTGTACTGGAATCCCCAACGATGCTGGTTGAGCTCAATGGGGATGATGCGCAGGTTCTGCCTGGCAGGATGAGCACCTGCACTAGACGAAGCGCCGCGTCCAGAATAGCCCTCATTATCAAGGCAGAGCTGGCATGCGGGATACTTCTCGCCAGAAGTGTTTTGAGCCGTTTTAACTGCAGCGATTTCACGAGGGTCTTTTTCTGGCTTGGAGAGGTTGATGGTAATCTCTAAGTCTCCCCAGGTAGTTGGAGTAGTCCAGGTGATATTCCTGGCAATGGCGCTTCTTCTAACATAGCCTGCGTCGCAGCAGAGCGTGTAGAACCAGTCAGTTGCGGCACGAGGCTCCTCGGCAACGTACAGCTCATTGAAATGGCGTGCCACCTCGGAAGGTTTTGGCAGCAGAAGACCCATAACGCGCATGGCAAAAGAGTCTTCGCCGCTCTGGGTGTTCTCGGCCAGACCGTGAGCAACAGCTAAGCGGGCAAGCTCGGCAAGTGTCTGGTCAAGATCAAACGACGCCAGGTCAATCTTCTCCCAAGGCTTAACGGGAGCGGGCCCCTCGTACGAAAGCATGTCCAACAGCGCGTTATAGCACCAGGTCAAATCCTCAGTTTGAATAAGTCCGTGCTCGCATGCATACGCGACAAGCTGCTGAATGCACAGTGCGCTTTCATTGTCTGCTACAGCCATTGTGCACAAGCTCCCTGGTCAGAGATAGCGTAGTGGCGGCAAGCGCCTTCGCCAAACCACTGGTTCATTTGTGCGATAAAGGTCTCGACAAGGGCGAGAGGGACAAAGCACTGGATAGAGCCGCCAAAACCGCCGCCGTGAATGCGAACGGCGCCAGAACCTTTTAAGATGCTCTCGGCCAAGCCAAGGGCAAGCATAGCCGGCTGATATGAGCCAGAAGTGGAAACGTTCTGCAGGTACATACCGGAACTTGCGCCAGAAGCGTTGGTGAGTGCAATAAAGGACTCAATGTCAGAGTTCTGAAGATCTGCCCAGCGTTTGTCTACCAGGTCATTCTCGTACCAGTAGTGAATAGCGCGGAGAAGAGCGCGGTCTCCAAGATCTTCTCGCAGCTCATTGACGCGAGCTTGGAAGTCTTCAACGGGAACCTCAGAGAGGCGAGTCTTGCCAAAAGCCGCGGCAACTTTCTGCATCTCAACAGGTACAGCGGCATACTCATCAGTGAATGCAACGTGGTCGCAGCCAACATCAACAAGGCAGAGGGCGTAGCCGTAATCCTCAAAGTTAAGATCCAGCTTTTCTGCCTTGGGCTCTGCGGGGTCTTCAAAGTTCATGAAAGCAAGGCCGCCAAGGCAAACAGCCAGCTGGTCCATAAGACCGCACGGCTTACCAAAGTAAACGTTTTCTGTGTTCTGGCTCATTTGGGCAAGTTTAACAGCAGAAATCTCGCTGCCACCTTCCCAGAGAGCTTCCATTGCACGGCCGGCTGCAGCCTCAAACGCAGCAGAGGAAGAAAGTCCGCCACCACCAGGGACATTGCTAACTACTGCCATGTCAAAGCCGGATGGCTCAAAACCAAGTTTGACCAGGTTTGCTGCCATACCACGAACAATAGCCTTAGTGCTCAGATACTCAGCTTCGGTGGGCTCTAGATTTGTGTAGTCAACCTCAAAAGGATCATATCCCACGCTGGCTACACGAATAACGCCCAGGCTGTTAGGGGCGCAAATTGCATCAATAGCAACATCCAGGGCACCAGCGATGACATGACCGCCCTCGTGATCTGTGTGGTTTCCTGCAATCTCGGAGCGACCAGGCGCGTGTACCGCAAGATAGCGGTCAGCTTTTCCAAACATTTGCTCAAAGTGCTCTTTTGCGCGATTGAGCTGAGCTGTGGTTTTCTCGTCAAACGTGTGAGCCATGGTGTTCCTTTCCCTTTAGTGCTGTGAAGCTACAGGTACCTTAAAAGAATCGATAAACAATTTGCGAGCTGTAAGGCTGCTCAGGCGTGCAGGTAGGCTGAGGCCACTCTGCATGGTGAGCACAATCTGGATAAAACTCGCTCTCAAATGCAAAACCAGCGTGAGGCTTGTAAATAGCGCCGTCTTTTGCACGTGCCTCATCAAGCCAGTTGCCGGTATAAAGATGAGCACTGGGAGCGGTAATTTGAATCTCAAGCGATCGTCCGCTTTCTGATGTGGCGAGAAGGGCGGGGCGCAACTGACCGTTTTCATAGTTGTTAATAGCAAAGCAGTGATCATAACCGCGAGCAATTTTGAGCTGCTCATTATCTGCGTTAAGATCTTTGCCAATGGTCTTAGGTGTGCGGAAATCAAAAGGAGTTCCTGCAACAGCATCGATGGTTCCTGCAGAAACTGAGTCATCTCGTAGAGGCAGATATGAATCTGCTTGGATAGTAAGTTGGTGACCAAGAACATCACCAGAATCATGACCGTTGAGGTTAAAGTAGACATGGTTGGTCATGTTTACAAAAGTTGTAGCATCAGTTGTGCAGGTATACGTAAGATTTAGCGTTGACTGCGCGGCTTCTTCAACAAGCTTATAGGTTGCAGTAATATGACGGTTTCCTGGCAGTCCATATTCTCCATCTACCAGGTCAATGCTAAAGGTTACCGTATTATGCGCTTCATCAATTTCTGCCTGCCAAATGCGCTTATGGATACCAGCAACTAAATCAGTGTGCAGGTTATTTTGATTGTCTGGACCGTTGTTTTTAGGAAGGTGATAGACAACTCCATTAAGCGGAATCTCTGCTTTATCTGCGCGATTAGCAGAAGGTCCAATGGAGGCACCAAAGCAGGCAGGGTTATCTAAATACAAGTCAAACAAGCCGTAGCCAAGAACTACATCTGCTTGCGTTCCATAGATATCTGGTACAGAAATGCCAAGAATGGTTGCACCAAAATTACTCAATTTAACTGCTGAATGAGCGCCGCGAATAGTATAGGTAAGCGCAGCAGGGGAGTTAACAAAACTATCAAAAGGTCGAACATCAATCATCGGATACCTCCGAGATACCACTCATAGTGCATTACCCTTACTATGTTAACGTACTCATAACGAACTAACAGGAAATTATTAAGTTTTCAGTCAGTGGTATTTTTGCGGGGGCAAACGGTTAGAGCGCAGGTCAAAAGTCCTTCTCGCCGAACGGTTCTTTTTTTACCGTGAGCGTTTAATTTGCTGATAAATATGCAATTTTATCGCGTTATGTCAATCTGCCTGTTAGTATGAGTACGTAAACAAGCAGATAATCGGAGGAATTCGTGACTCGCTCGCATAGTTCTAGCTCAAATAAGCGCTCTGTTTCAATGGCTGATGTTGCACAGGTTGCTGGTGTTTCTCAGCAGACCGTTTCTCGTGTTGCTAATGGCGCTCAGAACGTCAGTAAGGCAACGCGAGAAAAAGTCCAGGCCGCAATGGAGTCCATGGGCTTTAGGCCAAGCTTTGCAGGCAGGTCGTTAAGGTCTGGTTCGTATCAATCGGTGGGACTCTGTTTGTACGACATTCGTGAGTTTGGTAACTTGGCAACCCTCGATGGCATTGTCTCTGCGGCTCGTGAGCATGAATATGCAATTACGATGATTGAGAAAGGCTCTGACGATGGCCTCTGCCTGCAGGACATTTCTCATCGTATGTCTAATCTTCCTGTTGACGGCATGATTATCAGCATGAGCCTTATGGCATCAGACTTTGAATCATTTGTACCGCAGCCGGGCCTTGGAACAGTGCTTCTTACCATGCACGAGCACCCTTACTGCACAACCGTTGACTCAGATCAGTACGGCTGCTCAAAGCTTGTCATTGATCACCTCTATGAGCTTGGTCATCGCAAGATCCGTTTTGTAGCAGGCCCTTCATACTCTATTGACTCGCAATTTCGCGAAAAAGGCTGGCGAGATGCCATGTCTGAGTATGGGCTAGAAACTGTTGAGCCTTTAGCTGGCGATTGGACCGCCAATAGTGGCTATGAAATTGGTAAAAAACTGCGAGAAACTCGTGATTTTACTGCAGTTTATGCAGCAAACGACCAGATGGCGCTAGGTATCATTGCGGCATTTGAAGAAGTGGGACTGAGCGTACCGGAAGACGTGAGCGTTGTTGGTGTTGACGACTCTCTTGAAGACTATCTGCCAAACTTCTCTTTGACCACCGTACGCTTTAATCTCCTAGAGCGCGGTCGCGTTGCTCTTGAGCATGCAATACGTGCATCTGAGGCGGGGTATGAGCCTGAAGCAATTAGAATTGCTCCAAAGCTTATTGTACGTACCACTACAGCGGCACCACAGAAGTAGAGAAGTCTCTTAAAAAGTCGGGTTTCTCGCCATAATCAGCTATACTGTTCAGGCAATAGTTGATTAGAGGAGTTGTATGTCTGAGTCACCAAATAAAGAATTAGGCTGGTCAGTTCAGGTTTCCTTGGATACGCACGAGATTCGTGCAGGAGAGACTGTAACTGCTACTCCTAAGATTATTGGTGCAGACCCTGAGGACTTTAAATTTCACTATGTGTGGAGTTTGAACGACCGTTGGGATGAGGGTTTTTGGGATACCACAGAGCATCAATTTGGTGATTCAATTCCTAATACGTCGTGGACATATACCTTCCCAGAGCCTGGTCGCTATCATCTTTACATTGATGCATTTGACACGCACAACAACCCTCAGACAGTTACTGCCTGGGTAGTTGTTGCTGGCGATGACGATTTTATGCGTCCACCGCTTCCATCTGAAGACGCAGAGACCGTTGTTGCGGTAAACGGCGTTTCGGAGATCTTTAACATTGCCTCTGAGCAGTTCAACTCTTTGAAAGAGTATTTTATTGCCTTTGCACGCGGCGAGGTTGCTTTTAAGGAGTTCAAGGCTCTTGATGACATCTCATTTGAAGTAAAGCGTGGCGAGGCTTTTGGCCTGGTGGGCACCAACGGCTCTGGCAAGTCTACCATGCTCAAAATCATTGCGGGCGTACTTGAGCCTTCTAAGGGAACTTGTGAGGTTAAAGGTACTATTGCGCCTCTTATTGAGCTTGGTGCTGGCTTTGACATGGAGCTTACCGCTAAAGAGAATATCTACCTCAATGGCGCTCTTCTTGGTTACAAGAAGGAGTTTATTGACTCGCACTTTGACCAGATTGTAGAGTTTGCTGAGCTTGAGGGCTTTATGGACATGCCACTCAAGAACTACTCCTCTGGTATGGTGGCACGTATTGCCTTTGCAATTGCAACCGTTACAGAACCTGACCTGCTCATTGTTGATGAGACGCTCTCGGTGGGAGACTTCCTTTTCCAGCAAAAGTGCGAGAACCGCATCAAAGAGTTGGTCGCTTCTAATAACGTTACCGTTCTTCTGGTTTCTCACTCCATTGACCTGGTTCAGCGCATTTGTGACCGTGCTATTTGGATTGAGAAGGGCAAGCAGCGCATGCTGGGTCCTGTGGATGAAGTTTGTGAAGCTTACGAGCACCTCAAGAGATAATTAAAATTCCTAACCAAAAGTTAGGGTCTGTACGAGTACAATATGTGTGTCTTTAAATGTGGTACGAGATACCCGTAAGGCTCATAGTCATAGTTTTGCCTTTTGGATACCTTGTGCCTGGTTAGGTGAGGTATCTTTTTTATTGGAGGCGCTATGGCTCAAGAAGGTTCGCACTCTCTCATTGTGGATGAGCAGTCCCTTGACCGCATGCTTACACGAATTGCTCACGAAATTGTCGAGAATAACGATGCAATTGAAAACGTTGCTTTGGTGGGCATTATTCGCCGTGGAGAGGTTTTGGCTTCTCGTCTTGCGGAAAAGATTTTGAGTTTTACCGGATTTAAGCCAAAAGTTGGCTCACTTGATATCAGTTTTTATCGCGATGATTTTAGAAGAAATACTGCACCGGTTCTCCACGCAACTAATATCGATTTTGATATTACAGGCACAAGCGTTGTGCTGGTAGACGATGTTCTTCAGACAGGAAGAACTATCAGAGCAGCACTCGATGCCCTCATTGACTATGGCCGTCCTGAGCGCGTTCAGCTAGCAGTTGTTGTTGACCGTGGTCATCGCGAGCTTCCTATTAGACCTGACTATGTGGGAAAAAATGTTCCTTCATCAAAGAGCCAGGTAGTCAGCTTAAATGTTAAAGAAATTGATGGTCAGGACTGCGTCTTGCTGTACGAAGCTGACTATTCTGACCCCTTTATTGAGGGAGGAAACTAATGCTTTCAGTTAAACATTTGATTGATACAAACAGCCTGACGCGTGACGATATCCAGCAGATTCTTGATACAGCTCAGTCGTTTGAAGCTGTAAATAACAGAGACATTAAAAAGGTGCCGGCACTTCGTGGGCGCACCATTGTTAACCTGTTCTTAGAGCCTTCTACCAGGACTCGCTCTTCATTTGAGCTTGCCGAGAAACGCCTCTCGGCTGACGCTTTAAATATGGGAGGATCTACTTCATCTGTGGTTAAGGGAGAGTCTCTGGCAGATACCATTCAGACTATCGACGCTATGAACGTTGATATGTTTATCTGCCGTGCAAGACTTGCAGGTACACCGCAGAAGATTACTGAGCACACTGATGCCGTTGTCATCAACGCTGGTGACGGCAAGCATCAGCACCCCACTCAGGCCATGCTTGACCTTTATACCATTCGCAAGAACTTTGGACACCTTGATGGCCTTAAAGTTGCCATTGTTGGCGACCTTTCTCACAGTCGCGTTGTTGGTTCTTTGGTGCCAGCACTCAAGACTATGGGCGCAGAGGTTGTTCTAGTTGGACCTCCAACATTCCACGTAGACGATCCAAGCTGGTTTGGCTGCTATCAGACCTCACACTTTGATGAGGTCATTGGTGATGTTGACGTCGTGTACATGCTCCGCGTGCAGCTGGAGCGTATGGAAGGAGCTCCTATTCCTTCTCGCCGTGAGTACAACAGGCTTTGGGGCCTTGACGAGCGCCGCAGTAAGCTGATGAAGCCCGAAGCAATCATCTGCCACCCAGGTCCTATGAACCGTGGCATGGAAATTAACAGCGAGGTGGCCGATTGCGCTCGCTCTCGTATTCTTGACCAGGTCAATGCAGGCGTTTTGACGCGCATGGCCGCAATGTATTTGCTTCTGGGAGGAGACTCTGATGGCATTTCTGCTTAAGGGCGCGCGTGTTGTAGACCCGCAGCTTAATCTTGACGCGGTAATGGACGTCCGTATTGACGGAGAAACCATTGCTGAAGTTGCAGCTACGGTTAAGCCTCAAGAGGGTGATACCGTCATTGATGCAAAGGGCAAGGTGCTTACCCCTGGCCTTGTTGATATGCACGTTCACTTTAGAGATCCTGGCTTTGAATACAAAGAGACCATTGAGACGGGCTCTAGGGCTGCGGTTCATGGTGGCTTTACTGATGTTGCTACTATGCCTAACACCAATCCTGTTACCGATAACGGGCCTGCTGTTCGCTTCCAGATTGATCGTGGCAATGAGGTTGGTCTCATTCACGTCCGTCCTATGGGTGCTCTAACCAAGGGTTCTAAGGGACAGGAGCTTGCTGAGATTGGCAACATGGTTGACGAGGGAGCATCTGCATTCTCTGACGACGGCCACGGTGTTCAAAGCGCTGGTATGATGCGCACGGTAATGGAGTACGTCTCCCAGTTTGACCGCGTTGTTGCTGCTCACTGTGAGATTGAGTCCATCAGTGCTGGTGGCGTTGTTAACGAGGGTCGCGCAAGCACGCGCCTTGGCATGTTTGGCTGGCCAGTACTTGGCGAGGAGCTGGAGATTTCCAGAGACATTGATCTTTGCCGCCTTACCGGCTGTCCTCTGCACATCTGCCACATTTCAACGGGCAGGGGAGCAGAGCTGGTACGTGCAGCTAAGAAGGAGGGTTTGCCTGTTACTGCAGAGGTTTGCCCTCACCACCTCTTCTTGTCTGAAGATGACATTACCGATACGTATAACACCAATCTTAAGATGAATCCACCGCTCAGAACTGCTGAGGATGCGCTCGCTCTTCAGGCAGCGGTTGCAGACGGTACAGTTGACTGTATTGTTACCGATCATGCACCTCATGCAGCTCATGAGAAGGACTGTGAGTGGGAAATCTCTTACTTTGGCTGCATTGGCCTTGAGACCTCGCTGCCTTTGATGGTTACCAATATGGTGCGCACCAATAAGCTTTCTTACACTGGTCTTGTTCGCGCAATGGCCGTTAATCCTCGTCGTATTCTGCGTCTTGAGCCTGTTAAGATTGCTGCAGGTTACAAGGCTGACCTGACCCTTTTTGACCCAGAAAAGAAGGTTCAGATTACGACAGAGTATTTTGAGAGCAAGTCCAAGAACTCCGCCTTCATTGGCGCTGAGCTCTATGGTGTTGCAACAGATGTGTTTGTTGATGGCAAGCGAGTTCTTGTCAATGAAGTAGTTGTTCCTGGAGGGGAAAAGTAATGCCACTACGTGGAAATGTACAGGTATTTGACTTTACGGTTTTGAGTAATACCCAGGTTGCCCAGAATCTGTATAGAGCCCAGCTCAAGGTACCAGGTCTTTGTAAGTCTCTAGCGCCTGGTCAGTTTGTAAACGTTAATGTTCCAGGCGATAAGCGCCACATTCTTCGCATCCCACTGTCCTTCTCGCTAGCTGATAAAGCAACCGATACGCTCGAGCTTATCTACGCAACGGTAGGCGAGGGTACACGCAGGCTTTCTCAGATGAAGCCTGGTGACGCTAGTGACATGACTGCTCCTTGCGGCCGCCCCTGGCGCCTTAACGCCTCTAGCAAGAGAAGCGTCCTGGTAGCAGGAGGTGTGGGTATCACACCAATTATCGCTGCAGCGCGCAAGCTTACAGAGCTGGGTGTTGAGTTTGACGCGGTCATTGGCGCACAAACTGCCGAGAAACTCTTTGGAGAAGAAGATCTTCTCGCCTTGGGCGCACAGAACGTGTACGTCACAACGGATGACGGTTCTAAGGGTACTAAGGGCTTTGTAACAGCAGCTTTGGAGGAACCTCTAAGTCAAGGTGTTTGGGACGCTGTGTATACCTGCGGTCCAGAGCCTATGATGAGAAGCGTGGCCAAGCTTGCAATTGCCAACAACGTTGCTTGCCAGGTTTCTATGGAGCGTATGATGAGCTGCGCCTTTGGCGCATGCAACACCTGCAATGTCCCACTTGCTAAGGGCGGCTATGCGTCTGCTTGCATGGTTGGACCTGTTTTTGAGGCAAAGGAGATCGCATGGTAGATCAGGTAAAAATGGCCGTTAATCTGGGCGGTATCCAGATGAAAAACCCTATCAACACTGCTGCGGGTACCTTTGGCTACGGTTGGCAGTTTGAGGGTTTCTACGACGTTTCTCTGCTTGGCGCCATCACTATGAAGGGTGTTGCTCGCGTTCCTTGGGAAGGAAACCCAGCTCCTCGTATGTGCGAGCTCAACGGCGGCATGATGAACAGCGTTGGCCTTGCCAATCCTGGAGTGGACGATTTTATCGCCCACACTGATGACTACATGAAAGATCTTGAGGGTCGTGGCACACGCGTTATCATGCAGATGGCAGCACACTCCGTGCAGGAGATGATTGACGTTGTCGAGCGCCTTGAAGAGCTTAATCCACACATCTCAGCTATTGAGCTTAACGTGAGTTGTCCAAATCTTGAGAAGGGCGGTAAGCCCCTCGGTGGTACTCCAGACCAGGCTACAGAGATTATGAAGGCAGTTCGTCCTCTGACAAAGCTGCCCATTCTGGTTAAGATGGCCCCCGTCAACGTTGCCGAGATTGGTAAGGCTTTTGAGGCTGAAGGCGCTGATGGTCTAACGCTCATCAACTCTATTCCAGGCATGTCAATTAACGTCCACACCAGAAAGAGCAGGCTCTCTAAGCCAACTGGCGGCCTCAGTGGTCCTCTCTGCCATAATGCTGCTGTTCGCATGGTTTGGGAGTGCGCAAGTGCGGTTTCTATTCCTATTTGCGGCGTTGGTGGCGTAGAAACGGGCGAGGATGCTGCAGAGTTTATCCTTGCGGGAGCTACGGCTGTCTCGGTGGGTTCTGCAAACCTTTATGACCCAATGTGTGCTCCACGTATTCTGAACGAGCTTACTGACTGGGCAAAGTCTCAGGGAGTATCTGACATCCACGAGCTGATTGGAGCTGTTGAATGCTAACAGACGAGCAGGCACGCGACGCCGTTATTGTTGCGCTTGATTGCACAAGAGAAAGAGCTCTGGAGCTCACCGATCTTCTCGCCGGCCATGCACGCTGGGTTAAGGTTGGCATGACGCTTTTTTATCGCTACGGACCCTCGATGGTAGATGAGATGCACGCTCGCGGTTTCAAGGTGTTTCTTGACCTTAAGGTGCACGACATTCCATTCCAGGTCAAAGGCGCTGTCCACTCTGCATCGCTTTCTGGTGCAGACATCTTATCTATCCATGGCCTGGGAACCGCTCAGATGATCTCTGCTGGTCGCGAGGGTGCAGAAGAGGCTGCAGCAGAGCGTGGCGTTGATGAGTCTGGCCGCACCAAACTGGTGGCTATCTCTGTGCTTACCAGCATGGATGAGGATGCGCTTCACTCCATTGGCGTAGACGGATCTATTAAGGATGAAGTTGCTCGTTTGGCGTCTCTTTCTTATTACGCTGGTGCCGATGGAATTGTCTGCTCGCCTCAGGAAGCACAGGAGATGAGAGAGCTTTTGGGACCAAATGCGCTCATCGTGACCCCCGGAGTACGTCCAGAAGGTGCCGAGAAGGGCGATCAGGTCAGAATTTCCACACCTTCAGCTGCAATTAAGGCTGGAGCAAGCAAATTGGTAGTTGGTAGGCCAATTACCTGCGCAAACAATCCAGTCGAAGCATTTGAATCCATCATTTCTGAGCTCAAAAATTAACGGAAATTGTTGGAATTGTGATGAACAGGTGGTTTTTGATGCGGAAATATTAAAAAACCCCTTGTAAATAACGTGTTATGTGGCAAACTATTTTGCTGAAGTGCAAAAGGCACATTAAATTGAGTTTCGTATATGAAGTACGAAAACGATGTTTGGAGGAACAATGGCTCTACCTACACTTACCGATGAGCAGCGCAAGGCAGCACTTGAGAAGGCAGCTCAGGCTCGTCACGCTCGTGCAGAGCTTCGCGAGAAGGTTAAGACTGGTAAGGTCTCCCTTAAAGAGGTCCTTGATTCTACCGATCCTATTGCTGAGCGTATGAAGGTTTCCGCTCTTATCGAGTCCCTTCCTGGCTATGGCAAGGCAAAGGCAGCAAAGATTATGGACGAGCTCGGAATTTCCGCAACTCGCCGCGTTAAGGGCCTTGGCGCTCGTCAGCGTGAGCAGCTCCTCGAGGCACTGACCAAGTAGTGGCTCGTTCAGCCAAACTTTTTGTAGTATCTGGACCGTCAGGTGTAGGAAAAGGAACGCTTGTCTCTCTGTTGAGGGACAAGCGCCCAAACCTAGGCCTGACGGTTTCGGCTACTACGCGCTCTCCACGACCAGGAGAAGTCGATGGAGTTGCGTATTATTTTCTCTCCGATGAAGAATTTAAAAAGCGCGTTGATGCTGGTGAATTCCTTGAGTGGGCTCATGTTCATGGCCATTGCTATGGCACGCTCAAATCCGAGGTTGATCGCCTGATTTCTGCAGGTCAGTCTGTTGTTCTAGAGATTGACGTTCAGGGTGGACTTATGGTCCACAAACAATATCCCAACGCCATTCTCGTCTTTATTAAGCCACCTTCATTTGAAGAGCTTGAACAGCGTCTTAGAGGTCGCGGTACAGAAGACGAGAAGACCATTTTTACGAGACTTTCTAATGCGTCACGTGAAATGGAGTATGCAAACGACTATACTGTTTGCATTGTGAACGACAACCTTGAGACTGCTCTCAGCAAGCTCGAGGAAGTTTTTGATGACTATGAATCAGACGGAGGTCAGCTTTAATGTCTGTTATTAAGCCTGAGATTGACAGCCTGCTTCAGAAGACTGAGCAGAATCCATTCTTGCTTTGCTCTCTTGCTTCTAAGCGCGCTTGCGATATTAACAACATGCTTCACGGTCAGCACCTGCGTGTAACCGCTGTTCAGGATTTTGATGACATTACTACTGTTGCAAGTGGTAAAGATTCTGTCTCTATTGCTATGAAAGAGATTAACGACGGTACCCTTGGCTTTGTTAAAGAGTCTTTTGACGAAGCAATTAAGGGCGAGAACACCATCGTTTACTAAGAGTTATGACTGAAAGAGTATGTCTGGTTCACTACCACGAAATTGGTTTAAAGGGTAAGAACCGATCCACTTTTGAAAATCAGTTGGTAACAAATTTGCGACGAGCCCTCCGACACTTTCCAGTGGCGGGGGTTTCTCGCATTTCTGGCTACCTTCTTGTAGAAACCACTGATAAACAAGCAACTGAAGAGCTGCAACATGCCGTGGCCCAGGTTCCCGGTGTTGCTCGCGCTTCTTTGGCGTATCGCTGTGGCTTAGATGAGCAGGAGTTTTGTAACGCTGCCGTGAAGGCGCTGGGGGAGTCCGGTGACTTTACTACGTTCAAAGTGCATGCTCGTCGTTCCTCAACGGTTTATCCAAAGCATTCTATTGAGATTAACCAGCTTGTAGGCGCCGTACTTTGCGAGAATTTTCCTGATAAAAAAGTTCAGATGCATAATCCGGATATGACGGTCTATGTACATGTTGTTCAGGGCAACGCATATGTTTACGCTGCATCTATTCATGGTGTTGGTGGTCTTCCTGTTGGCACTGCAGGCAAAGTTGTATCGCTTCTTTCAAGCGGTATTGATTCGCCTGTTGCCACATGGATGGTTGGTCGTAGGGGAGCTACGGTTATTCCTGTTCACTTCTCTGGACGTCCCATGACTTCCGATACCAGTGAATATCTGTGCCAGGATATCATTGAGGCTCTTGAGCCTGCTGGTCTTATTGGCAGAATGTATGTTGTGCCCTTTGGCGAGCACCAGCGTGAGATTTCCCTTGCTGTTCCACAGGCTCTTCGTGTCATTATGTATCGTCGCGTGATGTACATCATTGCGCAGAAGATTGCAGAGCTTGAGGGCGCTAAAGCCCTGGTAACTGGCGAGTCACTTGGTCAAGTTGCTTCTCAGACGCTTGATAACATTGCTGCTGTCAACGAGGCAGTCACCATACCTGTTTTGAGGCCTCTGATTGGCTCTGACAAGCAAGAAATCATCCGTCGCGCCCAAGATATCAACACGTTTGATATCTCAACGCAGACGGCTCCTGATTGCTGCACATTGTTTATGCCTCGACGTCCTGAGACTCACGCAAGAATGCGAGAAGTTCTTGAAGCATGGAATTCCTTTGACCATGAAGCCATGATTGATGACCTTATGCAACATATTGAGTACATTGACTTTAGTCAGTGTCCTTCATATAAGCCACCTAAAAAGCTTGCTGCTCGTCATAAAGAACTTGCTCCTGCAGAGTTTATTGCTGACTAGGATATTTTTAAGTCTGAAGTATTTCTGCAGTTCAAAGGTTTTGATAGCTTTGCTCAGATACATTTTTAGAATCCGCCCCGTAAAAGGGCGGATTTTTTATGCGAGTGGTTTGATAATCTTATTTAGTGCAATTCTGTACTTGTTAGTTTGTGCAATATATCTGGTAACTGTTGATAACTGTGTCAGATTACCAGCAGTTTTAGGACAAAACTATTAGATGAATCTTTAAAAGTACCGCTTCTCATTAACCTAATAGTTGAATATAAATCTGAGGTGATTGTATGGCTCAGATTTCAAATAACCGCACTCAAGTAATTAATAAATTGATGAGAAGATTTAATCTATCTCAGCAACAACTCATAGCGGTTGCCGCTGTGGTTGTCCTAGCTATTGTGTCGGCAGTTGTATTAATTGGAATAATTTCTGCTGGAACATCAGAGTCTTTTGATAGATCGCATAATCAAGGAGACTCTACGCAAGGAGTGACTGTTGCAGAAAATCCACAACATACGGAAGAAGATAATGCTACAGATCAGCCAGGAGCTGATCATAAGATTAAAGAAGCTTCTCCTCAAATGATGGTTCATGTTGATGGAGCTGTTAAGTCACCAGGACTTTACGCTCTACAAATGGCAAACCCACGCGTGAATGATGCTATTCAAATAGCAGGAGGTTTAACTGAAGATGCAAACGGGCAAGGGATTAATCTAGCGGCTCCTGTTGAAGATGGTCAAAAAATATATATTCCTAAAAAGGGAGAAGAGCCGCCACCAGAGATTCCACAGCCAGAGCAAAACAAAGCCACAAGCAATAAGCAAACAAATACGAAGAGAGATAAAAAGACAGTTGTAGATATTAATCGAGCAACTGTAGAAGAATTAACCAAGCTTCAAGGTGTGGGAGAAGGGCTAGCTCAGCGAATTGTTGCAGACAGACAAAAGAACGGACCTTTTAAAACAACTGAAGATTTGATGCGTGTTTCTGGAATTGGCCAGAAAAAGTTTGATCAGCTCAAGGACAATATTCGTGTCTAAGGTGATAGAACAACCCACTAGGCCTTTTATTCCGTATAGCCTTTGTATCTTGCTATTTGTTTGTGTATGGCTGCAAGTTTTTATCGCAAGAAACGTAATGCTTGATACTATTTTGCTTCAGATTTTAGGAAGCTGCATGGCGGCGGCATTAGGACTTTGGTATGTAAAGTACGCGCATACCAGCCTTATGACTGTTGGAGTGGTTTTACTTTCACTTGTAATTATCTTTATCAGGTCTTCTTTTATATATGCCAGTCAAATGGCATCGGTAGATCTTTTAGAGTCAACTGCTATACACGATTTTGAATTAGTCGTATCAAGAGATTTAGTCTATAAAAATCATACATGGACTGGTCAGGCGTCTGTCTTTTACCAAGGTAGTTGTATTGGATTTGTGGGCATACATGCCAAGGAACCATTCTTGCGAGAAACTCATCTTTGTTGTGAAGGCAGGTTTACACAATATAAAGATAGGGAGTTTTCAGAAGAACAATTTAAGAGAGGAGTACTTGGTTCAATTCAGATAACCAAGGTGAACTCAAAAACCTATGAAGAGGGAATTATTGGAGAAGTTGCCCAATTTAGAGAAAACTGTATTTCTCAACTTCAACCAGAGCAGAGCTTTGGCCGAGCGTTAGTTGCATGCGGTCTTTGTGCCTATAGGCCTAGCTTGTATAGCTTTAACATTCCTAGAATATTTATGCGTTGCGGTCTAATGCATCTCATTGCAATTTCTAGTTGTCACATGGTAATTCTCTCTACCTTTATTGACGCTTTTCTTAAAAAGCTAACGATAAAACCTCTTTTAAGAGGGGTAGTGAATTTATTTTTACTCAGTAGCTACGCGCTTTTCTGTGGATTACCTGCGTCTGCAATGAGGGCAATACTTCTTGTTGAACAAAAATACGTAATGCAATATGTGGGAAGAAAAAATCATACGCTCTCAGCAGTTTCTATCGTTGCATTATTTATGCTTTGTATAGATCCACAGCTAAGTGTGAATATTGCTTTCACTTTGTCTTTAGCATGTATTTTTGGCATGAATATTTACGGCGGTCTTGCTCAGTACTATGCAAAAATTGCTTTTCACATATCTGGATATGGAACAATACAGAAGATCCTTAGAAAACCGTTTTCTGACGTGCGAAATACTATGTGTGCCACAACCGTTGCTCAGCTATCGTGCCTTCCAATTTCTTGCATGTACTTTGGTCATTTTTCTTTACTTGCTCCTCTTTCAAGTGCGCTGATTACAAGTTTATTTTCTCTTCTGAGCTTATTTGGAATTGGAGCAATAGCTTTATGTTGGTTTAAACCGGCTCAAGATGTTGCTTTCTGCCTTGTGGATTTTCTTGGTCAGTTTATAGAGACTCTTACTTCTTTTTTATCCGAAAGATCTTTTGCAAGCGTGTCGTTAACTGACATGAGCTGGATAGTTTCATTGCTTGTGTTTGCAGCAATGGTGGCTCTTTACGTGTTTTGGCCAAAAGGGAAAAGAGTAGTTTTATCTGGCATTTGTTTGATGGTGTTTATGCTTATTTTGGGTTTAAGTATCTACTGGAAGTTTTTCTCGCCAACAAGAATTTGTGTGATGGATATTGGCCAAGGAGATGCCATATTGCTCAGTGACGGCGCGCATTCTCTGCTTGTAGACACGAGTGTGGGAGATGTGGTTAATGACGCTCTAGAGCGACAACATATCTCATATCTTGATGCTATTTTGCTCACACATCTTGATGAGGATCATGCTGGTGGCGTGAGGTATATGGTTGGTTCGGTGAAGGCAGGTCGGGTATTAGTTGGAGAAGGAATAACAAAACAAGAAAAACCTGAGCTTCAGAGAGCTATTCAGAGGATTTCCGGCAGCAGCTCCTATGAAGTTTTATATGGTGATGAATTTGATGTTGGTCGCTTTCATATTCGCGTTGTGTGGCCACATAGGGGATACAGAGCTAAAGAGGCTAATAATGCGTCAGTTGAGCTCTATGTGACGTATAACGATGGACAAAATACCTTAACTACGCTTTTAACGGGAGATGCTGAAAGAGATCAGACAAAAGAGACGGTGGATTCAGGCGATGTAGGCGATATAGATTTCTTAAAAGTTGGACATCATGGTGCAGCAAAGTCGCTTTATCCAGAAACTGCTCGTTCGCTAAAACCCGAGGTAGCAATTGCAAGTGCTGGAAAGAATAATCGTTATGGTCATCCTAAACAGGAAGCGGTGGATATATTAGAGGATGTTGGCGCAAGGTTTTATTGCACAAAAGATTATGGAGACGTCACCGTATTTCCCGGAGAACATGGACCTAGGGTAAGTGTGCAACATGCTAAAGTAGATACAGATTTAGAGGAGGAAAAAGATGGCGGAGCAGGCTAAGCTACTAGCTGCATATTTGGCTGTTGGCCCTGACGAGATGAAGCGTGCGAGGGCTATAGACAAGCTTAAAAGCCGTCTTAACCAGAGTTTTATTACGTTTAATCTTGATGAGATTTCTGTAAGTGCTGAGCTGACTTCAGAATCTGTTCTGTCATCCGCTCAAACACTACCTATGGGTGATTCTCGACGAATTGTTGTCATTGATGATGCAGGTAAATTACTCAAGTCTGTGTCAGAGGCCCTTGTTGAGTATCTAAAGAACCCCAATCCAACTACTACGCTTATGCTTTCTGCAAGTAAACTTGCCAAAACAACAAGGCTTTACAAAGCAGTTGATGCCCTAGGTAAGCTCGCAGTTATTAATTGCGGTGCAATGACTAGAAGTGAATTGCCTAAATATATAGGAGATCTTGGAAGAAAGTATGGGCTACAAATTCCAGCAAATGTGGCCAACGAGCTTGTAAGTCGTGTTGGCGATAATACCACCATGCTCGATTCTCAGATTAAATCTCTAGCAGCTCTGTTGGGTCGTCCTGGTGCAATTGACGTTCAGTTTGTAGAAACTCATGTTGCACGAGTGGTTGAGGTCAAGCCGTGGGATTTTCTCGACAGTTTATCAGCGAGAAATGCTCAAAAGGCTTTGGAGCTTTACAGTCAGATGGATGAATCGGGAGCTATTGGAAATCTGTCACTTATGACTGGACGCGTAAGAGAGCTTATTTGCGCCAGGTCTATGGTTAAGCGTGGTACAGAACGGGAAATTACTCCAGTTTTGGGTAAGCAGGACTGGCAAGTAAGAAATTATGCACGATGGGCGCGTCAATTTGCAGATGGCGAGCTTGAACATATTCTGGCTCTCTGTGCAGATGCAGAACGTGGTCTTAAGAGTGGAGAAGATAAAACAACCACAATGACCAAGCTTATCTTTGCTCTGTGCGGCGTCGCAAATGTGTAGATTCAAAGAATTCAGGTAAGAAAAAAACGGACTCCAAGGAGTCCGTTTTAAAAAGTTTAAAAGTAGATAAGAACTACTTAAGGGTGTTAACAAGCTTCTGAACGCCGCTCTTACGCTGAGCAGCCTGATTCTTGTGTACGATGCCCTTAGAAGCAGCCTTGTCAAGAAGGCGGGATGCCTTGTTAGCTGCAACCTGTGCGTCCTCAAGCTGGCCTGCCTCAACAGCAGTGCGAACTGCCTTAATAGCAGTCTTAAGCTCGGAACGGACAGCCTTGTTGCGCTGGCGTGCCTTCTCAGCGGTGAGAATACGCTTCTTCTGAGACTTGATGTTAGCCACGTGCGGTTCCTTTCGGTGTTTACTATGTGAGGCCTCTTCGCTGAGACACGTTTGAGGCAGCTGTTGAAGTATAGCACGAAGGGGGTAGTTTACGCTATTATTTTCCTTATGAATACACAGGATACTTCACATATTCGCAACTTCTCTATTGTTGCGCACATCGATCACGGTAAATCTACCATCAGTGACCGCATTTTGGAGCTTACTCATACCGTTGAAGAACGCGATATGGAGTCACAGCTCTTGGACACTATGGACATTGAACGTGAGCGCGGAATTACCATTAAATCAAACGCAGTCCGCGTCATGTATGACGCAGATGACGGAGAGCGCTATCAGTTCAACCTGATTGACACCCCAGGCCACGTTGACTTTACCTATGAGGTCTCAAGGTCTTTGGCTGCTTGTGAGGGTGCAGTGTTGGTTGTTGATGCAACGCAAGGCGTTGAGGCACAGACTGTCTCAAACGCCATGCTGGCCATGAACGCTAACCTGGATATTGTTCCTGCAATCAATAAGATTGACCTTCCATCTGCTCGACCTGAAGAGGTACGTGCAGAAATTGAAGATGTTCTTGCTATCCCGGCTGATGATGCGGTATGTGTCTCCGGTAAAACAGGTGAGGGTATTCACGAGCTCCTTGAGGCTTTGGTGTATTTGGTTTCTCCTCCAAAGGGAGACCCTACAGCTCCACTTAAGGCGCTTATTCTTGACTCGTATTTTGACCAGTTCAGAGGCGTCGTTGCAACAGTGCGTGTTTTTGATGGTTCAATCAAGGCCGGCGATCAGCTTCTTATGATGCAGGGATCTATGCCTTTTCTTGTTGAAGAAGTTGGCGCTAAGAGACCTCTTGAGATGGCTGTTGACCAGCTTTCTGTTGGTGAAGTTGGCTATGTGGTAACTGGCCTCAAAGACCCTGAAGCTGTCCGCGTTGGAGATACGCTGACCTATAAGCAAAATCCTTGTTCAGAGCCACTGCCAGGTTATCGTGAGGCAAAACCAATGGTATTTACCGGTCTTTTTCCGGTTGATAACAAACAGTACGAGAATCTCCGTGACGCACTTGATAAGTTGCACGTTAATGATCCATCTCTTACGTGGTCTCCAGAGACGTCCGTTGCTTTGGGATTTGGCTTCAGAGTAGGCTTTTTGGGTCTTCTCCACATGGAGGTTGTCAAAGAACGTCTTGAGCGTGAGTTTGACCTGGACTTGATTGCTACCAGTCCCTCTGTTGACTATCACGTGTACAAGACCGATGGAACTATGATTGAGATTACCAGTCCTCAAGATCTTCCAGAGGTAACCAAGATTGACCGCATTGATGAGCCATACCTAAAGGCAAAGATTATTGTGCCTCCTGAGTTTGTTGGTACGGTTATGCAGCTTGTTGTTGATCATCGTGGTGTATCTGAAGACATGGTGTATCTGTCTGATAAGTCCGTCGAGATGATTTTTAGCATTCCTTTGGCCGAGCTTATCCTGGACTTCTTTGACCAGCTTAAGAGTAGAACCAAAGGTTATGCCTCACTTGACTATGAGTTTGATTCGTATCGCACTTCTGACCTGGTTAAGCTTGATATCTTGCTTGCTGGAGACGTCGTTGATGCGCTTTCGTTTATTATTCACAAAGACAAAGCATATGATCTTGCTCGTGGTCTTTGCGACAGGCTAAAAGGTATCATTCCTCAGCAGCTCTTTGAGGTTCCTATTCAGGGTGCTATTGGCAATAAAATTATTTCTCGCTCTACCGTTCGCGCACGTAGAAAGGACGTCTTAGCTAAATGCTACGGCGGCGATATTTCTAGAAAGCGCAAACTGCTTGAAAAGCAAAAAGAGGGTAAAAAGCGCATGAAGCAGATTGGCTCAGTCGAAGTACCTCAAGAGGCGTTCTTGGCTGTTCTCAAGGTTGACGACGAGTAGAAGGTATTTGTGGAGTCGCTTCAAACAATCATTTCAACCTGCGCGCCTGAAGCAGGTCTTTCTTCACATATTGTCCCTTTTGCGTCAGGAGCTTCACTCAAGGAACGCCTGTCTGCTAATCCTGTGCTTATGGCACCCATGGCTGGTGTCAGTGATGGTGTGTATCGCACTATGGCTCGAGCGGGCGGGGCAGGTTTTGCATACTCAGAAATGGTTTCTGTCGCAGGAATTCATTATGGTGGCGATAAAACCTGGGAGCTTGTAGAACCTCTTTCAACTGAGCCAGATATTGCTGTTCAACTTTTTGGTTCAAAGCCAGAGCAATTTAAAGAAGCGGCAGCTCAGATTAGTGAGCGCCTAGGAAATAAACTTGCGCTTATCGACATCAATATGGCTTGTCCTGTTCCTAAGGTTGTCAAAAAAGGGGAGGGCTCAGCCCTTCTCGATACCCCGGAGCTTGCTGCAGATCTGGTCAAAGCTTGTCTTTCTGAGGTCGCGGTGCCTGTTACCGTGAAGATTAGACGAGGTAGACGTCAGGATGAAGAAGTAGCTCCTGAGTTTGCTCGCGCCATGGAAGCTGCTGGAGCGTCTGCTGTTGCTATTCATGGTCGCTTTGCCACCCAGATGTATCGAGGCCAGGCGGAGTGGGAGACCGTTAATAGAGTTTGCGATGCTGTTTCAATTCCGGTAATAGGCTCTGGTGACATGCTCTCTGCTGAAGCAGCAGCTCATGCCCTTACAGAGACAGGTGTGACAGCTGTAATGATTGCTCGCGGAACCTATGGTAATCCATGGATTTTTAAGAACACTCAAGCTTTAGTTGAAGGTCAAGCTCCACTTGTTCCAACACTTGATCAGATGCTTGCATCTTTTATGATGCACGTACGCTTACTTGACGCAGCTCACATTCATATTGCTCGCGCAAGAAGCCTCTCTACCTGGTATTTTAGGGGTATTCCAAACGCCGCCTATTGGCGTGGTAAGTCGGTAAGGTGTGTTACTGCTCAAGATTTTATTGATCTGGCGCTAGAGATTAATGAAACCGTCAAGCAACTTGAGGGTGAGCAGGAATTTTCTGAGCACAATCCATCTATGAGCTAGTGGTCTGTTGTGGATTCTTGGCAGTCTAAATACAATCAAACGGCTACCTCTGCACTTTACCTGCATATTCCGTTTTGTTCTCAAAAATGCTTCTATTGTGATTTCTCTTCTTGGTCTACAAGACAAGATGACAGTCGCATGAAAAATTATGTTAAAGCACTAAAACATCAGCTAGACGAAGCCGCTCAGCTTGGTTTGTTATCAGCCACAAAAACAGTTTATATGGGTGGCGGAACGCCAAGCTTGCTTGGTCAAGATGCAGTGGATTTGGCGCAGCACGCTTCAGCGATTGTAAATCCTGTTGAGTTCAGTATTGAAGCAAATCCAGACTCACTGTCTGATGATCTTCTCGCCACTCTTGCTACGGGCGGGGTAACACGAGTTTCTTTGGGAGTTCAAAGCTTTAACGATAACGAGCTTAAGAAGTTGGGCAGAATTCACTCGGCCGACCTGGCTTACGACAGAGTACTTGCTGCAAAAGAGCATGACTATGACGTGTCGGTTGATCTTATGTGTGCAATTCCTGAGCAAACAGAGAGTTCTTGGGAGTTTTCGCTCTCAAGATTTATCTCGCTTGGCATAAATCATGTGAGCATCTATCCGCTAACTATTGAAGAAGGCACGGCGCTGGCTAAGCAAACCCAGGATAAAGATACTCCATGGAACACCTACGACGTGCAAGCAGATCGAATGCAGGCGGCCACAAAGGCGCTTCAAGCGGCAGGGTTTGAACGCTACGAGGTAGCAAGTTATGCTCGCAATCAGAAGAGCTGTAAGCACAATAAGATGTACTGGACAGGCGAGTCGTACCTTGGGCTTGGCACGAGCGCTGCAAGCATGCTGACTGCAGCTGAGTATGATGTACTTGCCAAGGTCAACATCTCTTTGCCAAAGCGTCCGCAAAATGCCGTACGTGCGCGACTGGTGGTCCTTGATGCTCCAAGAAAAATTGCCGAAGGTGCATCGCTTTTCTCGACAGAGTTTGATGTTGAATTTCTGACTCAAAAAGAAGCTGTGGCAGAAGATTTGATGCTGCATGCTCGTCTTATGGAGCCAATTTCGCCTGCACTTTTGGATGAGTCTGAGCAGGTATTTGGCGTAGCGCGTCTACATGATGTGTTTGATGCGTGTGTGCGAGATGGGCTGTTAGTTCACGTTGATGCGGCAAATTCTAGGACTGGAGCTTCATATAAGCCTACCGAGAAGGGCTGGCTGCTTGGCAATGAGCTCTATGGACGTCTTTGGGATTTACGTTTGTAACGCATTTGTGCTGCATTAAGTTCAAAACAAGTGGGTACACTTTCAATCGTTCTCGTGATGCAGATTTTGATATGGGTTGAATCGGAGAGATTTTATGGCTGCTATGAACGAAAAGGACTATTACGCCATCCTTGGTGTTTCTGAGTTCGCGACAGCTGAAGAAATTAGAAAAGCTTTTCAAACTAAAGCTCGTAAGCTTCATCCAGACGTCAATAAAGAGCCCGATGCTGAAGAGCGTTTTAAAGAGGTTTCTGAGGCGTACGCTGTTCTGTCAGATGCCGAGAAGCGCCGTCGTTATGACGCAATGAGAAGCGGTTCTTTCTATGGCGGCGGCTATGGTCCTTCTGGTTATCCTGGTGGATCTGCCTATGGAGGTTCTCCTTTTGAGGGAGGCTTCCCGTTTGGTGATATCAACTTTACTAATTGGACTACTGGATCTCAAAAGCGCTCTCGTGCATACAAGCCTCAGACTGGCGCAGATATTGTCTACGACTTAACACTGAATGATACAGACGCTAAAAATGGCGTTAAGAAAGGCATCACGTATCAGCGTTTTGTTACTTGTGATGCTTGTGCTGGTAAGGGATCTCAGCATAAAGCTGAGGCAACTACCTGTCCTACCTGCCACGGAACGGGTCATATTGACATTGATCTTTCTTCCATTTTTGGAGTAGGCAAGTTTAGAGTTGACTGTCCAGAGTGTGAAGGCGCTGGACACGTTGTACAGGACCCATGCGACGTTTGTGGTGGTTCTGGACGTGTTTTGTCTGCAAGCGAAATTATGGTTGATGTACCAGCTAATTCACATGATGGTGACCAGATCAGAGTACCTGGAATGGGAAATGCAGGAACAAATTGTTCTGCAACTGGTGATTTTATCGTAAATATTAAGGTTCCTTCAGAGCAGTTGACGTTCCGCCAACGCGCGGGAGCTCGTATTACTGGTATTACTGCAATGCTTTTAGTATTTGTGGCGCTTAATTTACGCTCACCACTATTTGCCATTGTTTTGATTCCACTTTTGATATTTGGCATTAGAAATGTTCTTGCAGATGGCGTCAAGATGAACGCCGGCTGGTGGAGAAGCTTTGCAAATGCATTTGTTTCGGGAATCATCAATGGTGCCTTCTACTCAATTATTATTATGACTTTGTATGCTTGTACGGCCGGTTTGGGCCATGTTGGCTATATGGGAATTTAAGTTTTAGGTTTTACAAGGGGAGAGTTAGTAAGCGTGGCAGAGAAGAAAGACTTCTACGAGCTCTTAGGTGTTGCTCGTGATGCAGACCAAAAAACTATTAAGCGAGCTTTTTTAAAGCTTGCAAGAAAGCTGCACCCTGATGTTTCTGATGACCCTCATGCAGAAGAAAAATTCAAAGAGGTAAACGAAGCTTATTCTGTGCTTTCAGATGAGCAAAAGCGCGCCAACTATGACCGTTATGGTGATCCTAATGGTCCATCTGGTTTTGGCGGCGGCTATGTGGATATGTCAGATATCTTTGGCGGTGGTTTTGGTGGCTTTGGAGATATCTTTGATTCCTTCTTTGGTGGCAACCATGGTGGTCGTGGCGCTGCTCAGCGTACTCGTGGTAGTGATATGGGAATTAGACTCTCTATCAGTTTGGAAGAAGCTGCTGCGGGTGTCACAAAAACTATCTCGTATAACAGGCTTTCTACCTGTGATGACTGTAATGGCACTGGCCTTGGTGAGGGTGGAAAAATTGAAGACTGCCCACACTGTCACGGTACGGGCACGGTAGTTCAGGTTCAAAATACCGTCTTTGGTCAGATGCAGTCTCAGACAGTATGTCCAGAGTGCCAAGGAACAGGCAAAAAGGTTGAACATGCTTGCGAGACCTGTGGTGGCCAAGGAAGAACTCCTGACCATGAGCGTGTTTCTGTTGAAATTCCTGCAGGCGTTCATTCTGGCCAGTCAATTTCTATTACCGGCAAGGGCGAGGCTGGTGTCAGGGGTGATACCTCTGGTGACCTCATCGTAACTATTGAGGTTTCCCAGCATAAAGACTTTGAGCGCAGGGGAGACGATCTCTTTACTTCAGTTAGTGTAGATTCTCTTGAGGCAATTGTTGGTACTACCGTTACCATTGACGGCATTATCAAAGATGAAACTATTGAGATTTCTATACCTGCAGGTTGTAAGTATGGCCAGCAGCTAAGCGTGGCTGGTAAAGGCATGCCTCGTTTGCATACTAAGGCTCGTGGAAACCTTTACGTTCTGGTTCACATTGAGACTACAACTGGGCTGACTGCAAATCAGCTGGAAACGCTCGCCTCCCTTATTGATGAGCGTAAACAAAGTAGTGTTCAAGACACTCAAGATGAGTCACACACCACTCAATCTGAAGGCAGAGATTCTTCAGATCACAAAAATAAGAACGCCAAAAAGACTTCCAAAAAGACTTCCAAGAAGAGGCGCTAATGGCTCATGGTATTGCGCTCATAAATCTTGGATGTAGGGTAAATCGCGTTGAGCTTGATTTAATGGCGGATTCTCTGCTTCGCATGGGATGTCGCATTGTTGAAGAAGATGAAGCTCAGGCAATTGTTATCAACACATGCGCTGTTACCGCAGAAGCAGAAGCTAAGACGAGAAAAGCTGTGCGTAAAGCAGCGCTTATGCCAGGAGCCCCTCTTGTAGTAGCAACGGGTTGTGTTGCAAGTCTTTTTGCTGATGAACTTGCCTCGCTTGCTCCTAACGTTGTGGTAGAAGCCGAGAAGGACAAAGTTGCAGATAGGGTTCTTGAAGAGCTAGGTTTTGCACCAGAATCCGTAAGCGACGACGGACTTGTCATCTCCAAGCCTACTCCAACAGGTCGTACGCGCCCTGGCATCAAAATTCAAGACGGTTGCGATAATCGTTGCACCTTCTGCATTGTGTGGAAAGCACGTGGCGCAGGTAAGTCTCTTGATCCTCGCGAAGTTGTTTCGCAGGTAAAAGATGCTATGAGCAGAGGAGCTCAAGAGGTTGTTCTTACGGGAATCAACCTTGGTAGCTATAAGGCTCAACTTGAGGATGAAGGTGGAAGAATTCTACGTCTTCCTGATCTTCTCGAGTATGTGCTTGAAAAAACTGAGGTTGGTCGCTTGAGACTATCGTCTCTTGAGCCACCAGATGTAAATGCTCGTTTGGTAGAGGTAATTGTTGCCTCCAACGGAAGAATTGCACCTTTCTTGCATATCTGTCTTCAGTCCGGATGTGACGCTACGCTTGCTCGTATGGGTAGGGTGTATAGGACAGAGCTTTATCGCAAGGCTGTTGAGGAAGCTCGTTCGGTACTGCCAACCATTGCCTTGGGAACTGACCTTATTGTTGGCTTTCCTGGAGAAACTGATAAAGAATTTGACGAGTCGTACGAGTTTTGTCGTCAGATGGGCTTTTCTAAGATGCATGTATTTAGGTATTCCAAGCGACCTGGAACGCCTGCAGCTACTGCTCCAAATCAGGTAGATCCAAAAGTGATGGCTGAGCGCGCAAAGAAAATGCGTGATTTGGGTAATGCTATGCGCTTTGATGCTGCTAAGAAGCTAGTTGGTACCTGCGATAATGTGGTGGTACAGTATCCTGGTAGGGGAATTTCTGGTGGTCTTTTTGATGTCCAGGTAGATCCTACTATTGAACTTGATGAACTTATCGCTATGCGCTTTGATGAAGTTTTACCTAATGGAACGCTAAAAGCTACTCGTTTATAAATTGGGGGAACATGGAGCCAACACAGATTCGCTTAACTATTCCTGATTCAGTGGATCCTTTATATCTGACCGGTCCAGCTGATAGTTTGCTCAGAGAAATTGAAGCGTCATGTGCAGCTCTTATTTCAGTCAGAGGCAAAGCAATCTTTTTGTCGGGAACTTCTCAAGAAATTGAGCAGTTAACGCTTATTTTTTCTCACCTGATTCAAATGGTCGAGTCTGGATCTAGACCAACGCTTGAAGACGTAAAGTTGCTGCTTGATAGTACAAAAAGAAATGCCAACTTAGAGCAAACGGGAACACGTACCCTGTTTGTAACTCATAAAGGCAAAGCAATTCAGCCTAAAACACAAGGTCAAATAGCGTATACCAAGGCAATTGCAAACAACTCTATAACCTTTGGTATTGGTCCTGCGGGTACCGGCAAAACCTATTTGGCAGTTGCCATGGCGCTTTCAGCTTTGACTTCTCAGCAAATCAGCAGAATTGTGCTAGTAAGACCTGTTGTAGAAGCAGGAGAGTCTCTCGGCTTTCTTCCAGGAACACTTCAAGAGAAACTTGATCCCTACATTAGGCCGCTCTACGATGCGCTTTTTGATATGACCTCAATGGAGTACGCAAATAACCTCATTGAACAGGGAATTGTTGAGATTGCGCCACTTGCATTTATGCGCGGCCGCACTATGAACGATGCGTTTGTCATTTTGGATGAGGCACAAAATACCACCCCTGAGCAGATGAAAATGTTTCTGACTCGCCTGGGTTTCTCGTCAAAGTTTGTGATAACTGGTGATGCAACACAGCGAGACCTTGTAGGAAGAAGCGGTTTGGACGTTGCTCGACAGGTTCTTGGCAACCTTGAAGACGTTGCTTTTGTTGATTTAGATAGAAATGATATTGTTCGCCACACGTTGGTTGGTAAGATAGTTGATGCATACACTGCGTATGAGAACAAACAGCTAGGGGAGTAACGTGGTTAACGAGTACGACATTGTGATCGAAGAGGGCGTCGAGTCGCCAATTTCTGTGGAAGAGATTGAAGCTGATTGCAATCTGGTACTTTCTGAAGAGGGCGTTGAGCGCCCCTGCACGGTCTCCATTTCCATTGTTAGCGATGCAGAGATTCAGCAGGTAAACCTTGAGTGGCGAGAAAAAAATGCGCCCACTGACGTTATCTCACTTGAGGTAGAACGACCTGATGATCCAGATTTGGCTCCTGGTGAGATGTGTGAGTTGGGCGATATTATTCTGGCTCCTCATTTTATTTCTCGCCAGGCAAAAGAATATGGCACTACAGAGGCAGATGAGTTTAGGCTTATGCTTGTTCATGCCATGCTTCACCTGCTTGGATATGACCATATTGAAGATGATGAGGCAGAGATCATGGAGGCCCGTGAGGACGCTCTTGTTGCTCTGCTTTCAACGGATAGGACTATTGAGCCAGTCGTGTTGACTCGCCACCGCGAGGGGATTGACGAGTAATGATTCCGGGATCTAAGGGCAGACATCCAAGCTTTAAGCGCGGCCTTCTCTTTGCACTACAGGGCGCTCGCCAAGCATTTGCTCAGGAAGCAAACTTGCGTCGTATGGCAGTTGCTGCTGTAGTAACCGTAGTGGCAGGATTGTTTGTTGGTTTAGACGCTGTGAGCTGGGCACTTGTTCTTGCTTGTATTGGTTTGGTTTTAACCACAGAACTTCTTAATACAGCAATAGAAACCGTGGTAGATCTGGTTTCTCCAGAGTTTCATCCCATGGCTGGTAAAGCTAAAGATATTGCGGCAGCTGCCTCGTGCTGCATCAGCATCACCGCAGCTCTTATAGGACTTTTGATTTTCTCGCGTGCAATTTTTCATTGGTAAGTTGGAGGACATATGACCGCCAATTCAGTTTCTGAAAATACTACATCTGAGACCACTCCCTTTAGGAGCGGCTTTGTTGCTTTAGTTGGTCGTCCAAGTGTTGGTAAGTCCACGCTGTTAAACGCTTGCATGGGCCAGAAAGTGGCTATCGCAAGCCCTGTTGCCCAGACAACACGACGTCGTTTTAGGGCAGTGGTAAACGGTGAGAACTCCCAGCTGGTCATTGTAGATACCCCAGGCCTCCACAAGCCCAAAGACGCTCTTGGAAAAGAGCTCAACAAGGCAGCGCTTGGCGAGCTTAATGACGCTGATGTCATTGCTTTTTTGATTGACGCTACTAAGCCTGTTGGTCGTGGAGATGAATGGGTTGCCAATCATGTTGAGCAGGCGCACGCCGCCTTTAAGCTGCTGGTTATTACTAAGGCAGATATTGCAACGCCAGAGCAGGTGGCGGAGCAACTTGAGGCTGCACAGGCTCTTGCTCACTTTGATGACGTACTAGTTGTTTCTGCTCCGGAAGACTTTAATATTCAGGCATTTATTTCGCTTGTTTCTGAGCATCTTCCCGAGGGTCCTATGTGGTTTCCAGAGGATATGGAGACTGATGCCTTGCCAGAAGACCTGGTGGCAGAGTTTGTCCGCGAGAAGTTATTGCTCAACCTTCGTCAGGAAGTTCCTCATTCTGTTGCCGTTGTCTGCGATTCGTATGAGGTAGCAACTGACGGTCACTTATCCATTTCTGCCACCATTTTGGTTGAGCGAGAAGGACAAAAGGGCATCGTTGTCGGCCAGGGTGGCTCCATGATCAAGCGCGTTGGCGTCGAGGCTAGAAAAGACCTGGAGAAGCTTTTTGGTCGCAAGGTTTACCTTGACCTTCAGGTTCGTGTTCAGCCTCTCTGGAGGCGTGACGCCAACGAGATTAAGCGCCTAGGCTACTCAACTGAGGACTAGTTGTGCCTGGTAGAAAGACCACTCGTCTTAAAGCTATTGTGCTTGATAGAACAAAACTTGCCGAGCAAGACCTCATCTTAACCATGCTGTCTGATTCGGGAGAAGAACGACGAGCTGTTGCAAAGGGTGCCAGAAAGCCAGGCGGTCGCTTTGCTGCCCGTGTTGAACTTTTTTGCGAGTTAGACGTACTACTAGCAGAAGGTCGCTCGCTTGACATCTTGTCCGAGGCAACCTTGCTTGAGCCGCATGCCACACTTCGCGGAGATCTCTCTAAGGTAGCGGCCGCGTCAGCTATCTGCGAGGTTGCACGCCTTTCGTGCATTGATGGCATTGAGGACGCGTTTCTCTATCCGCTGCTTTCTCGCGCTCTCAGAGCCTGTGAAGAAGTAGATGACGAGAAACGCTTAGATCTTGTCGTTGCCGCATACGTGTTTAAGGTTTTGGCACACGAAGGCTGGCGTCCTGAGCTGGAATCATGCATTGCCTGTGGAGATGAAGCCCTGACGTACTTCTCGCCAGCTGCTGGTGGTGCATTGTGTGGAAGTTGTGCGCATGAGATTGAGGGAGCTATTGAGGTAACTCCACTTGAGTTCTCGTGGTTGTCATCGCTTCTGAAACTTACCTTTGACCAGCTTGTTGTTGCCGATATTGCTCCAGAAACTGCGCTCTTTTTGCTTACTAGTGCACATATTTGGGCGGCTACACACCTTGAAGCGCGGCTTAAAGCATTTGAATTTCTGCTGAGTATCTAGTTGAAGTGGATTTTTGCTAGCAAAGTTCACCAGTAACTGGTATCCTCTTGTAGGTTATTTCCTTGTTCTTAGGGGCTAGTCACTGCCGGCTACCTTCTCAGTACAAGGAGTATTCAACGCGAAAGGCGGTTTATTATGGCAGTAACTAAGGATCGTAAGGCTGAGCTCATCAAGCAGTACGGCAAGGACGAGAAGGACTCCGGTTCCGCACAGGTTCAGGTTGCTCTTCTTACTGAGCGTATTCGTCAGCTCACCGACCACATGAAGTCCCACCAGAAGGACTTCCACACTCGTCGTGGTCTTCTGATGCTCGTTGGTAAGCGTCGTCGTCTTCTTTCTTATATCAAGTCGAACGACATTGAAGAGTACCGTACTCTTATTGCTTCCCTGGGTATCCGCGACAACATCCAGTAAGTTGGCTTTTTAGGGCGCCGTCTGGCGCCCTTTATGTTTGAGGCCCGTTTGCAATGGGGCAAACGGAGATAGAAGAGGAAAGAAATGACTAAAGTAACTCACGAATTTGACCTCTATGGTAAGCACTACACCCTTGAGGCTGGTGAGCTCGCAAAGCAGGCAACAGGTGCCTGTATCGTTAAGTGCGGCGATTCCACCGTACTTCTCACTGCAGTGGTTTCCAAGGAGCGTAAGGACTACGACTTCTTCCCACTGACTGTTGATTTTATTGAGAAAATGTACGCAGTTGGTCGTGTTCCTGGTGGATACCTTAAGCGTGAGGCTCGTCCATCCGAGAAGGCAACCCTTACTGCTCGTATGATTGACCGTCCTCTGCGCCCATCCTTCCCAGATGGCTTCCGCAATGAGGTTCAGATTGTTGCAACTTCTCTTGTTGCTGATCAGGTAAACGCTGTTGATACCATCTCTGTCATGGGTGCATCTGCTGCCTTGGCCGTTGGTGGCGTTCCTTTTGAGGGACCACTTGCGTGCGTCCGTATTGGCCGCAACGCTGATACCGGCGAGTTCCTGGTTAACCCAACCTATGAAGAGCGCGATCACTCTGACCTTGACCTTGAGCTTGGCGGTTCTTCCACCTTTATTTCCATGCTTGAGGCTGGTGCAGATGAGATTTCCGAAGAGGACATGCTCTCCGCTATGGCATTTGGTCAGGAAGCAATTGCAGCATTTTGCGAGGAGCAGAAGAAGTTTATTGCTAAGTGGGAAGAGGTTAACGGCCCTATCGTCAAGCGTGAGTACATCCTTGACGAGCCAATTGCTGAGGTTCACGACCGCATCTTTGCTTACTATGACCAGATGAGCGCTGCTCTTAAGGATGCTGACAAGCAGTCCCGTATGCAGAAGGTTGCTGACCTGATGGACGAGATTAAGGCTCAGTTCACCGAGGAGGAGCAGGAGCTTTGGAGTCGCGCTATTGCGGTTGAGCTCAAGGGTCTTGAGAAGCACGCTATGCGCGTCATGGTTGTTGAGACCGGCGAGCGCGTTGACGGTCGTGTTGCAGACGAGATCCGTCCAATCATGGTCAAGCCTGATTACCTGCCACTTGTTCACGGTTCTGGCCTTTTCCAGCGCGGTCAGACTCAGGTTCTCTCCATTTGTACACTTGGCATGCTCAACGAGTGGCAGCGTCTTGACACCATTGAGCCAATGGATGGCAAGCGCTACATTCACCACTACAACTTCCCACCATTCTGCACCGGTGAGACTGGCCGTATGGGCAGCCCAAAGCGCCGTGAGATTGGTCACGGAGCTCTTGCAGAGCGCGCACTTCTGCCTGTCATTCCTTCTGAAGAAGAGTTCCCTTACACCATCCGTGTTGTCTCTGAGGTAATGGAGTCCAATGGTTCTTCTTCCATGGCTTCTACCTGCGGTTCTACGCTTTCCCTTATGGATGCAGGTGTTCCTCTAAAGCGTCCTGTTTCTGGTGTTGCAATGGGTCTTATCCAGGAGAACGGTAAGACTGTTGTTCTTACCGATATCCAGGGTCTTGAGGACTTCCTTGGCGACATGGACTTCAAGGTCTGCGGTACCACCAAGGGTATTACCGCAATGCAGATGGACAACAAGGCAACTGGTCTTACTCCAGAGATTTTGCGCAGCGCTCTTCTCCAGGCTCAAGAGGGCCGTATGTTCATTCTGAACAAGATGCTTGAGCAGATTCCTGCACCTCGTACTGAGACCAAAGAGACTGCTCCACAGATCATCTCGCTTTCTATCCCAACCGATAAGATTCGCGACGTCATTGGCTCTGGTGGCAAGGTTATCCGCGGTATCCAGGAGGATACGGGCGCAACCGTTGACATCCAGGAGGATGGCACCGTCTTTATCGCTGGTACTAACGGTGCTGCCGAAGCTGCTGCAGAGCGCATTAAGGCTATTGTTAAGGTTCCAGAGGTAGGCGAGGAGTACACTGGTCGCGTTGTTGGTCTTCAGCCATTCGGCGCCTTTGTTGAGCTCCTTCCTGGCAAGGATGGTCTGCTTCACATTTCCCGCGTTGCACAGGGACGTGTCGAGAAGATCGAGGATGTCCTAGCTGTTGGCGACGAGGTTAAGGTTCAGGTCCTTGAGGTAGACGAGAAGGGCAAGATTTCTCTTGACCGTCTCGATAAGCCAGAGGCACCACAGGGTGCTCCAAAGAAGGATCGTGAGGAGCGTCGCCCACGTCGTCAGAACGACAACGGCAACTCTGAGCGCAGGCAGCCACGTCGTCACCATGACGCATAAGGCACACCTAAACTCAAAGGGTTTCTCGCCACGCGAGGTCTTATAAAACATGAGGTATTGAAGAGAGCTTCGATG